>NZ_JBJGYR010000014.1:0-151560 GCF_054050095.1 Geodermatophilus sp. SYSU D01105
AGCGTTACGGCGGCCATGGCGAGAGGGAAACGCCCGGTACCATTCCGAACCCGGAAGCTAAGCCTCTCAGCGCCGATGGTACTGCCCTGGAGACGGGGTGGGAGAGTAGGACGCCGCCGGACAACCATTCACGGAACGGGGGTCAGAGCCACGTGGCTCTGACCCCCGTTCTCGTGTTTCCAGGGGATCCCATCTCGGCACCGGTGAGTGCTGCAGTCAGCATCGAGGTACGCAGACAGCCATGACTTCTCCCCGACGAGGCGCTGGCGGCGCCGGTGGACAGGGCGGTCCGCGCGGCGGCCGCAGCGGCGGCCAGGGGCGGCCGCAGCGCCCCGGGTACCCACGTTCCGGGGGGTCCGGCGGCCAGGGTGGCTACCCGGGGCGGCGTCCCACCGGTGGTGGGGCGGGGGCCGGCCGGCCGCGTCGCGATGACGGGCAGGACCGCCGGTCGAGGGAGGAGCGTCGTGACGGCGACCGTCCAGAGGGCGCTCAGGGGCAACGGTCCGCCGGGGCGGGGGGCGACTGGCGGGACCGCCGGCCCCAGGGTGACCGTCGGCCACAGGCCGACCAGCCGCATCGGCGGGATCGGCCGCAGCGCGAGGGCGCGCCCCGCGCGGGGGGACCACGGTCGGAGTGGCAGGACCGGCGCCCGCAGCGGGACCGCCCACAGCGACCCGGCGACGCCCGCGGGGACTGGCGTGACAGCCGTCCCGGAGCTGACCGCCCCCAGGGGGCGGCCGAGGGCCGCGGGGCGTGGCAGGACCGGCGCCCGCAGCGGGACCGCCCACAGCGACCCGGCGACGCCCGCGGGAACTGGCGTGACCGCCGTCCCGAAGGTGACAGCACCGGAGGTGACCGGGGCACCTGGCAGCGGAGCGGCGGGCCTCGGGGGAGCTCGGGCGACCGACGTCCTCCCGCGGATCAGCCGGCCGGCGAGCGTCGCCGGCCCGCCGAGCCGGAGCGGGGCGGCTGGCAGGACAGGCGTCCGGCCGGAGACCGTCCGCGGCGTCCCGGCGCGGCGGCGGGTGGGTCCTGGCAGGAACGTCGTCCACAGCGCGCTGGCGGTGCCGGCGGGGACTGGCGGGACCGCCGCCCCTCGGCGGAACGACCGGGCCGTCCTCCCTCGAGCGCCCGGGCCGACCGCACGCCGCCGGTGCTTCCGGGCCCGGAGATCCCCGAGTGGGCCGACCCGCGCGACCTCGACGCGTCGGTCCGTCAGGCGCTTCGTGGGCTCGATCCGCGCAACGCCACCCGCGTGGCCGCGCACCTCGTCGCCGCGGGCACGCTCGTCGACGACGACCCGGCCGAGGCGCTCGCGCACGCCCGCGCGGCGCGGGACCGCGCCTCACGGCTCGCGGTCGTGCGCGAGGCGGTCGGGGTGGCCGCATACCACGCAGGCGACTACGCCGAGGCCGCCCGGGAGCTGCGCGCCTACCGGCGGATGAGCGGCGACGAGGGCTACCGCGCCGTCCTCGCCGACTGTGAGCGCGCGCTGGGGAGGCCGGAGGTGGCGCTGCGCCTCGTGCGGGAGGCGCTGGACGAGGGCCCGGACGCCGCGGAGACGGTGGAGTTGCGGTTGGTGGAGGCCGGCGCCCGGCAGGACCTCGGCGAGCTCCCCGCGGCCCGGCTGGTGCTGGAGGCGGCCCTCGGTGGCCGGCCGCGTCCGGAGTCGGTCGACCTCGGCGACCCCGCGACGCTGCGCCTGGCCGGCGCCTACGCCGATCTCCTGGAGGCGGCCGGCGAGGCGGCACTCGCCCGCGAGTGGTCCGAGGTCGTCGCCGCGCACACCCCCGAGGAGCCGGACGTGGAGTTCTCCGAGGAGGAGCTGCCCGGCGAGGAGCCGACCCCGGCGCCCGAGGCGATCCCGGAGCCCCAGGCAGCCGCGGAGCTCGGGGCCGGGTCGTCCACGCCGCCGATTCCGGAGACGGACGACGACCAGGAGCCGGTGCTCGAGGAGGACATCGAGGCCGAGGTGGCCGAGCTGCTGGGCGAGATCGACCCGCCGGAGGACCCCGGGCAGCACTGACCACCGACACAGGGCCAGCACCCGTCCACACCGGGTGCGGCGTTCCACAGGCGGGCGCGGAGCCTGTGCCACGACCGTGTCGGCGGCCAGGCTGCCGTCATGAGCGTGGCAGTCATCGATCGGAACGACGTGGTGCTCCGCGGGCGGCTCTCGGCCCCCGCGGAGCTGCGCACCCTCCCCAGCGGGGACACGCTGGTCACCTTCCGGCTGGTGGTGCGCCGCCCCGAGCCCCGGGCGCGCGGCCAGTCGGTCGACGTCCTCAGCTGCATCACCTATGACCGGGCGCTGCAGCGCCGGGTCGCCGCCTGGGAGCCGGGTGACGTCGTGGAGGTCGAGGGGGCGCTGCAGCGCCGCTTCTGGCGCACCCCTCACGGCACCGCGTCGGTGTGCGAGGTCAACTGCCGGCGCGGCCGCAAGGTGCCCCGCTCGTCCGGCGGCACAGCGGTCGCGACCGCGTGAGTGCCCGGTCAGTCCGTGTGCGGGCGGAGCACCAGGCCGGTGCGCGGCTTGGGGACGAACAGCGTCGACTTCCGAGGCATCCGCGCACCCGCCCGCGCCACCGCGGCGACGTCGGCCGGCGAGGGAGCCCGCAGCAGGACGGTGACCCCGTGACGCGCCCGTGCGCCGCTGAGCGCCTCCTCCAGCGTGTGGGCGACCGCGACCGACCCGGTGTCGTCCCCGCGGTCCCACAGCGTCTGGAACAGCCCGTGGTGCGCGAGCACGACGTCGAGCGCCCGCCAGGCGCTCGGCGCCTGGGCGGGGACGGCGGCCCGCACCTCCTCCGTCGGGCGGTCCAGCCGCACCAGGCGGTCGCCGTCGCTGACCAGCAGGCCGGACTCCCCGGGGTCGGCCAGCCACCGGCGTGCGACGGCGACCGTCCCGCCGTCGGTGACCTCGAGCTCACCCACGGCGAAGCCGCCGGTGGCCCGGCCCATCGCCTCGTCCAGTGGCAGGTCCGGGAGCACCCGGTGGATGCCGTGCACGCGCAGTCCGCCCGGCCCCATGGGGGTCACGAGGGCGAGGATGGCCTGCGCGCCGGGGACGTCGGGTCGAGCCCGCGCGTGCGCCTGGGCGGCGGCGAAGCGGTGGTGCCCGTCGGCGATGACCGCGCCGGTACGGGCGAGGCCGGCGGCCACCCGTTCCAGGAGGCCGGGATCGGTGACCCGCCACAGCGTGTGCCGGACCTGGTCGGCGTCGGTCACCACCAGGGTCGGTTGCCCCGCGCTCACGGCGGCGGTGAGCCGGGACACCTCGGGGTCGGGATCGTGGGCCAGGACGATCGGCTCCAGGTCGGTGCCCGTCGCGGCCAGGAGTGCCCGGCGGCCCTCCACGGCGACCGGGTAGGTGTCCTCGTGGGGCAGCACGGCCCGGGACCCGGGCGGGGGCAGGCCGACGGCGGCCAGCCAGCCGACCGTGGCTGCCGCCCCGTCGGGGGAGCGCATCTCGTAGACCCACAGCGCCGGGTCATCGTCCCGCTCCAACACCCCGGCGGCCCGCCACTCGCCCAGCGTCCGGGCCGCCTGCTCGACCGACCGCCGCAGTCCATCCGCGCCGGCGTCGCCCGGAGCCGGCGCGACGCGGGGGAGGATCAGGCGGACGATGTTGTGCGGATCGGCCTTGGCCAGGCGCTCCCGCCCATCCGGCGTCACCAGGTCGTAGGCTGGCGAGCTCACCCGGGCCAGGTGTCCGGGGTCTCGTTGCCGGTAGGTCAGGGCGCGGAAGGGCCGGACGTCGAGCCCTGTCGCTGCGGGGTGCGGGGAGTCCGCCGACGACGAGGGCACGATGAGGATCGTAGGAGTGGTGCACAACGGTCCGCCGTCGCGGCCGGTCCCGACAGCGGGCCGGCGGTGCGGGCGCCGGCTGGAGGCACCACCCGGACCGAGGGGGCAGGAGTGGGTGACACGGGGGCTCCCGAGGGCGGTGTGTACGAGTGGTACCAGCGCGGGCTGCGACTGCTGGCCAACCGTGACCCGGAGGCCGCGGCGACCCTCCTCGCCCGCGCCGCCGAGGCCGAACCCGGGTCGCGCAGCCTGCTCGAGGCGCTGGCCCGGGCCCAGTACGACGCCGGGCGCTACGACGAGGCCATCGGGACCTTCAGCGAGCTGATCAGCCGCAACCCGACAGACGACTACGCGCAGTTCGGCCTGGGGCTGGCCGCCAGCCGGGCCGGTGACCTGGACCTGGCCGCCGAGCACCTGGCCCTCGCCGTGGCCATGCGCCCGGACGTGACCCACTACTCGCGGGCCCTGCGCGGTGTCCGGGCCCGACGGTCGGGGGCCACCCCGTGACCGCCTCCGCACTCCCGTCCCTGGCCGCCGGGACCGCGGAACCGCCCACGTCGGTCCACGACGTGGCGCTGCTGGACCTCGACGGCGTGGTGTACGTCGGGCCGGAGGCGGTGCCGGGTGTGCCCGCCGCGCTGGCCGCGGCCCGGACAGCCGGGATGCGGCTGGGCTTCGTCACCAACAACGCGGCGCGGCCTCCCGAGGAGGTCGCCCGGCACCTGACCGAACTGGGGGTACCCGCCGCCCCCGGCGACGTGATCACCAGCTCGCAGGCGGCCGCCTCGGTGGTGGCCCAGCGGCTGGGCGCCGGCGCGCGGGTCCTGCCGGTCGGGGGGCCCGGGGTCGCTGCGGCGCTCCGAGCCGCCGGGCTGACCGTGGTCGAGCGCGCGGACGACGACCCGGCGGCGGTCGTGCAGGGCTACGGGCGCGAGGTCGGATGGGCGCAGCTGGCCGAGGCGGTCGTCGCCGTCCGAAACGGCGCGCAGCACGTCGCCACCAACACCGACGCCACGATCCCCTCGCCCCGCGGCCCTCTGCCGGGCAACGGTGCGATGGTGGGGGTGGTCGCCGGCGTCACCGGCCGGCCGCCGCTGGTGACCGGCAAGCCCGACCCCGCCATGCACGCCGAGTGCGTCCGCCGGACCGCCGCCCGCCGGCCCCTGGTGGTGGGCGACCGCCTCGACACCGACATCGAGGGAGGTCGGCGGGCCGGCGCGGACAGCCTGCTGGTGTTCTCCGGCGTCACCGATCCCTTGGCGTTGCTGGCCGCCGAGCCGCAGCGCCGGCCCGACCTGCTGTCCGCCGACGCGTCCGGGCTGCTCGTCGCGCACCCGCCCGTGGTGCGCGAGGTGGACCGGTGGCGTTGCCGTGGCTGGTGGGTGCAGCCGGTGGGGGAGGGCGGCCCGCTCCAGCTCAGCTGCGACCCGAGGCCCGGCGACCGCGGCGACGGCCTCGACGGGCTGCGCGCCCTCTGCGTCGCCCACTGGGCCGGGCACCCCGACTCGGGCGTCCCCGCTGCCGTGCGGGCGGCCGACGAGGTGGCCGCGGCCGCGCTCGCGCGCTGGGCGCTGGGGGGCTGACGTGCCCGCCGTGCCCGTCGCCGTCGCCGGCTGAGGTCGGACGATGCGCGGGACGCGGACGCCGGCTCAGAGCATCTTGCGCAGCCGCAGCATGTCGCGGAGGCCAGCCTCGAGCTTGACCCGGCCGGTCGCCCAGGCCGGGCCGAACGACAGCTGCCCCTCGGTGAGCGCAACGAGGTCGTCACTGGCCATCGTCAGCCGGATGTCGGCCTTCTCCAGCGACTGGTCCTCCGGCTCGGCGCGCAGCTCGTGGACCCGTCCCCGGGCCAGCCGCCCGCGGACGACCTGGCCGAGGTCGGGGAGCCGGCAGGACAGGCTCCGGTCCAGGCCCTCGGCCGCCGGGCTGGCCGCGAGGTCACCGAGCACGGTCTTGAGGGCGGTCATGCACTGTTCCATCGTGGCCACGCGGGCAGGCCTCCACGGTGAGAAGGGACGGGGCGGGCGGAGGCTATCCCCGGTCGGCGGCCCGTGCGCGTCGTCCCCGGCCGGTAACCTCGCGGACCAGGGCCCGTCCCCGAGGAGCGCTCCGCGGCGAGCGCTCGCCCCATCCCTGCGGCACGGCGCCGCGACCACCCCATCCGGAGAGGCGCACGATGACCGAACCGAGTCGACCGCGACCGGTCCCGGGGCCTCCACGGCCCGGCCCGCGTCCGTCGGGCGGTCCGGCGCCGGTCCAGGTCCCGGGCCCGGCGGCCCGCCACCAGCAGGCGGCGACGACCGAGCCCGAGCCGCAGGTCGCCACGCTCCCCGCCGACCTCGACCGGCGGCCGGTCGCCGAGCACGTGGCCGTGTTCGAGGCCGAGCACGCACGGCTGCAGCGCGAGCTGGCCACGATCGACGAGCTCTGATGGTCCGCCGCAGCAGGCTCGACGCAGAGCTCGTGCGGCGCGGGCTGGCCCGCTCCCGCGAGCACGCCGTCGCGCTGATCGCCGAGGGGAGGGTCGCCGTCTCCGGCCGGGCCGCCACGAAGCCCGCCACGGGGGTCGACGCCAACACCCCCGTGGTCGTGCGCACCGACCCCGACGAACCGAGCTGGGTGTCCCGCGGCGCGCACAAGCTGCTCGGTGCCCTCGAGGCCTTCCCCGTCCCCGTCGAGGGCCGGCGAGCCCTGGACGCCGGCGCCTCCACCGGCGGCTTCACCGAGGTGCTCCTGAGCCGGGGAGCCCGGGAGGTGGTCGCCGTCGACGTCGGGTACGGCGAGCTGGCCTGGTCCCTGCGCACCGACGAGCGGGTCACCGTGCTCGAGCGCACCAACGTCCGCTCGCTGACCCCCGAGCAGGTCGGCGGGCCGGTCGACCTGGTGGTCGCCGACCTCTCCTTCATCTCGCTGCGGCTGGTGCTGCCGGCGCTCACTGCCTGCGCGACCGCCGGGGCCGACCTGCTGCCCATGGTCAAGCCGCAGTTCGAGGTCGGCCGCGAGCGCCTGGGTGCGGGCGGGGTCGTGCGCGACCCGGCGCACCGGGAGTCCGCGGTGCTGGAGGTCGCCCGCGCCGCCGCCGAGCTCGGGTGGGGGACGGCCGGCGTGGTCGCCAGCCCTCTGCCCGGGCCCGCGGGGAACGTGGAGTTCTTCCTCTGGCTGCGTCGTGACGCCGGGCCGCCCCGGGAGGTCGACGTGCACCGGGCCGTCGAGGAAGGACCATCGTGAGGGAGCGCGTCAGCGCACTCGTGCCGGCACCGTCGCCGGCACGCAGCACCGAGGAGGCACCGTGAGCGAGGTCAGTCCCACGCTGTGGGCGCCCAGCGGGAGCCGGCACGTCCTGCTCGCCGTCCACACCGGCCGGCAGGACATCGTCGAGCTCGCACGCAGCTCTGCCGCCCGCCTGGCCAAGGCCGGCATCACCGTGCGGCTGCTGGAGGAGGAGGCGGCCGAGCTCGGCATCGAGGGCGCCGAGGTGGTGCCGGCCGACGCGGAGGCCGCCCGGGGCGCGGAGATCGTGATGGTCTTCGGCGGCGACGGCACCTTCCTGCGGGCCGCCGAGCTCGCCCGGTACAGCAACGCCGCGCTCATGGGCGTCAACCTCGGCCGGGTCGGCTTCCTCGCCGAGACCGAGCCCGAGGCGGTCGAGGAGACCCTCACCGCCATCGAGCGGTGCGAGTACTCCGTGGAGAAGCGGCTGGCCATCGAGGTCGACGTCCTCGACGCCACCGGCGCCGTCGTGGGCGGCACGTGGGCGCTCAACGAGGCGTCGGTGGAGAAGTCCGAGCGGTCGCGGGTCCTCGACGTCGTCGTGGCGATCGACGGGCGGCCGCTGACCAGCTTCGGCTGCGACGGGGTGCTGTTCTCGACGCCGACCGGGTCCACCGCCTACGCGTTCTCCGCGGGCGGCCCGGTGGTGTGGCCGGACGTCGAGGCCATGCTCGTGGTGCCGTCCAACGCCCACGCGCTGTTCGGCCGGCCGCTGGTCACCTCCCCGGACTCGGTGCTCACCGTGGCCATCCCTGCCGACGGCAACCGGGCACGGGTCTCGGCTGACGGTCGCCGGGCGCTGGAGGTCCCCGAGGGCGGGCGGGTCGACGTCCGCCGGGCCGCCCGGCCGGTGCGCATCGCGCGGGTCCACGCGACCACCTTCGGCGACCGGCTGGTGGCCAAGTTCGGCCTACCGGTCCGTGGGTTCCGCGACGCCCGCCGGCACGACCCCGGGCACGAGCTCACCCCCACCCGCAACGTGCTCACCCGCGGCTTCGTCGGCGGGGACCCCGGAGAGGAGGGCCGCGGTGGCGGCACGGACGACGACGCGTGAGAAGCGGGCGGCCCGCGGGGCGACCCCCTCGGGCGACCCGACGGCCGCCGGGCCGCAGCCGGTCGCCCCGCCGGGGTCGGTCGCGGGGAACGAGCCTGCCACCGGCGGCGACCGGCCGGCGACGCGCAACCGGCTGGGCCGGCTCACCGAGCTGCGCATCCGTGGCCTCGGCGCCATCGACGACGTCACCCTCGAGCTCGGCGACGGCCTCACCGTCGTCACCGGGGAGACCGGCGCCGGCAAGACGATGGTCGTCACCGGCCTGACCCTGCTCTTCGGCGGCCGCGCCGACCCCGGGAGGGTGCGCGCCAACGGCCGGGCGGGGGTCGAGGGCCGGCTGGCGCTGCCCGCCGACTCGCCGGTGTGGGAGCGGGCCGCCGACGCCGGCGCGGACCCCGACGACGACGGCAGTCTCATCCTCGCCCGCACGGTGAGCGCCGAGGGCCGCTCGCGCGCCCACCTGGGAGGTCGCAGCGTGCCGGTCGGGGTGATCGCGGAGATGGCCGAGTCCCTGCTCGCCGTGCACGGGCAGAGCGACCAGTTGCGGCTCTCCCGCCCGGCCGAGCAGCGGCGCGCGCTGGACCGTTACGCCGGACCGGCGCACCTGGAGCTGCTCGACCGGTACCGGACGGCGTACGCGCGCTGGCGGGAGCTCGTCGCCGACCTCGAGCGGCGTCGCGGCCAGGCCCGGGAACTCTCCCAGGCCGCGGACGTGCTGCGGCACGGGCTCGAGGAGATCGACGCGGTCGCGCCGCAGCCCGGCGAGGACGAGGAGCTGGACACCCAGGCGCGGCGGCTCAGCGACGCCGACGCGCTCCGGGCCGCCGCCGACGAGGCCCGCACCGCGCTGGTCGGCGACGTCACCGGCGACCTCGGCGACGACCTGCCGCAGGACGCCACCGCGGCGCTGGCCATCGCCGAGCGGGCGCTGGCCTCCTCCGACGACCCCACCCTGGTGATGCTCGCGCAGGACCTCGCCGACGCCGTCGCCGTGGTCTCCGACGTGGCGGGCCAGCTGGCCAGCTACGTCGCCGACCTCGACGCCGACCCCGCGCGGCTGGCCGAGGTGCTCGACCGCCGCGCGGCGATCACCGCCCTGGTGCGCAAGTACGCCGACGTGGGTGAGGGCGTCGCCGGGGTGCTGGCGTGGGCCGAGGACGCGCGCCGCCGGCTCGACGAGCTCGACGTCTCCGACGAGGCGCTCGAGGCGTTGGAGGCCGCCCGCGACGCCGCCCGGGCCGAGGTCGACGACCTCGCCGCCCGGATCTCGGATGGGCGGCGTGCGGCTGCCGACGGGTTCGCCGCGGAGGTCGGCCGGGAGCTGGCCGGGCTGGCGATGAAGAGCGCCCGCGTCTCCTTCTCCGTCGACAGCGACGCCGGCGCGCCGGGCCCCGAGGGCATCGACGAGGTGGCGCTGCTCATGGCCGCCCACCCCGGCGCACCGCCGCGGCCGGTGCACAAGGGCGCGTCCGGCGGTGAGCTGTCCCGGGTCATGCTCGCCATCGAGGTGGTCTTCGCCGGGGCCGACCCGGTGCCGGTGATGGTCTTCGACGAGGTCGACGCCGGCGTGGGCGGCCAGGCCGCGGGGGAGATCGGCCGGCGCCTGGCGCGGCTGGCCCGCGACCACCAGGTCGTCGTCGTCACCCACCTGGCGCAGGTGGCCGCCTTCGCCGACACCCACCTGGTCGTCGACAAGTCCCCGGACACCGGCGCGGGCGTGACCGCCACCGACATCCGCGCGGTCGACGGCGAGGACCGCGTGCGGGAGCTGGCCCGGATGCTCTCCGGGCTCACCGACAGCGACACCGGGCAGGCCCACGCCCGGGAGCTGCTCGCGGTCGCGGCGACCGCCCGCGCGGCGGCCTGACCGGGCACATCGCCCGGTCAGGCGAGGGGAGGCGTGGCCGCGAGTCGGCCGGGGTAGGGGTCGGTCGTGCGCAATCGATGCCTGGTCACCGTCGACCACCTCGCCGCCCGCCCGACCGCCGGTGCCGCCCGCCCGACCGCCGGTGCCGCCCGGTGAGCTGCTTCTCCTCCGCCGACGAGTCGGCGCACTACGGGTTCTCCGTCTGCGTGTTGCTGCAGCACTACCGCGACCAGCTGGGCTGGGAACGGGAGGGGGTCGTCGAGCTCGGCACCGGTGACGCCACCGCGATCGCCGACGTGGTGGCCGGTCTGCCGGCGCTGCGGGTGCGCAGCTTCGACATCAGCGCGCCCTCGGTCGAGCAGGCCCGCGAGAACATCGCCGCCCGCGGGGTGGCCGATCGCTACACGGTGGAGCTCGGCGACTTCTTCGACGGCGCGGACTCCGCGGGGGGTCCGCCGGTGTCGACGGTGATCGCCAACCCGCCCTACATCCCGGCGCCGGACCGCGACATCCTCATGCCGGAGTTGTGGGGCGGGGTGTACGGCAACGACCTGGCCCTGCAGCTGCTCAAGGCCGGGTACCGCAACGTGGTCGTCGCCGTCCCCAGCTACTCCGACCCGGGGACGACCGTGCGCACCGCGGGCGACCTCGGCTACCGGGTCGCGAACTTCCTGGCCATGGGCCTGGACTACGGCCCCTACAGCTCCGAGCCCAAGGTCCGCGAGCACATCCGCCGGCTGTGCGCCGAGGGCCGCGGGTGGACCGGGGAGGACGAGTACATGGTCGCCGTCGCGCTGTTCACCCAGGACCCGGACATCCCCGGCGACCGCTCCACCCAGCTGCTCCGCGCCCTGCAGATCGAGCTCTGAGGCGCCGGCGACCCTCGAGGGGAGGGTCGGGACCGCACCGTCGACGCCGGGTGCCCGGCCGCGGACGGACGGGGAGCGCCGGGAGTGGACCGGTCGCGAGGCCCGGAGGGCCTCCCGACCGGGACACGGGGAGAGCTGAACGCGGCAGGGGGACGGCACCCGGCCGCGGTGCGGTCCGGTCGGACCACGACGTCACCGTGGTGCGGTCCGGAGGACCGCCATGTCACCGCCGCTTGGCGTACCCCGCGAGGCCGAACTGCAGCAGGGCCAGCCCGCGCTCACCGCGGGCCCGCAGCTCCGCGGTCAACTCCGGGCCGGTGACGCCGGCCAGCACCCGGTCGCGGGCCAGCTCCAGCAGCGCCGCGTACAGGCCGAGCACCGAGTGGGCCGCCAGCCAGGGCGCCAGCTCCCCGGGCTCCGGCCGGGTCTCCTCGGCGATCAGCCCGGCCAGCGCGGTGGTGAGCTCGCCGAGGATCTCCCGCTCCCGCACCTGCAGGGTGTGGCTGCCGCGGATGATGCGCGCCATCTCCGCCACGCCGGCCGCCGCCTCGGGTGCCCCGAGGCCGCTCATGGCCCGGACGACGAAGGTGCCGGCCGCCGCGGTGACCGACTCGCCGGCCGGCCGGGTGCGCACCGCGTCGAGCAGCGCGGCCCGCATCGGCGGGTCGGCCTCGAAGACCAGCCCCTCCTTGACGGGGAAGTGGTTGAAGACGGTCTTCTCCACCACGCCCGCCCGCTGGGCGATCTCCACGACGCTGACCGCGTCGAACCCCCGCTCGGCGAACAGTTCCGCGGCCGCGTCGACGATCGTGGCCCGGGTCTGCTGACGGCGGCGCTCGCGCAGGCCCGGGCCACGCCGGGCACGCCGCCCGCGCCGGCCCCGCGCGGGGTCGGCGGGTGCGGCGGCCGCGCCCGCAGGTGCCGGCGCGGGCGCCGTGGCGCCGGGCAGGGGTGGCGGGGGAGCCTCGTGCGCGGGGTCGTCCTCCTCGGGGGCCGGCGCGCCGGCGTCGGCGTCCGGGGCCTCCCTCGGGGCATCGGCGCGCAGGTCGTCGTCCTCGTGTGTCCGCCCGACCGCATGCGCCCCTGGTGTCACCCGGGCAACGCTAGACAGCGCCGCCGGGGACCCCGGTAGGGCCGCTGCGACCGGCGTGTCTGGCGTGTCGCGGTTCCCGAAGTGTCGGACACGGAGCGTGTGCGAGACGTTGCACACGTGCGTCGGACGGCGGTGCGGGAGCACCCCCGTGGGAGAGTGCAGGGATGCGCATCGGTTCCCTGCGTCGCGGCCGGGCTCCCGAGGCGGCCCCCGGAGTGACCGGCACCGTGCGGCTGGACCGCCGCACGAAGAACCTCACCAAGCGGCTGCGGCCCGGTGACATCGCCGTCATCGACCACGTCGACATCGACCGCGTCAGCGCCGACTCCCTCGTCGCCTGCCGGGTGGCCGCGGTCGTCAACGCCTCGGCCAGCATCTCCGGCCGCTACCCGAACCTCGGCCCCGAGATCCTCACCAACGCCGGCATCCCGCTCGTCGACGACGTGGGCAAGGAGGTCCTCACCGCGGTCAAGGAGGGCGCCCACGCCCGCCTCGACGGGAACCGGCTGGTCCTGGACGACGGCACCGTGGTCGCCGAGGGCACCGAGCAGACCCCCGAGACGATCGCCGAGGCGATGGCCGAGGCGAAGGCCGGGCTGTCGACGCAGTTGGAGGCCTTCGCCACCAACACGATGGAGTACATGAAGCGCGAGCGCGCGCTGCTGCTCGACGGCGTCGGCGTGCCCGACGTGGTCACCCCGATCGAGGGCCGGCACGTCCTCGTCGTCGTCCGCGGCTACGACTACAAGGAGGACCTGCAGGCGCTGCGGTCCTACATCCGCGACTACCGGCCGGTCCTCATCGGCGTCGACGGCGGCGCCGACGCGCTCAAGGAGGCCGGCTACCAGCCCGACATGATCATCGGGGACATGGACTCGGTGAGCGACGACGTGCTGCGCTCGGGCGCCGAGGTCGTCGTCCACGCCTACGCCGACGGCCGCGCTCCGGGCCTGGCCCGCGTCCAGGACCTCGGCGTCGACGCGATCACCTTCCCGGCCGCGGCGACCAGCGAGGACATCGCGATGCTGCTGGCCGACGAGAAGGGCGCCAAGCTCATCGTCGCGGTCGGCACGCACGCCACGCTCGTGGAGTTCCTCGACAAGGGCCGCGGCGGCATGGCCTCGACCTTCCTCACCCGGCTGCGCCTGGGCGGCAAGCTGGTCGACGCCAAGGGTGTGAGCCGGCTCTACCGCAGCCGCATCTCCACCACCGCGCTGGTCGTCCTGGTGCTGGCCGCGTTCCTCGCCATCGGGTCGGCCCTCGCGGTCTCGGCGGCCGGCCGCGTCTACTTCGACCTGCTGGTCGACCAATGGAACAGCTTCGTGTTCTGGCTGGAGAACCTCTTCTCGTGATCGACTTCCGCTACCACCTGGTCTCGCTGATCGCGGTCTTCCTGGCCGTGGCGCTGGGCATCGTCATCGGCACGACCGCGCTCAACCAGCCGATCCTCGCCGACCTCGAGACCCAGGTGGGCGCGCTGACGCAGGACAAGCGCGACCTGGAGGACACCAACCGGGACCTGCAGGCCCAGCTGGACACCGGGGACGCCTTCGAGGAGGCGGTCGCCCCGGCCCTGGTCGCCGGCAGCCTCCAGGGCCGCAGCGTCGTCCTCGTGACCACCGGCGAGGAGGTGGCCGCCGACACCGTCGACGAGGTCTCCACCCTCATCGGACAGGCCGGTGGCACCGTGACCGGCACCGTGCAGCTCCAGCCCGAGTACACCGACCCGGCGACAGCCAGCGGCCTGCAGAGCTACGTCACCGGGCCGGGGCTGCCGACGGGGGTCACCCTCCCCGAGACCGACGACACCGGCCAGCTGGTTGCCGCGCTGCTGTCCCAGGTGCTCATCCGCCCGGTCGACGGGCCGGCCCCGGACACCGCCGCACTGTCCTCGGTGCTCGCCGGGCTGTCCGCCCTGGAGGTGCTCACCCAGGAGTCGCCGTCGGTGACCCCGGCCGACTACGCCGTCGTCCTCACCACCGGGTCCTCTCCCGAGGAGGACGCCGAGGAGCGCACCGGCACCCTGGTCGACCTGGCGCTGGCCCTGGACGCGCGCGGGTCCGGCGCGGTGGTCGCCGGCGACGCCGACTCGGCAGGCGAGACCGGCCTGGTGGGCGTGATCCGCGCCGACCCCGAGACCTCCGCCGCCGTGTCCACCGTCGACAACGTCGACAGCGCGGCCGGCCGGGTCAGCACGGTCCTGGCGCTGACCCGGGAGCGCGAGGGCACCTCCGGCAAGTACGGCTCCGGCGAGGACACCCAGCCGGTGCCGCCGGTGCCGGCCGCCACCCCGTGACCCGCCGCGCGGACGGCGGCACGCGGCGCCGGGCGCTCCTCGCGCTCGGCGGCGCGGCCGCGGCACGGCTGGGCCTGGCCGCGGCGGCCGCGGTCACCGCCCGCCCGGCCGGCGCCCCGTGGCGGCGCACCAACTACGCCGGCCGGCCGGTCACCCTGCTCGGCGGCCCGGCGCTGGCCGCCGCGGCCACCGGGAGCGCGGTCGCCGGCGCCCTCCCCGGGTGGCGGACCGCGGCCGCGGTCGTCGGCACCGTCTCCGGACTCGTCGGTGGCTACGACGACCTCGCCGGCGCCCGCCCCGAGCAGGCCCGCGACAAGGGGCTGGCCGGGCACCTGCGTGCACTGCGGGCCGGTCGGGTCTCGGCCGGCGCGGTCAAGGTCGCCGGCATCGGCGCCGCCGCGGCGGCCGCCGCGCTGCTCACGCGGCGCGGCAGGGGCGCCGGCGCGCTCGCCGACGCCGTCCTCACCACCGGCCTGGTCGCCGGCACGGCCAACCTGGTCAACCTGCTCGACCTGCGTCCCGGGCGGGCGGCCAAGGCCGCGGCGCTGGTCGCTGCCGCCGGTCTCGGCAGCCCGGCGGGGACCCTGGTGGCCGGGCCGCTCGGCGCGAGCCTCGCCGTCCTGCCCGCCGACCTGGGGGAGCGGGTCATGCTCGGCGACTGCGGCGCCAACGCCGTCGGCGCGCTGCTGGGCCTGCGACTGGCCGCGCTGCCCGGCCGGCCGGCCCGGTCCGGCCTGCTGGCCGGTGTGGTCGCGCTGACCCTGGCCAGCGAGAAGGTGAGCTTCACGCGGGTCATCGAGGCCACGCCGGGGCTGCGGGAACTGGACCGGCTCGGCCGCCGGCCGGCGTGAGCGAGCTCGCGAGCCCCCTGATGGACGCAGCCAGCCGCGCTCGTGTCGCCGACGAGCGCCCGCGGAGGAGCCGCAGGAGCCGGAGGCAGCTGGCGTCGGGCGTGGCCGGCGCCGCCGCGCTGATCGCCGTCCTCACCGTGCTGGCCCGGCTGGCCGGCTTCGGCCGCACGCTGGTGTTCACCAACGCCGTCGGCGCCGACAGCACGGGAGACACCTACCTGGCGGCCAACACCGTGCCCAACATCGTCTTCGAGGTGGTCGCCGGCGGCGCGCTGGCCAGCCTCGTCGTCCCGATGCTGGCCGGGGGCATCGCCACCGGCGACCGGGACCAGGTGCGCCGCACCGCCTCGGCGCTGCTGGGCTGGACCCTGCTGGTCCTCACCCCGCTGGCGGTCCTGGTGGCGGTGCTGGCCGAGCCGATCGCCCGCCTGCTGCTCGGCGGCGGGGACCCCGTGCAAGTGGACCTCGCCGCCCGGTTCCTCGTGGTCTTCGCGCCCCAGGTGGTGCTCTACGGCATCGGCATCGTGCTCACCGGCGTGCTCCAGGCGCACCGCCGGTTCGGCGGCCCGGCGCTGGCGCCGCTGCTGTCCAGCGTCGTGGTCGCGGCCGCCTACCTGACCTTCGCCGCCATCGGCGGCAGCCGGTCGGCCGCGGACCTGTCCACCCCGGCCGAGCTGGTCCTCTCGGTGGGGACGACGCTCGGCGTGGCCGTCCTCGCACTGAGCCTGCTCGTCCCGCTGCGCGGGCTGCGGCTGGGCCTGCGCCCGTCGCTGCGCTTCCCGGTCGGCGCCGCGCCCCGGGTGCGGCGGCTGGCGGTCGCCGGCGTGCTCACCCTCGCCGGGCAGCAGCTGGTGGCGGTGGTGGCCATCCGGCTGGCCAACGCCGGCGCCCCGGACGGCACGCAGGTCGTCTACACCGCCGGGCTGACGCTGTTCCTCGTGCCCTGGGCGGCGCTGGCGGTGCCGCTGGCCACCTCCGCCTACCCCGGGCTGGCCGAGCGCGCCGAGACCGGCGACGAGCCCGGCTTCCGCCGCGCGCTGGCCCCGGTGGCGGTCCTGGTGGTGGTCGGCTCACTCGCGGCCGCCGCGGTGCTGGTCGCCGTGTCCGGGCCCATGGCGCGCGTCTTCCTGGCCGCCGAGCCGCCGGCGGTGGTCGGCGCGCTGCGGGACACGATCATCGCCTTCGCCCCCGGCCTGCCGGGCTACGGGCTGGTCGCGCTGCTCACCCGGGCCCTCTACGCCCGCGGACGGTGGAAGGCGCCGACCGTCTGCGTCCTCGGCGGGTGGTTGCTCGCGGTCGTGGCGGACGTCGTCCTGTCGGCGGTGCTGCCCGCGGCCGACCGCGGTGTGGCCCTGGGCGCCGGGCACACCGTCGGGGTGACCGTCGCCGGGCTCGGCCTGCTGGCCGTCGTCGCCCGCGAGGTCGGCCCGGCGGGCCTGGCCGGCGTGCTGCGGACCGGCGTCCCGGGGCTGCTGGCCGCCGGGCTCGCCGCCGCCGCGGGGCTCGCGGTCGCCCGCGGGCTCGGTGCCGACCCGGTGCCGGAGGGCGGCCTGGTCGGGGTGGTGCTGGCCGGCGTCCTCGCCGCGGCGGCTGCCGTGGCCGTGGTGGGGGCGGTCATGATGGGGACGGCGCGGCGCCCGCTGCGGGCGGCCGTGCGCGGGCTTCGTTCGTCGGATCGGCAGGAGGTGCACGGTGGCTGAGCCGCTGCTGGCGGGCCGCCGGGTGGCCGAGGTGCTGGCCACCAGCACCGGCGGGGTGGGTACGCACGTGCGCTCCGTGCTGCCCGCGCTCCTCGCTGCCGGAGCCGGTGCCCGCGTGTGCGGGCCCGCGGCGACCGATCGGCTGTTCGCCTTCACCGCCGCCGGCGCGCAGTTCACGCCCGTGGAGATCTCCGCCGGGCTCGCCCCGCTGGCCGACGCCCGCGCCGTGGCCGCGCTGCGGCGGGCCACCGTGGGCACCGACCTCGTGCACGCCCACGGGCTGCGGGCCGGGCTGGTGGCCGCCGCGGCCCGCCGGCTCGGCGACCGGGACCGACCGCTGGTCCTCACGCTGCACAACGCGCTGCCGGAGGGCGGTGGCGCCCGGCGCCGGGTGCTGTCCGTCGCCGAGCGGGCCACCGTCCGCAGCGCCGACGTGGTCCTGGCCGCCTCCGGGGACCTCGCCGAGAACGCCTGGCGGCAGGGCGCCCGGGACGTGCGGGTCGCGCCGGTCTCGGCACCGCCGTTGCCCCCTCCGGTCCGCACGCGCGAGCAGGTGCGCACCGAGCTCGGCCTGGCCGACGGGCGACCGCTGGTGGTCGCGGTCGGCCGGCTGCACCCGCAGAAGGGCTACGACGTCCTGCTCGACGCCGCGGCCCGGTGGGCGGGCGACCCGCGACTGCCCGCCACGCCGCTGGTCGCCGTCGCGGGTGACGGGCCCCTGCAGGAGGAGCTCGCCCGGCGCATCGCCGCCGAGCGGCTGCCCGTCGTCCTGCTGGGCCGGCGCAGCGAGGTCGCCGACCTGCTGGCCGCCGCCGACCTCGCCGTGCTGCCCTCCCGCTGGGAGGCCCGCTCGCTGACCGCACAGGAGGCGCTGCGGTCGGGCACGCCGCTGGTCGCCACCCGCACCGGTGGGCTGCCCGAGCTGCTCGGCGAGGGCGCGGAGCTGGTCCCCGTGGGGGACGCCGCCGCGCTCGCCGAGGCCGTCACCGGGCTGCTGGCCGACCCCGCCCGGGCGCGACGGCTGGCCGAGGCCGGGACCCGCCAGGCCGCGACCTGGCCCGACGAGGCGGCCACGGCCCGGCAGCTGGTCGCCGTCTACCGGGAGCTGCTCGGGCCGCCGGGGGCCGGCCCCCGATGACACCGGTCGCGCGAGGCGGGGTCCGCGGCGCGGCGCTGCTGGTCGCGGTCCTCACCCTGCTGCTCGCCCTCGCCGGCGGTGCCGCCGCCGCTCCGGCGGAGGGGGCGAGCGCCGACCGGGTGCTCGTCGTCGGCATCCCCGGCCTGGTGTGGAGCGATGTCGACCCGGAGGCGACGCCGCAGCTGTGGGCGCTGGCCGAGCGCTCGCCGATCGGTGCGGTGTCGGTCCGCGCGGCCCGGGCCACCAGCTGCCTGCTCGACGGCTGGGCCACCCTGGGTGCGGGCAACCGTGCCCGCTTCCCGGCGCCGGACGAGTCGGTGCCGCCGGTGCCGCTGCCGACCGTGCCCCTGCCCGGCGAGGCCCCGGACGGCGGGGACGACGCCGACGCCGCGCCGGGGGACGACGCGGTGCCCGAGGAGCAGGTCCCGCCGGTGCCGCCGGCCAGCCCGTCGCTGTCGCACTGCGGCCTGCAGGAGCGGCTCGCCGCGGCCGGGCTGGCCGATCCGCGGTCGGCGGTCGCCGCGGTCGCCGGGGACGAGAGCACCGCCCGCTTCGGCGCGGAGCCGGCGGCTCTGGGCAGCGCGGTCGGCTGCGCCACCGTCGTCGGCCGCGCCCCGGCGCTCGCCGTCGCCGGCCCCGGCGTGGCGCTGTCGCAGACCGAGCGGCTGCCCGCCGACCCCGCCCGCATCGGTGAGCTGCTGGCCGGCTGCCCGCTGACGCTGGTCTCCCTCGACGCGCTGGTCGACGCGGGGGAGCCGGCGCTCGAGGGCAGCGACACGGGCACCGAGCCGCAGCCGCGGGCCACGGCCCTGGCCAGCATCGACGACGCCGTCGGCCGGCTGACCGAGGCGGTGGCGGCCGCGCCGGGGGAGACCCTGCTCCTGCTGCAGGGCATCTCCGAGGTCAACGACGGCCGGCCGCAGCTGCACGTGGGCATCGCGTCGGGCCCGGGCCTGGACGAGCCCGGCTGGCTCACCTCGGCCAGCACCGGCCGGGCGCCCTACACCCAGCTCATCGACGTCGCCCCGACCGCGCTGGACGCCCTGGGTCTGCCGGAGCCGGTGTCGATGAACGGTCAGCCCCTCCGGGTCGGCGGCGGGCGGCCCGCGCTGGCCGAGGCGGTGGACGTCCTCGAGCGGGCCAACACCGCGGCTGCGGTGCACCACCGCAGCACCGGCGCGTTCTTCTGGGGCCTGGTGCTGGTCAACGCCGCGGCCGTCGCCCTGGGCCTGCTGGTGGCCGGCGGACGCCGTCGCGCCCGGGCGCCGAGGCCGGCGGGGGAGTGGCTGCGGGGCGCCGTCCGGCCGATCGCCCTCGGGGTCGCCGCCCTGCCGGTCGCCACCCACCTGGCCGGGCTGCTGCCGTGGGAGGCGGCCGGCGCGCCCCGGCTGGCCCTGGCCGCATCCGTGCTCGGTGCCGCCCTCGTCGTCCTGGCCGTGGCCGCGCTCGGCCCGTGGCGGACCTCCCGGCTGGGGCCGCCGGCCGCGATCCTGGTCATCACCCTGGCCACCCTGGTCGGGGACGTGCTGACCGGGTCGCACCTGGAGCTCAACAGCCTGCTGGGGTACGACGCGATCGTCGCCGGCCGGTTCACCGGCTACGGCAACCTGACCTTCGGCCTGCTGTCGGTCAGCGCGCTGCTGCTCACCGCGGCCGCGGCGACCGCGGCCGGACGGCGGGCACCGGCGGGCCGCGCCCGGGCCGTCGTGGCCGGCACGGTGCTGGCCGCCGGTGCGCTCACCGTGCTCGTCATCGGGACGCCGTCCCTGGGCCGGGACTTCGGCGGGGTGCTCGCCGCCCTGCCGGGCTTCGTGCTGCTGGCCATGCTGCTCACCCGCACCCGGGTGACGGTGACGCGGCTCGCCGCGGTCCTCGCGCTCGCCGTCGTCGCCGTGGGCACGCTCGCGGTGGTCGACTGGCTGCGCCCGGCGGCCGAGCGCAGCCACCTGGGCCGGTTCGTCGAGCAGGTGCTGACCGGCGAGGCGTGGACCGTGGTCAGCCGCAAGGCGCAGGCCAACCTCGACATCCTGCTCGGCAGCCCGCTGGCCTGGATGCTGCCCGTCGCCCTGGTCGCCGCGGTGTGGCTGGTCCGCCCAGCGGGGGGGCGGCGGGGCGGGCGGGTCCGGGGCCTGCTGCCGGCGCCGCTGCGGGGGCCCGGGCTGCTCCGCGGCCGGCCGGACCTCCTGCCGGCCGGCGACCTGGTCCCCCTGCGGGCCGGGCTGGTCGCCAGCGCGTTGAGCCTGGCGGTCGGGGCGGCGGCCAACGACTCCGGCGTCGCCCTCCCCGCGACGGCGGCGTCCCTGCTGGTCCCGCTGCTGGTGTGGCTGGCCGCGGCGCCGCGCGCCAGCGGCACCGAGGCGGCCCGGGTGGCCGACGGCACTCCCCGGCCGGACCCGGTCGCGGGCCCCGATCGTGTTACGGTCGTCTCCCGTGGATCGACCGTCTGGAACGCGGAACAGTAACTACGGACCGGGGGGTCTCCTCCACAACTCCCAGCCGACGAAGTTCGTCTTCGTCACCGGCGGGGTTGTCTCCTCCCTGGGCAAGGGCCTGACGGCCAGCTCCCTCGGCGCGCTCCTGTCCAGCCGTGGCCTGCGCGTGACGATGCAGAAGCTGGACCCCTACCTCAACGTCGACCCCGGGACGATGAACCCGTTCCAGCACGGCGAGGTCTTCGTCACCGAGGACGGCGCCGAGACCGACCTCGACATCGGCCACTACGAGCGGTTCCTCGACACCGACCTGACCGGCCGAGCCAACGTCACCACGGGCCAGGTCTACTCGGACGTGATCGCCAAGGAGCGCCGCGGCGAGTACCTGGGCGACACCGTCCAGGTCATCCCCCACATCACCAACGAGATCAAGGCCCGGATCATGGCCGGGGCCGACTCGGCCGAGCGGGTCGACGTGGTCATCACCGAGATCGGCGGCACCGTCGGCGACATCGAGTCCCTGCCCTTCCTCGAGGCCGCCCGCCAGGTCCGCCACGAGATCGGCCGGGACAACTGCTTCTTCCTGCACATCTCGCTGGTGCCCTACATCGCGCCGTCGGGCGAGCTGAAGACCAAGCCGACGCAGCACTCCGTGGCCGCGCTGCGCAGCATCGGCATCCAGCCCGACGCGCTGGTCTGCCGGTCGGACCGGGAGATCGGCACCGGGCTCAAGCGCAAGATCAGCCTGATGTGCGACGTCGACGCCGAGGGCGTCATCTCCTGCCCCGACGCACCGTCGATCTACGACATCCCCAAGGTGCTGCACCGCGAGGGCCTCGACGCCTACGTCGTGCGCCGGCTGGGCCTGCCCTTCCGGGACGTCGACTGGACCGTCTGGGGCGACCTGCTCGACCGGGTGCACGCGCCCAAGCAGACCGTGACGATCGGCCTGGTCGGCAAGTACATCGACCTGCCCGACGCCTACCTGTCGGTCACCGAGGCGCTGCGGGCCGGCGGCTTCGCCCACCGCAGCCGGGTGGAGATCCGCTGGGTCCCCTCCGACGACTGCGAGACCCCCGAGGGGGCCGAGCGGGCGCTGGCCGGTGTCGACGGCGTCTGCATCCCCGGCGGCTTCGGGGTGCGCGGCATCGAGGGCAAGCTCGGCGCCATCCGGTACGCGCGGGTCAACGGCGTCCCGCTGCTGGGGCTGTGCCTCGGCCTGCAGTGCATGGTCATCGAGACGGCCCGCAACCTGGCCGGGCTGCCGGAGGCCAACTCCACCGAGTTCGACCCGGAGACCCCCGACGCGGTCATCGCCACCATGGCCAGCCAGGTCGACGTCGTCGCCGGCCAGCGGGACATGGGCGGCACGATGCGGCTGGGCAGCTACCCGGCCACCCTGCAGAAGGGCTCGGTCGTGGCCGAGGCCTACGGCAGCACCGAGATCACCGAGCGGCACCGACACCGGTACGAGGTGTCCAACGCCTACCGCGACAAGCTCGGCGCGGCCGGGTTGGTCTTCTCCGGCACCTCACCCGACGGCCTGCTGGTGGAGTTCGCCGAGCTGCCCCGGGAGAGCCACCCGTTCTTCGTCGGCACCCAGGCCCACCCGGAGCTGAAGAGCCGCCCGACCCGGCCGCACCCGTTGTTCGCCGCGTTCGTGCAGGCCGCGATCGACTTCTCCGAGTCCGCGCGGCTGCCGGTGCCGGTGGACGAGGCCGAGAAGGTCGGGATCTGACCGATGGTCGAGCCCGCCCGCCCCGGTGAGTACGAGGTCGTCGCCAGCGAGACCCTGCACGAGGGCCGCATCATCACGCTGGTCCGGGACACCGTCGCCATGCCCGGCGGCGGGACGAGTGACCGCGAGGTCGTGCGGCACATCGGCGCCGTCTGCGTGGCCGCCGTCGACGACGAGGACCGCGTCGTCATGGTCCGCCAGTACCGGCACCCGGTCGGCGGCTACCTGTGGGAGCTGCCCGCGGGCCTGCGGGACGCCGACGGCGAGGCCCCGCTGGCCACGGCGCAGCGCGAGCTGGCCGAGGAGGCCGGCCTCTCCGCCGAGCGGTGGTCGCTGCTGGTCAACAGCTTCAGCACCCCGGGCTTCTGCAGCGAGCAGGTGCTGATCTACCTCGCCGAGGGGCTCACGCCGGTCGACCGGCCCGAGGGCTTCGTCGTCGAGCACGAGGAGCTGGACATGACCGTGGAGCGCGTGCCGCTCGCCGACGCGGTCGCCCGGGTCTTCTCCGGCGGGATCCGCAACTCCTCGGCGGTCATCGGCGTGCTCGCCGCCGCCCAGGTGCGGGCGACGAAACCGCCGCTGCGCCCGGCTGACGCGAACTGAGCGAACCGCCCTCCGACCCTCCGACCCTGGGTCCCTCTCGGGACTGCTCGTGCTGTGCGTGCCGTGGGTGTGCAGAGCACGAGTCCGCCGGGGCGGGACCTGGGGGTGCGGGTGCTCGTGCTCTGCCTGCCGTGGGTGTGCAGAGCACGAGTCCGCCGGGGCGGGACCTGTGGGTGCGGGTGCTCGTGCTCTGCCTGCCGTGGGTGTGCAGAGCACGAGCACGCGGGCGACGACCCCCCGCCCGGCGATGGTCCGGTCGGCTCCCGGGCGACGAACGGCCGGCGCTCAGCCGATGACGACCGGGGTCGTCGTCCCCACCTGCACCCACTGCGTCGACAGGCTGTCGCGGACCTCCTCCTCCAGCCAGAACACGTAGGGCACACCGCGCTGCAGGCCGGCGAACCGCACGGTCACGGGGTCGCAGCCCTCGGGCTGCGCGGCGACCAGAGCGGGCGGGGCGGGTTGCGGGCCGGCCACCAGCTGCTGGCTGACCGCCTGCACGCGGTAGCGCACGACGTCGGTGTGACCGTCGGACTGCCAGGTGACGGTGGCCGTCCCGGGACCGGGGACGACCGCGGGCAGGATCCGCCGCGGGTTGGCGTAGCCGCCGCACATCGAGGGGCCGGGCTCGGTCACCAGCGGCGTCCCGCGGGGCACGACCGGGTTCGGCACGTCGATGTCGACCCCGCGCGGCGCGACCGGGGCGGGGCCGGTGGCGACGACCGGGGGAGCGACGGCGGGCTCCTGCGCCGGGGCGAGCGCCGCGGCGGGCGGGGTCACCGGCTGCGGCGGCGACGGCCGCGAGGGCGTGCTGACGGCGGTGAGCTGGGCGGCGAGCTGACCGGCCGGTGCGCTCAGCGTGACCAGGCCGACCGCCAGCACCCCGACCGCGGTGCCGTACCGGCCGCGCCGCCGCCCCCGCCGTCGTCCCGCCGATCCGGCCATGACCGCCTCCCGTGTCCGGGAGGAGTCATCGGCACGAGCCGACCCCGACTCAACGCCAACCGGACGCGGCTGCGGCCGGGGCGTCCGGCGTCGCGAGGCCCAGGCGGTCGAGCTCGAGGCGGGCCAGGGCGCGGGTGGCGTCCGGGTCGCCGTCGCGCCAGGCCGCCGCGGTGCCCGCCGGCAGCGCGGCCAACCGGGACAGCGGAGCGGTCACCAGCGCCCGCGCCGCCAGCACCTCGGCATCGACCCGCCCTGCCGCGTGCGCCTCCCGCAGCCAGCCCAGCCGCCAGGGCAGCCAGCGCAGCAGCAGCCAGCCGACCGGCAGCACCACGAGGACGACGGCCAGGACCGCGGCCAGCGTCCCCACGGCGTCCTGCGCGGCCTGGCCGGCACCGCCCACCGAGGAGCCGGCGCTGCCGAGGGCCTCGAACGGGCCGGCCAGCTCGTCACCGACCACGGGGACGTCCCCGGCCGCCTCCGCCGCCGACGCCATGTTCCCGGCCACCGAGGAGCCCAGGTCCTCGACCGCCCGACCCGGCTCGGCCAGCACGAGGACCGCGCCGTGGACCACCCGGGCGAGGACCACCCACGCGACCGCCCAGGCCACCAGGCCCAGGTCGGCCGCCAGCTGGCGGGCCCGGAGGCTGGGATGGGTGGCGTACAGCGGCATGGGGTCGTCCTCCCGGTACGGGGCAGCGGCGAGAGGCCCCTACCCGGAGGCCGCACCCCGTCACCCGGGCAGGTGGCGCAGCACACGTCGCAGCCCGGTGGGAGGCCCGCTCCCGCCTAGACTCCGCGCGAGGCCCGCCCCGACCGGGCGGCCCAGACGCGTGCGGGACGCCCCCTCACCCTCGGGACGCACCGCCGGGACCAGGAGAGCGACGATGCGGGTCGGGGTTCCCCGAGAGGTCAAGAACCGGGAGTACCGGGTGGCGCTCACCCCCGCGGGGGTGACCGAGCTGGTGCGGGCCGGGCACACGGTGCTGGTGGAGCGTGGCGCGGGGGAGGGGTCCTCGATCCCCGACGCCGACTACACCGCCGCGGGCGCCACCATCGTCGGCACCGCCGACGACGTGTGGGCCGACGCCGACCTGCTGCTCAAGGTCAAGGAGCCGGTCGCCGAGGAGTACGGGCGGCTGCGCGCCGGGCAGACGCTGTTCACCTACCTGCACCTGGCCGCGTCCAAGGAGTGCACCGACGCCCTGGTGACCTCCGGGACCACCGCGATCGCCTACGAGACGGTGCAGACGGCCAACGGCGCCCTGCCGCTGCTCGCCCCGATGTCGGAGGTCGCCGGCCGCATGGCGCCGCAGGTCGGGGCGCACAGCCTGGAGCGGGCGCACGGTGGCCGCGGGGTGCTGCTCGGCGGCGTGTCCGGCGTCTACGCGGCGAAGGTCGTCGTCATCGGGGCCGGGGTGTCGGGCATGAACGCCGCCGCGATCGCCCTGGGCATGCAGGCCGAGGTCGTCGTCCTGGACCGGGACATCGACAAGCTGCGCGCCGCCGACCGCATCTACCAGGGGCACCTGCAGACGGTGGCCTCCAACGCCTACGAGGTCGAGCGGGCGGTCCTCGACGCCGACCTGGTGATCGGCGCGGTCCTGGTGCCCGGCGCCAAGGCGCCGACGCTGGTGAGCAACGAGCTGGTGTCGCGGATGAAGCCGGGGTCGGTGCTCGTCGACATCGCCGTCGACCAGGGCGGGTGCTTCGAGGACACGCGGCCCACCACGCACGACGAGCCGACCTTCCGGGTGCACGAGTCGGTGTTCTACTGCGTGGCGAACATGCCGGGCGCGGTGCCCAACACCTCGACCCACGCGCTGACCAACGTGACGCTGCCCTACGTGATGGCCCTCGCCAACGAGGGCACCGCGGCGGCGGTCCGCGCCGACCGCGCGCTCGCCCACGGGGTGAACGTCGTGGCCGGGCAGGTGGTGCTGCCCGAGGTGGCGCAGGCGCACGGCATGACCGCGGTCCCGCTCGAGGAGGTGCTGTCCTGACGACAGCGACGGGAGCGCCAGCGAGCGAGGAGCGGACCGGCGCGCGCAGTCAGGACGATGGGCGCAGCCTGACGACAGCGACAACTGGGTCCGACGTGGCCCGGGTCGTCACCGGTTACCTCGACCACCTGACCGTCGAGCGCGGCCTGGCGGCGAACACGATCGCCTCCTACCGCCGTGACCTGCGCCGGTACACCGCGTTCCTGCAGGCCGCCGGCGTGCGCGGGCTGGCCGAGGTGGCCGAGAGCGACGTCGCGGGGTTCCTCGCCGCGCTGCGCCAGGGGGACGACGAGCACCCGCCGCTGTCGGCGACGTCGGCGGCCCGCGCGGTGGTCGCCGTCCGCGGGCTGCACCGGTTCGCGCTGCTCGACGGGCTCGTGCCCGACGACGTCGCGCACGAGGTCCGCCCGCCCGCGCCGGCGCGGCGGCTGCCCAAGGCCATCCCGGTGGAGTCGGTGGAGGCGCTCATCGAGGCCGCCGGGACGGTGGAGGGCCCGCGCGGGTTGCGTGACCGCGCGCTGCTGGAACTGCTCTACGGCACCGGCGCCCGCATCTCCGAGGCCGTCGGGCTCGCCGTCGACGACCTCGACCGCGGGCAGGCCACCGTGCGCCTGGCCGGCAAGGGCGGCAAGCAGCGGGTGGTCCCGGTCGGCAGCTACGCGGTGCGCGCGGTCGAGGAGTACCTCGTGCGCGCCCGCCCGGCGCTGGCCGCGGCCGGCCGTTCCGGCGTCCGTGGCGCGCTGTTCCTCAACGCCCGCGGCGGCCCGCTGTCCCGGCAGAGCGCCTGGGCAATCCTGCGGACGGCGGCCGAGCGGGCCGGTCTCACGGCGGAGGTCTCGCCGCACACCCTCCGGCACTCCTTCGCCACCCACCTGCTCGACGGCGGCGCGGACGTGCGCGTGGTGCAGGAGCTGCTCGGGCACGCCTCGGTGACCACCACGCAGGTGTACACGCTGGTCACCGTCGACCGGCTGCGCGAGGTCTACGCCAGCAGCCATCCCCGTGCGCTGACCTGACATCCCGGAGCGCGGCTTTTCGGCAGGCATTGTGCCGCGCTGCGCCTCGACTCGGGACTCCTGTTGTCACGGGTCGCCAAGTCGACACGGCTCGCGGCGTGCCTCCTCGGTAAATCGCCGACTCCTCCCTAGCGTCGTGATCACCCGAGCGGCAGAACGGCTGACCGCTCCGGCTCCGAGCCGGACGGGCACGAGGTGGAGGCAACAGACCGATGGCGATGCGAGGGGACGTGGCCGGCCGGGCCGTCGCGCTCCCGACCGACCCCGGACCGGAGATGGGCGCCGCCGCCTCGCGGCTGGACCCCGCTCGCGCGCGGATGCGGCCCCTGCCCGAGCCCACTCCCCTGACGCAGCACGGGCCGGCCAAGATCATCGCGATGTGCAACCAGAAGGGCGGCGTCGGCAAGACCACGTCGACCATCAACCTGGGCGCGTCGCTGGTCGAGTACGGCCGCCGGGTGCTGCTCATCGACCTGGACCCGCAGGGGGCGCTCTCGGTGGGCCTCGGGGTGCCGGCGCAGCACCTGGACCGCACGATCTACAACGCGCTCATGGAGCGGAAGACCTCCCTGCGCGACGTCCTGGTGCCCACCGACATCCCGGGCCTGGACCTGGTGCCCAGCAACATCGACCTGTCCGCCGCCGAGGTCCAGCTGGTCAGCGAGGTCGCCCGCGAGCAGACCCTGCTGCGCGTCCTCGCCGACGTGCGCGACGAGTACGACTACGTCCTCATCGACTGCCAGCCCTCGCTCGGCCTGCTCACGGTCAACGCGCTGACCGCGGCCCACGGGGTGGTCATCCCGCTGGAGTGCGAGTTCTTCTCCCTGCGCGGCGTGGCCCTGCTGGTGGACACGATCGAGAAGGTCAAGGAGCGGCTCAACCCCGACCTGGAGATCTCCGGGATCCTCGCCACGATGTACGACGCGCGCACCGTGCACTGCCGGGAGGTCTTCTCCCGCGTCGTCGAGGCCTTCGGCGACACGGTGTTCCAGACGGTCATCCAGCGCACCGTCCGCTTCCCGGAGACCACGGTCGCCGGGCAGCCCATCACCACCTGGGCGCCCACGTCCTCGGGCGCCTCGGCCTACCGCGACCTGGCGAAGGAGGTCCTCTCCCTGTGACGCGGCGTCCCGTCCTCCCCGGCGCGGCCGAGCTGTTCCGTCGCACCGACACCGCGCCCGCCCCTGAGGTCACCGAGCTGCCGAGCATCAGCGCGACGGTGAGCTCGCCGGCCCTGCGCGGGGCCGCCGCCCGGCGCGCCGAGTCGGCCGACCCGACCCCGGCGGAGACCACCGCGCCGCTGACGCTGGTCCCCGGTGGCGCCGCCGACACCACCGACCCGCTCGCGGCCTACCGGACCCCGCCCGCCCCGGCGCCGGTCGTGGCGCCCAAGCGGCCCACCCGGGGACGCCCCACCCGGGCGGAGCGGGTCAAGCACGACGAGAAGATCACCGTCTACATCTCCGCCGAGGAGCTGCTGGCGCTGGAGAGCGCCCGGCTGTCGCTGCGGGCCGAGCACGGTGTGGCCGCCGACCGCGGCCGCATCGTGCGCGAGGCCATCGGCGTGCTGCTCGCCGACCTCACCGAGCGCGGCGAGGACTCGGTGCTGGTCCGGCGGTTGAAGGGCCGCTGACCCGGCCCCGTCTCGAGGCTTCCGCCGAGCCTGCGAGGCGTGAGGAGGACGGGGTCCGCTCTCTATCGTGGGGGGACGTGGAGACCCCCGGTGCGGCACCCGAGACCGTCGCGGCTGCCGCGCCGGCGCGGTTCACCGTCCGGCTGACCAACTTCGAGGGTCCCTTCGACCTGCTGCTGCAGCTGATCGGCAAGCACAAGCTCGACGTCACCGAGATCGCCCTCTCGCAGGTCACCGACGAGTTCATCGCCCACCTGCGCGCGCTCGGCGACGAGCTCGACCTGGACCAGGCCAGCGAGTTCCTCGTCGTCGCCTCCACGCTGCTCGACCTCAAGGCCGCCCGGCTCCTCCCGGCCGCCGACGTCGAGGACGAGGAGGACCTCGAGCTGCTCGAGGCCCGCGACCTGCTGTTCGCGCGGCTCCTGCAGTACCGCGCCTACAAGCAGGCCGCCGCGTTCCTGCGCGAGCGCGAGGCCGACGCCGTCCGCCGGTACCCCCGGGACGTCGGCCTGGAGCCACGCTTCGCCGACCAGGTCCCCGAGGTGCTGCTCGGCGTGACCCCCGAGCAGTTCGCGCGGCTGGCCGCCCAGGCGCTCACCCCGAAGGCGCCGGCGGTGGTGAGCGTCTCCCACCTGCACGCCCCGCCGGTCAGCGTCGCCGAGCAGCTGCTGCTGGTGCGCAACCACCTCATGGCGGCCGGGACGGCGACCTTCCGGGCGCTCTCCGCCGACTGCGCGCACACCCTGGAGGTGGTCGCCCGGTTCCTGGCGCTGCTCGAGCTCTACCGCCAGCAGCGGGTGACCTTCGAGCAGCTCAGCCCGCTCGGGGAGCTGCACGTGCGCTGGACCGGCGGCGCCGAACCGGCCGACGACGTCGGCGCTGACGAGGAGTACACGTGACGGAGGAGCAACCGGAGCGGACCCCGATCTCGTGGGAGGCGCTGGCCGCCGAGCTGGCCGCCACCCGGGAGGAGGCCGACGAGCGCGACGGGCCGGACCCGGCCACGTGGGACGCCGTCGCCGCGGAGCTCGCCGCCCGGGTCGCCGAGCGGTCGGCGCCGGTCCCCGAGGCCGGGCCCGCGCCGGTGACCGAGCCGGCGCCGCTGCCGCCACCGGTCGCGGTCCAGTCCGAGCCCCAGCCGGAGCCCGAACCCGAACCCGAACCCGAACCCGAGCCCGAGCCCGACCTCGACCCCGCGGCGCTGCGCGGCGGGCTGGAGGCGCTGCTGTTCGTCGTCGACACCCCTGTCGACGAGGGGACCCTGGCCGGCGCGCTGCGCTGCCCGGTGCCGCAGGTGCGCTCCCTGCTGGCGGACCTGGCCGGGGAGTACGACCGCCGCGGCGCCGGCATCACGCTGCGGCGGGCCGGGGAGGGGTGGCGGCTCTACACCCGCGAGGAGCACGCGCCCGTCGTCGAGCGCTACCTCACCGACGGCCAGCGCAGCCGGCTGACCCAGGCGGCGCTGGAGACGCTGGCGGTGATCGCCTATCGCCAGCCGGTCACGCGGGCCCGGGTGTCGGCCATCCGCGGGGTCGGGGTGGACGGCGTGATGCGGACCCTCATCAACCGCGGGCTGGTGCACGAGGTGGGCGCCGACCCCGACAGCGGCGGCGGGCTCTACGCGACCACGCCGCTGTTCCTGGAGCGGCTGGGGCTGGAGAGCCTCGACGAGCTGCCCGAGCTCGGGCCCCTGCTGCCGGAGACCTCGTCCGTGCTGGACGAGCACCCCGACGCCTGAGCCGCCGGGTCGCCGTCCCGTCCCTCGCCGTCCCTGGCACCGACCTCGCCGTCCACCGCGAGGTGGGTGACGACACCGCGAGGTCCGTGGCCGGGGAGCCGGCTCCCGCAGGCGAGCACTGGCGGCCGGCGGGGGCGCGGGCCCAGCCGGTGGGAGACTGGACGGCGATGAACAGCGCCCCGCACGACGAGACCACCAGCGCGGCCGGCGAAGGCTGGTCGGAGGACATGGAGCTGGCCCCCGCCCATCCCGGCGACCGCGGCCCGGCCGCGGCCGACGTGGAGCGCGAGGGGGAGCGGCTGCAGAAGGTGCTCGCCCGCGCCGGGGTCGGCTCCCGCCGCGTGGTCGAGCAGATGGTCGACCAGGGCCGGATCGCCGTGAACGGCACCACCGTGACCGTGCAGGGCATGCGGGTCGACCCGCAGCGGGACAGGATCGCCGTCGACGGCGTCCGCATCGAGCTGCGCGACGACCGCGTCACCTACGCCCTCAACAAGCCCGCCGGCGTCATCACCGCGATGAGCGACGACCGCAACCGGCCCACCGTCGGCGACATGGTCGGCGACCTCGCGCCGGGCCTGGTGCACGTCGGGCGGCTGGACCAGGACACCGAGGGCCTGCTGCTGGTCACCAACGACGGCGAGCTCGCCCACCGGCTGGCGCACCCCTCCTACGAGGTGCGCAAGACCTACCTCGCCCAGGTGTCGGGCTCCATCCCGCGCGACCTGGGCCGCCGGCTGCGTGCCGGGGTCGAGCTCGAGGACGGCCCGGTGAAGGTCGACTCGTTCTCGGTGGTCGACGTCCACGCCGGCCAGGCGGTGGTCGAGGTCGTCCTGCACGAGGGCCGCAAGCACATCGTGCGCCGCCTGCTCGCGCACGTCGGGCTGCCCGTCTCCCGGCTGACGCGCACGGCGGTCGGCCCGGTCAAGCTCGAGCGCATGCGGGTCGGCTCGATCCGCCGGCTCACCCGCGCCGAGGTCGGCGCGCTGCAGGAGCTCGTCGGCCTGTAGCTCGGGGACGCCGGCCGGGCCGGGTCGGACCAGCCGGCCCGCCGGGTCGGGTCGGACCAGCCGGCCCGCCGGGTCGGGTCAGGCCAGCCGGCCCGCCGGGTCGGCCAGGACGTCGGCCAGTGCCCGCAGCGCGGCTCCGGTGGCCCCGGCGGCGGCCGGCGCGGAGGCCGCCTCGATCGTGGGCCGGCGCCACCGCGCGGAGAGCACCCGCCGGGCCAGCAGCTCCTCCACCCGCGGGCGGAGCAGGTCGGCCAGCGCGCCCAGGTGCCCGCCGAGGACGACGGTCGGGATGTCCAGCACGTTGACGACGCCGGCCAGCGCCACCCCCAGCGCGCCGGCGGCGGCGTCGAGGGCCCGCACCGCGTCGGCGTCCCCGGCGGCGGCCCGCTCGGCGAGCTCGGCCGGCGGGGTGTCGGGGGCGAGCCCGGCGGCCGCGAGCAGCGCGGTGCGTCCTGCGTACTGCTCCAGGCAGCCGGTCGAGCCGCAGCGGCAGGGTGGCCCGTCGGGGTCGACGCACACGTGGCCCACCTCCCCGGCCCAGCCGGCGCTGCCGGTCATGACCTGCCCGGCGAGGACGGCGGCGCCGCCGATGCCGATCTGCCCGGAGAGGTAGAGGAAGTCGCGCAGCGGCCCGGGGCGCCCGGGGGCGGCTTCGGCGACGGTCCGGGCGGCGAGGTCGGCCTCGTTGCCGACGGTGGGCCGCAGCCCGTCCGGGAGGTGCGGCGCCAGCACGTCCGCCGCGGCCACGTCGGACCAGCCGAGGTTGGGCGCGCGCAGCAGCAGGTCGTCCTCGGTGCGGACCAGACCGGGCAGGGCCAGCCCGGCACCGGCCAGCCGCAGGTCCCCGGCCGGCCCGGCGAGCAGGTCGGCGGTCAGGACCCCGAGCCGCCCGAGCGTGGACCCGGGGTCGCTGCCCACGAAGTCGCCCTCCTCGACGGACTCGGCGACGACCCGGCCGCGCAGGTCGAGGACGCGCGCGGCGAGCAGCCCGGCGTCCACCTGCAGCCCCAGGGCGCCGATCCGCGCCCCCGGGAGGAGCGGGGTGGCCGGGCGCCCGCGCCGGGGCGGTGCGACGCGCTCGCCCTCGTCGAGCAGGCCTCCGGCGACCAGTTCGTCGACCAGGCGGGCGGCGGTCGCCCGCGTCGTCCCGGTGCGGACGGCGACGTCCGCCCGGGACAGCGGAGCGGCCGCGGCGCAGACGGTCCGCAGGACGAGGGCGAGGTTGGAGCTGCGCAGCGTGGACTGGCGGGCCCCGGTCCCCTCCGTCGTGCGCACCCCTTGAGGTTAGCGCCGCCGCTGCTTTATGTTCTACGGAAGAACAAAACCCGATGGAGGGATTCCCCATGAGCGCGCAGCCCACCCGCGAGGACAGGTTCTCCTTCGGTCTCTGGACGGTCGGCTGGCCGGCCCGCGACCCGTTCGGCGACGCCACCCGCCCGGCGCTGGACCCGGTCGAGTCGGTGCACCGGCTCGCGGAGCTCGGCGCCTACGGCGTGACCTTCCACGACGACGACCTGATCCCGTTCGGCAGCGACGACGCCGCCCGCGAGAACCACGTCAAGCGGTTCCGGGCCGCGCTGGAGGAGACCGGCCTGGTCGTCCCCATGGTGACGACCAACCTGTTCACCCACCCGGTGTTCAAGGAGGGCGGCCTCACCAACAACGACCGCGACATCCGCCGCTTCGCGCTGCGCAAGGTCATGCGGAACATGGACCTCGCCGCCGAGCTGGGCGCGCAGACCTACGTGCTGTGGGGCGGCCGCGAGGGCACCGAGGTCGACACCGCCAAGGACCTGCGGGCGGCCCTGGACCGCTACCGGGAGGGCCTCGACACCCTCGCGCAGTACTCCGAGGACCGCGGCTACGGGCTGCGTTTCGCGCTGGAGCCCAAGCCCAACGAGCCGCGCGGCGACATCTTCCTGCCCACCATCGGCCACGCCCTGGCCTTCATCTCCACCCTCGAGCACGCCGACCTGGTCGGGGTCAACCCCGAGGTGGGCCACGAGCAGATGGCCGGGCTGAACTACACGCACGGCATCGCGCAGGCGCTGTGGCAGGGCAAGCTCTTCCACATCGACCTCAACGGCCAGAAGGGCCCGCGCTTCGACCAGGACCTCGTGTTCGGCCACGGCGACCTGCTGTCGGCCTTCGCGACCGTCGACCTGCTGGAGAACGGCTTCCCCTCCGGCGGCCCGCGCTACGAGGGCCCGCGGCACTTCGACTACAAGCCGCTGCGCACCGAGGACGTGACCGGCGTGTGGGAGTCGGCCGCAGCCAACATGCGCACCTACCTGCTGCTCAAGGAGCGGGCCGCCGCCTTCCGCGCCGACCCCGAGGTGCAGGAGGCGCTGGCCGCCGCGCGGGTGCCGGAGCTGGCGCAGCCCACCCTCGGCGCGGGGGAGACCTACGAGCAGCTGCTGGCCGACCGCGCCGCGTACGAGGACTTCGACGCCGACGCGGCCGGTGCCCGCCGCGGCGGGCAGGTCCGCCTGTCCCAGCTCGCGCTGGAGCACCTGCTCGGCGCCCGCTGACCCGGTAGACAGACGTCATGACGCTGGTGGCCGGGGTCGACTCGTCGACCCAGTCGTGCAAGGTCGTGGTCCGGGACGCCGAGACGGGCGCCCTCGTGCGGGAGGGCCGGGCGCCGCACCCTGACGGCACGGAGGTCGACCCGGCCGCCTGGCGGGCGGCGCTGCGGACGGCGATCGACGGGGCCGGCGGCCTCGCCGACGTCGCCGCCGTCGCGGTCGGCGGGCAGCAGCACGGGATGGTCTGCCTCGACGAGGAGGGCGCGGTGGTCCGCCCGGCGCTGCTGTGGAACGACACCCGGTCCGCCGGCGCCGCAGCCGACCTGGTGAACGAGCTCGGCGGGCCGGAGGCCGGCGGTCGGGCCTGGGCGGACGCCGTCGGTCTGGTGCCGGTCGCGTCGTTCACCGTCACGAAGCTGCGCTGGCTGGCGCAGCACGAGCCGGAGAACGCCGCGCGGACCGCGGCGGTGTGCCTGCCGCACGACTGGCTCACCTGGGAGCTGGCGGGGCGTCGCGGGGGTGGGTCGGCGGCTGACCGACAGAGCCTGGAGGCCCTCGTCACCGACCGCGGGGACGCCAGCGGGACCGGCTACTGGTCGCCCATCACCGGCGAGTACCGCCTGGACCTGCTCGAGCGGGCGTTCGGCCGCACCCCCGTCGTCCCGCGCGTGCTCGGGCCGGCCGAGCCCGCCGGGACGGTCGCCTCCGACACCCTGGCCGCCGACGGGGGAGCGGTGCTCGGGCCGGGGACGGGGGACAACGCCGCCGCGGCCCTCGGCCTCAACGCCGAGCCCGGGGACGTGGTCGTCTCCATCGGTACCTCGGGGGTGGTCTCCACCGTCTCCACCACGCCCTCGACCGACCCGACCGGGACCGTCGCCGGGTTCGCCGACGCCACCGGGAACTTCCTCCCGCTCATCACCACCCTCAACGCCGCCCGCGTGCTCGACGCCACGGCCCGGCTGCTCGCGGTCGACCACGCGGAGCTGTCCCGGCTGGCGCTGTCCGCCCAGGCCGGGGCCGGCGGCCTGGTGCTCGTGCCCTACCTGGAGGGTGAGCGGACGCCCAACAAGCCGTACGCCACGGGGGCGCTGCACGGCCTCACCCTGGCCACCGCCGACCCGGCGCAGCTGGCGCGCGCCGCCGTCGAGGGCCTGCTGTGCGGGCTCGCCGACGGGCTCGAGGCCGTGGCCGCCGGGGGGACGCCGGTGCGGCGGGTGTTCCTCGTCGGCGGCGGCGCCCGCTCCGAGGCGGTCCGCCGGATCGCCCCCGCCGTCCTCGGCGTGCCGGTGCTCGTGCCGCCGCCGGGGGAGTACGTGGCCGACGGCGCGGCCCGGCAGGCCGCCTGGGTGCTCGCCGGTGGCGACACCCCGCCGGTCTGGCCGAGCGCCGCCACCGAGGTCCTCGAGGCCGACCCCGTGCCCGCCGTCCGCGAGCGCTACGCCGAGGTCCGCGACCTCACCGCGGAGCGCATGCGGTGATCCCGCCCACCGGCGAGCAGTTCGTCCTCCGCTGCGGCGACGCGGAGGCGACCGCCGTGGAGGTGGGCGGGGGCCTGCGCACCTACCGGGTGGGCGACCGCGAGGTCCTCGACGGCTACCCCGTCGAGGAGATGGCCCAGTTCGCCCGCGGCCACGTGCTGGCGCCGTGGCCGAACCGGCTGCGCGACGGCGTCTACACCTGGGACGGCGTGGAGCACCGCACGCCGGTCACCGAGCCCGAGCGCGGCACCGCCATCCACGGGCTGGTGCAGTTCGTCTCCTGGCGGGCGGTGGAGCGCACCGGTGAACGGGTGGTGCTCGAGCACGTGCTGTACCCGCGGCCGGGCTACCCGTTCACCCTGCGGCTGCGGGTGGCCTACGAGCTGTCCGCCGACGGGTTGACAGTGACCACGACCGCCACCAACGAGGGCGCCGCGGCCCTGCCCTACGGGGAGGGCCACCACCCCTACGTCCTGGCCGGGCCGCGGCTGGACGACTGCACCCTGCTCGTACCCGCCGCCACCCGCCTGGAGACCGACGGGCGGGCCATCCCGACCGGCGCGGTGCCGGTCGCGGGCACGCCCTACGACCTGCGGTCCGGACGGCGGCTCGGCGACCTCGTCGTCGACAACTGCTTCACCGGCCTCGAGCGCGGTCCCGACGGGCTGGCCGAGGTGCGGCTGGTGGCTCCCGACGGGCGAGGCGTCGCGGTGTGGCTGGACGCCGGCTACGGGTACCTGCAGCTGTTCACCGGCGACGTGGTGCCCGAGCCGCGCCGGCGCCGCGGTCTGGCGGTCGAGCCGATGACCTGCCCGCCCGACGCCTTCCGGTCGGGCGAGGCGGTGCGCCGGCTGGAGCCGGGAGAGTCGACGACGGCCTCCTGGGGCATCCGGCCGCTGGGCTGAGCGCCGCCGGGAGGGTGGTGGCGGGCGCTCCCTAGACTCGACCGAGGGGCACGGCGACCCGTGCCCCGCATCGATCGAGGAGAGTGGTAGTGGCCGTCCGAGCCATCCGTGGTGCGACCCAGGTGGACGCCGACAAGCGGGAGCTGGTCCTCGACGCCACCCGCGAGCTGGTCGCCGCGGTGATGGAGCGCAACCAGCTCCAGCACGACGACGTCATCAGCATCCTGTTCACCGCGACCCCCGACCTGGTCTCGGAGTTCCCGGCGCTGGCCGCCCGGGAACTCGGCTTCGGGGACGTCCCGCTGATGTGCGCCACCGAGATCGACGTCCCGCACGCGCTGCCGCGGGTGCTGCGGCTGATGGCGCACGTGGAGACCGACCGGCCGCGCGCGGAGGTGCAGCACGTGTACCTGCGCGGGGCCGTGGCGCTGCGACGGGACATCGCACAGTGAGCGAGCGGCAGCGAGCGGACACCACTGTGCGGGATGACAGCCCAGTGAGCGGGTTCCGGGGGCAGGTCACGCTCGACGGGCCGTCGGGGACGGGGAAGTCGAGCGTCGCCCGGGCCGTGGCGACCCGGCTGGGCGCCTCCTACCTCGACACCGGCGCCATGTACCGGGCCGCGACCGTCGCCGTCCTGGACGCCGGCGTCGACCCCGAGGACGCCGAGGCGGTGGCCGCCGTCGTCGCCGCCGCCCGCATCGAGGTCGGGACGGCGGCCGACACCGAGCTGGTGCAGGTCGACGGCGTGGACGTCGCCGTCCGGATCCGCGGCCCGGAGGTGACCCGCGCGGTGTCGGCGGTGTCCGCGGTACCCGCGGTGCGCCGCCGGCTGGTCGACCAGCAGCGGGCGCTGGTGGCGTCGGCCGACGCGGTCGTCGTGGAGGGCCGTGACATCGGCACCGTCGTCCTGCCCGACGCGACGCTGAAGGTCTACCTGACCGCCGCGCCGGAGGCCCGCGCCCAGCGCCGGGCCGCGCAGCTGGGCCTCACCACCCCCGACGAGATCGCCGCGCTCGCCGCCGACCTGCGCCGCCGCGACGAGTACGACAGCAGCCGCGCGGACAGCCCGCTGCGGCCGGCCGCCGACGCGGTGGTCGTCGACAGCACCCACCTCGACCGCGAGGGCGTCGTCGACCGCGTGGTCGAGCTCGCCCACTCCGCGGTGGGGGCGCGGTCGTGACCGTCGAGGGGACCGGCGCGCCGCTGCCGGTCGTGGCGATCGTCGGCCGGCCCAACGTGGGCAAGTCGACGCTGGTCAACCGGATCCTGGGCCGCCGCGCCGCGGTGGTGCAGGACGTCCCGGGCGTCACCCGCGACCGCATCTCCTACGAGGCGCTGTGGAACGGCAAGCGGTTCACCGTCGTCGACACCGGCGGCTGGGACCCCAAGGCCGCCGGGCTCGGCGCGTCGATCAGCCGCCAGGCCGAGTACGCGATGAAGACCGCCGACGTCATCGTCTTCGTCGTCGACAGCACGGTCGGTGCCACCGACACCGACCTGTCCGCCGCCCGCATCCTGCGCCGCAGCGACCGGCCGGTGATCGTCGTGGCCAACAAGGTCGACGACGAGCGCAGCGAGGCCAACGCCGCCGAGCTGTGGTCGCTGGGCCTGGGCGAGCCGCAGCCGGTCAGCGCGCTGCACGGCCGCGGCTCGGGTGACCTGCTGGACCTCGTGCTCGACGCGCTGCCCGAGGCGCCGCGCGAGCAGCTCGACGAGGGCGGCCCGCGCCGCGTGGCCCTGGTGGGCCGGCCCAACGTCGGCAAGTCCAGCCTGCTCAACCGGCTGGCCAAGGAGGAGCGCTCGGTCGTCGACTCCGTGGCCGGCACGACCGTGGACCCGGTGGACTCGATCATCAGCCTCGGCGGCGAGGAGTGGCGGTTCGTCGACACCGCGGGGCTGCGCCGCAAGGTCAACACGGCCAGCGGCATGGAGTACTACGCCAGCCTGCGCACCGAGGCCGCCATCCAGGCCGCCGAGGTCGCCGTCGTCCTGGTCGTCGCCGACGAGGTGATCAGCGAGCAGGACCAGCGGGTGATCAGCCAGGTGGTCGACGCCGGCCGGGCGCTGGTGCTGGCCATCAACAAGTGGGACACCCTCGACGAGGACCGGCACGCGCAGCTGGAGCGGGAGATCGAGCGCGACCTGGCGCGGGTGAGGTGGGCCAGCCGGGTCAACATCTCCGCCGCCACCGGCCGCGGGGTGAACAAGCTCGCCCAGCACCTGCGCGAGGCACTGGCCTCCTGGGAGACCCGCGTGCCGACGGCGGAGCTGAACACCTACGTGCGGGCGCTGGTGCAGGAGACGCCGCCGCCGGCCCGTGGCGGGCGCGCGCCGAAGATCAAGTACGTCACGCAGGCCGACGTCCGGCCGCCGCGGTTCGTGGTCTTCTCCACCGGCTTCCTCGAGGCCGGCTACCGCCGGTTCCTGGAGCGCAAGCTGCGCGAGCGGTTCGGCTTCCACGGCACGCCGATCGAGATCTCGGTGAAGGTCCGGGAGGGGCGGGAGCGCCCGCGCACCTGACGCGCGCCGATGAGTTCGGCCGCCGGGGCGAGTCGACACGGGCAGGAACGCCACGACCCGCCCCGGAGGCCCGCGATGACGACGACCGACACACCCCTGCAGACCCGCACGCTCGAGGTGCCGGGTGCCGTGCTCACCTACGACGTCCGGCCCGGGCCGGCCGGCGCCGGCGTCCTGTTCCTGATCGGGTCGCCGATGGGCGCCGCGGGGTTCGGCACGCTGGCCGGCCACTTCGCCGACCGGACCGTCGTCACCTACGACCCGCGGGGCTCCGAACGCAGCCGGCGCACCGACGGCGCGGCCGGGTCGACGCCGGAGGAGCACGCCGACGACCTGTCCCGGCTGATCGCCGAACTGGACGCCGGTCCGGTCGACGTGTTCGCCAGCAGCGGGGGAGCGGTCAACGCGCTGGTGCTGGTCGCCCGGCACCCGGAGCAGGTGCGCACCCTCGTCGCGCACGAGCCCCCGGCCGCCGCGCTGCTGCCCGACCGCGCGGAGGCGCTGGCCGCGTCCCGGCACGTGCACGAGACCTACCTGCGCAGCGGCTTCGGGGCGGGGATGGCCGAGTTCATCCGGCTGGTCTCCCACCGCGGGCCGGTCCCGGCCGACTGGACGGACACGCCGGCGGACCCGGCGACGTTCGGCCTGCCCACCGAGGACGACGGCTCGCGCGACGACGTGATGCTCGGGCGGCACATCGTCGCCTGCACCCACCACGAGCACGACGTCGCCGCCCTGCGCTCGGCGTCCACGCGGATCGTGCCGGCCATCGGGGCGGGGTCGCACGGCGAACTGGCGCACCGGGGCGGCGAGGCGGTGGCGGCTGCGCTCGGCGTCGCGCCGGTCGAGTTCCCCGGCGACCACGGCGGCTTCCTGGGCGGCGAGTACGGGCAGACCGGTGAGCCGGAGGCCTTCGCCGCCACGCTGCGGCGGGTGCTCGACGCCGGCTGAGGCACGCGGACGACCACCGGGCAGGTGGCTGCGACGGGTGCGGTAACCTCTTCCTGCAGCGATCGGGCGGTGCGAGCCGCCCGGCGCTCGGGCTGTAGCGCAGCTTGGTAGCGCACTTGACTGGGGGTCAAGGGGTCGCAGGTTCAAATCCTGTCAGCCCGACAGCGGGAAACCGCAGTTCAGGGGCCGTATCCGGAGAGATCCGGAACGGCCCCTGACCGCTCTCCGGGGTGGTTTGACCACCATTTTGGCCACCATCAGCCGACCCTGAGTTCGCCACGGCGGGCTGCTGCGATTGCCGGGTCGAGGCCGCGGGCGCTGTTCCTGACGGGTTCGGCGGTCACGGTGGGTGACGGCTGCTAGGTGTGGTTGCGCGGTGAGTTACCGGTCGAAGGCGTCGCCGAGGGTGTCCATCGCCTGGCGGGCGACGTCGGGGGAGACGTGGCCGTAGATGTCGCCGGTGATCGCGATCGACGAGTGGCCGAGGATGTCCGACACCACCTTGAGCGGCACACCCCTCGTGAGCATCACGCTGGCCGCCGAGTGCCGGAGGGTGTGCAGCCCGGCGTGCGGGAGGCCGGCCTTCGTCGCGGTGGCGCGCAGGGCGCGGAAGGCGTTGCGGGGATCGCAGGGCTCCCCGAACTCGGTGGTGAAGACGTATCCCGTCTGCCCGGGCCTCGACGGAGGTCGTCGGATCCCGGGCGCCGGAGCGCATGGCGTCACGACACGGGCATCCATGCCATGTCGATGGAGACGGTCTCGGTGACGGTGGCGATGCGGTCGACAGCAGGCATCTCGACGGCCTTCGCGTTGGCCGCCTGGGCTTGCTCGACGCTGTCGTAGACCAGACGTCGGTCTCCACGAGCCGTCCTGGTTCTTTCCGATGACCGGTACGGCGACGGGTCAGGGATGATGTCGACGGCGCCACGGCCGGCGTGCGGCTGGTGCGGCCGCAGCGCCGACTCGTGAGGGAGCCGTCAGGCGGGGCGCGGGCGGCTCTCGTCCACCCCGGGCACCCGGCCGAAGTCCTGCGCGTAGGCCCCCATCGTCAGGTTCACCAGATCGCCGCTCTGCTGATCGAGGCCGAACTGGATGCCCACGGTGCGCAGGGCGGCCAGGTCGATGAGCACCATGCCCTCGACGCCGACGTTCTTCTCCAGCCAGGAGAACAGATAGGTCTCGTCCCGCAGCTTCCAGTACGTGGCGCTGTCGGTGTCCCCGACGCCGAGCTCGGCGCCGCCGAGGCACAGCCACGTGAACAGGTTTTCGTTGAGGTAGACGTGGTCGTAGACGTCGTCGCTGCTGTAGGCGTACCGGACTCGGTGGCCGATCAGCTCGGTCGTTCGCTCGTGCGCACCGTTGCCAGTGGCGTCGGTTCCGGCGAGCTGCCCCTGGAACCAGCGCTGACGAGCCAGGTGAGGCTCCGGCTGGAGGCCGAGTTCGCCGACGGCGCCGGTGGCCTGGCCGCTGTCGGTGTCGAGCGCCATGGTGACGACGACCGGGTGGTCCTCACCGCTGCGTCGGTAGTGCAGGAAGAACAGGCCCGGCTGCATCTCGAACAGCTCGTAGGTCTCGGACCCCTCGCGTGTCCCGGCGCCGTCCTGCACCGTCCATCGCAGGGTCTCGGCCTCGAACTCGTGGATCAGCGTGAAGTCCGTGCCAGCCTCGCCCGGAACGCGGCATCGCAGTTCCAGACGTCGGCCCGCGAGCGCAGCGGACAGCGGTGGGCGGTACTCGTCGAATCCGTCGGCCATCTCGGTCAACGACGCCCAGTCGTCCTTCGCCCAGCTGAACGTGGGGGTGGTGGTGGTCATGTCAGGTCCTCCATGTGGATTCGGTCAGGGGGTGTCGAAGTCGAGCGGGGGCAGCGCGGAGCGGGCGACGTAGCCGAAGTCGGAGACGATCGGTGACCCGTTGATCGGCGCGCTGACGGGCGAGGCGAGGAAGGCGGCGTGCGCCGCGATCTGCTCGGGCTGCATCACAGGCAGGTTGGCCGTCGCAAAGCCCTGCGGGCGGCCGAGGTCTGCGCGGGACATCGGGGTGTCCACAACGCCTGGACACAGGCAGTTGACGCGGATGCCAGGGTGATCGACGGACAACGCCCGGGTGAGCTGGAGGACCGCGCCCTTCGAGGTGCAGTAGGGCGTCATGCCCTCGAACCCGACGAGAGCCGAGTCCGACGCAATGAAGACCATGGTCCCGACGTCACTTCCGGCCAGCAGGGGAATGCTGTGCTTGGCGACGAGGAAGTTGCCCTTGACGTTGACGGCCATCACCCGGTCCCAGTCCCGCTCGGACACATCGGCCGCAAGGGTCCCGACCGGACCGGAGACGCCTGCGCAGCCGAGCACGGTGTCCAGCCGGCCGAAGGAGTCGACGGTCCGAGCCACCGCGTCGGCCACCTCGGCCTCGACGGTGACGTCCGCCTGGACGAACTCGACGGGGAGCCCCCGCCGCCGAAGCCCGTCGACGGCGGTCTTGCCGTTGGGGCTGCGGTCGAGGACGGCCACGCGGGCGCCCTCGGCGAGCAGGGCGTCGACGCAGGCGCGCCCAATGCCCGAGGCGCCGCCCGTGACGAGCGCGACGCGGTTCGTCAGGTGTAGGTCCACGGGGACTCCTGTCGAGGGAATGCGGCTGAGGCCGGTCGAGATCCACGGGTGAGCGCGGCCGAACGAGACGGTCCCGCCGACATGGACTCCGAACGTTCCGGGCGGGAGTGACCGCTGGCACACGATGCACGAAGTTCCTAGAACTGGTCAAGTGGACAGCGAGATATTGCGAGGGCATGCTCGGTCGATGTCGGGGACGTCCTCGTGGTCGTGCGAGGCTCGTCGCAGCCAGCCGCGGACCTGTGGCATCACCGAACTGGAACTTCGTCGCCGGGAGCTACGCCATGACTGTCGCCAGGACCTCGCCCCACCGGGAGGGACCTCGGTACGGCGAGGGGCGGACCGCGCTACTGGCCGCCGCAGTGCATGTGGGTGCGACCGAGGGGCTGCGTCACCTGACGTACCGATCGGTGGCGGCGGAGGCAGGCGTGGCCCACGGGCTCGTCGCCCACCACTTCGGTACGCGGGACGCTCTGATCGAAGAGGCCCTGCAGTACTCCCTCGAGCACGGCGTGGCCTCGCTCAGCTCGGCCCCCGGAAGTGGTGACGTCGAAGCGCTGTTCGTGGGCGTCCAGACGTGGTTCGAGCAGGAAACCGACGACGCGGTGTTCCAGTACGAGCTCATCCTCGAATCGCGCCGGCGACCGGCCCTCCGCCCCCACGTAGAGCGCCTCTACGAGGCGTATCGGGAGGCTTTGCGCACCGAGCTGCAAGCCTGTGGTCTGCCCGACGATCCGGACCTGGTGCATCTGGTCTTCGCGGCGCTCGATGGGCTGGTCTTCCAGCAGGTCTGCCTCGGTGAGACTGTGGCGACCGAAGGAGCTCTCGAGCGGCTGCGTGGGCTGCTCGGCCGCCTGCGCTGAGGTAGCTGGGCTCGCACTCCCGGACTGTCGAGCGCGTCTAGGGGCGCTCTCGGCCCACCGCCTGGCGGGCCTGGTCTGGCTGCAAGGCAGCTACCACCCGGCGCCCGCGCCGCCGTCGCCGGCTTCCGCGTCCGGGGAATCGCCCCCGGGCGTCCGCCTTGAGGTGCTTGTCGCGCGAGGTTTTCTGCAGAGTCCTTCGCCGGGAACGGAAGCGAGAAGGGCTGTAGGCCGTTGACGCAGCCTGCCTCCGGGTCGCGCCAAGCGCTCGAAAAAACCCCCCGCTATCCACTTGACCAGTCTGGCCGTGACCGGCACCATTCTGTGTCACCCGTCACTGTCCAACTGGCCAGTTTGGGCCAGGGCGGGCTCCACGGCGCTGCCGGTCCCCGATCTCGCGGACCCCTGTTGCGTCCGGCTTTGCCACCGCCTCCCCGACGCCCCTCGCGACTTCCTCGGAAGCTCTGCAGGAAGGACCTTCGATGGTCAACACCGGTTCCTTCGACAGGCCGAGCCAGCCTGCCCCCAGCGGGCAGGACAGGCCGACCGGCCAGAGCCCTACCCAGACAGCCACCCTCACGCAGGGCAGCGGGCTACGCCGCAATCGGCTGGGGGTGTTCGGCGTGGCGTTCTTCGTCATCGCAGCCGTCGCTCCCATGGCAGCGATCGTGGGCGGTTCTCCCGTCGTCTTCGCCACGGTGGGTCCCGGCACACCCGCGGTGTTCCTCCTGGCTGCATTGCTCTTCGCCGTCTTCAGCGTGGGCTACGTGACTATGAGCCGGCACATCACAAACGCCGGCGGATTCGTGGCCTACATCGCCCGTGGCCTCGGCGCTCGCGCGGGCGCCGCTGCTGCTGGGGTGACCGTCCTCTGCTACGTGTCGCTGCTGTGCGGGTTGCTGAGCCAGTACGGCGTCTTCGCAGAGCAGTTGCTGTCCGTCCGCCTCGGGCTCAACATCCCCCGCGAGATCATCCTGCTGCTCTCCATCATCCTGGTGACCGCACTGACGGCGCGCGGAGTGGACATGAGCCTGCGCGTTCTGGGTGTGCTGGTGACCATCGAGGTGCTCACGTTCGCGGTTCTGGACCTGGCGATCCTCGGTGACGGCGGCGGCACCTCGGGTGCGTCCCTGGCGGGGTTCGACCCCGGGAATGTCTTCAACGCCGGGCTCGGCGTGGCGTTCCTGTTCGCCTTCGCGTGCTTCACCGGCTTCGAGGCGACCGTGGTCTTCTCCGAAGAAGCCAAGACCCCACGCCGCACCATCCCGCGGGCCGCCTACCTGTCCATCGCCTTCATCGGGATCTTCTACGCCTTCACCACCTGGTGCCTGTCGAACGCGGCCGGGCTCGACGCCGTCCAGCAGCAGGCCGGCGACAAGCTCGCCAGCGGCACCTTCGTTCCCGACCTGGCCGGCGAGTACGTGGGCGGCTGGTTCGTCACCCTGCTCGACGTCTTGGTCGTGACCAGCTTCCTGGCGATGCTCATCGGCTTCGCGAACATGTTCGCCCGCTACCTCTTCGCCCTTGGCCGCGCCGGAGTCCTTCCCGCGTCTCTCGGACGCACTACCGCACGCAACGGCACGCCGGCCGTGGCTGCCGTCGCCATCGGCGTGATGGAGATTCTCGTGCTGACCGGGTTCGAGCTCGCCGGCGCCGATCCGATCGGCATCACCTTCTTCTGGCTCCTGGCGCTGGGCACCGTCGCGTTGATCGCCGTCCTCGTCCTCACCTGCGTGGCCATGCTCGCCTTCTTCTCTCGCACCGAGGTGGAGGAGAGCGCCTGGCAGACGAAGGTCGCACCGGCCATCGCCCTGATCGGCTTCGCCACCGTGCTGTATCTGGCGATCGCCAACTACGACATCCTGGGCGGAACCGGTGCGGGAAAGTGGCTACTGCTGGGCATCCCGGTGTGCGCCGCTGCCGGGTGGGCGCGTGCGACGGTCAAGCGCTCCGTGGACTTCTCCACGGACCTGTCAAGCGGCACCCCGTGAGCGTCGTCGTCGTGACGGGCGCGGGCTCCGGGATCGGCGCTGCCGTCACCGAGGCCCTTACCTCCCGCGGCGACCAGGTGGTGGCCTGCGGGCGCCGGTCGGGCCCGCTGCACGAGGTCGCCGCTCGCACCGGTGCCCGGGCGCTCCCCGGTGACGTGGCCACCCCCGAGGGTGCCGCGGCGGCCGTCGCCGCCGCGCAGGAGTGGTTCGGCGGCCTGGACGCACTCGTCCTCAACGCCGGTGTGGCGTACCTGGGCACAGTCGGCTCGACGACGGTGGAGGAATGGGAGGAAACGCTGCGGATCAACCTCACCGCGCCGTTCCTCATGGTCCGCGCCGCCGTCGGCGCGCTGGTCGCGAGTCGCGGGGCGGTCGTCACTGTCGGCTCGGTCGCCGGGCTGCGAGGGGCCCCCGCCTACGTCGCCTACGGAGCCAGCAAGGCCGGGCTGCACATGTTCACCCAGGACCTCGCGGTCGACCTAGGGCCGCGTGGCGTGCGCGTCAACTGCGTGGCTCCGGGATGGGTCCGCACCGAGATGGCGGACCAGGAGATGGTCGATTTCGGCGGCCCGCTCGGCCTCGATCTCGAGCAGACCTACGCCCGGGTCACCGCCGCCGTTCCGCAGCGACGGCCCGCCGCGCCGACCGAGGTCGCCGAGGCCATCGCGTGGCTGCTGTCCCCGGCCGCCTCCTACGTGCACGGCGTCGTGCTGCCCGTCGACGGTGGCAGTACGGCCATGGACGCCGGCAGCCTCGCCTTCCTGCCGGACGCGACTCTTCCGACCACGGAGGGAGCGGCATGACCACCGCCTCGCCAACGAGGCTGGGCGACGAACCTTCGGTCGTTCGACCCACCGGCCCAAGAAAGTCCGTCATGGACACGCAGTTGGACGTCATCGTCGTGGGCGCCGGATTCGCTGGGCTGGTGGCCGCCCGGGAGCTGGGTGCGGCCGGTCACCACGTGACCGTGCTGGAGGCCCGGGACCGCATCGGCGGGCGCACCTGGACCGACCACCGCCTCGGCCACCAGCTCGAGATGGGTGGCACGTGGGTGCACTGGCTCCAGCCGCACGTCTGGGCCGAGATCACCCGCTACCGGCAGAAGATCGTGCGCAGCCCGATCCCGGAGCATGCCTACTGGATCGCCGAGGGCGAGCTCGTCGAGGGTTCGCCCGAGGAGCTGGCCGAGCGCGGCGCCCGGGCGCACGAGGTCGTGGTCGCCGCCTCGGCCAGGTACTTCCCCGAGCCGCACGACGTGCTCGCTGTGCTGGACGCCGCGGACGAGGACGGCCGCAAGCGGCGCGAGGAGTTTCTCGCCCTCGACCAGCAGCCACTGATCGAGCGCCTGCGGGAGTCAGGTCTCAGCCAGGAGGAGATCGACCTCGCCGACGCGTTCTGGACGGCCTGCTTCAACGGCAGCTCGCAGACGGGGTCAGCCACTATGGCCTTGCGCTGGTTCGCGCTGGCGGGCAACGACTTCGACCTGCTCAACGACACGACCCTCGCGTACAAGCTGGTCGACGGCATGCGCGGCCTCTACGAGCGCATCGCCGCCGATGTCCGCGGCACCATCACCCTCGGCAGCCAGGTGGAGTCGATCGCCTACCGCGAGGACGGGGTCTCCGTCCGGACCGTCGCCGGAGAGCTCCTCGACGCCGATGCGGTCATCGTGACCGCCCCGGTGAACGCGCTGCGCGGAATCGCCTTCGACCCGCCGCTGCCCGCGGCCGAGGCTGAACTGATCGAGACCGGCCTCAACTCCACCGGGGTCAAACTGTGGGCCAAGGTGCGCGGGCGCCGCTCCTTCCTCGCCCAGGCGCCCTCCGGTCACCCGCTGAACTTTGCCTGGCCGGAGTACTACCTCGAGGACGGCACCAGCATCATCGTCGGCTTCGGGCCCGACGCCTCCGCGTTCGACGGCAACGACCCAGCCGCCGTCCAGGAGATCCTGCGCGGCTGGATCCCCGACATCGAGGTCGTCGAGTCCGTCACCTACGACTGGGTCGCCGATCCGCTGAGCCGGGAGACCTGGGCCACCTTCCGCACCGGCCAGCTGACCGGTGGATGGGCGCAGCTGCGCCGTCCGCACGGGCGGCTGTTGTTCGCCGGCGGCGACTACGCCGACGGCTGGGCCGGCTTCGTCGACGGCGCCATCCAGAGCGGTCTCGACGCGGCGGCCACGGTCCGCTCCTGGGCCGACCCGACCGGCACTCCCACCCCGGAGAACAAGGAGAAGGACATGACCACCAGCACCGTTCCGCAGGCCACCGTCACCCCCGAGACCTGGGAGCCGTTCGTCGTCCAGGGCCAGGAGGTCGGCGAGGTCCACTGGCTGGTGCAGAGCCAGCGCGCCCAGGGCGTGTTGGCCGCGGGCATCTGGCGGATCGGCCCCGAGGAGGGCGCCGAGCTGCCCTACGCGGTGGCCGGCAGCGAGACCATCCACGTCCTCGAAGGTGAGGCCGAACTGGAGACCCTCGATGGGGAGAAGATCCGACTCACCCCAGGCGACGTGGTCTCACTTCCCGACGGCTTCACCGCTACCTGGCGGACACTGTCGCCGTTCAAGAAGTTCTTCGTAGTCGCCTGACCATCGGTCAGCGGCGGGGACGACTGTCGCCACGGCAAGGGCCGTGGCGGTAGTCGGCCCAGCTACTCGCACGCGCGCCGAGGCGTATCCGTCACCGCGACCGTCCACACCGGCTGGGCGGGAAGTCAGCCGTTCCGGCTTCCGCCAGGCGCTGGTGGCCTCAGTGGAAGCCGCCAGCATCCGTGCCGGCTCAGGTGGCGCGTACTGCGGCTGGTCCTGGCGGCGATGATGGGCCTCTGTGCCGCCTTGCACCTGGTCGCGGCTTCGGGCGCTCCAGCAGGATCGGGCGCGCACGTCCTCCTGATGCTGGCCATGGCGATGGCGTGCCTTCCCTGCGCGACGCACCTCGTCCTGGGACCATCGCGTCGGACGTGGGTGCACGCGGGCGTGCTTGCCGTCGGCACACCGGGCGCTGGTGCCCTTGTCTACGCCAGCCGGCCACGACCATTCCGGCTCAGCGTGGTCGGCGGTCGCGCTCGTGGGCGTGGTCGCCCCCGCAGTGACGCTCTGTCTGGTGGTGGTGGGCGCGGCAGCGCAGCGCTGGGCCGTTAGTACCGGCTCTCGCTGGGCGGCTCGGTTGACGGCTCCGGCCGGTGGCGCGTCACGCTCGGCGACTGACGGTGCGGCGGCGCGAGAGGGTTGTCCGGACAGGTCCGTGCGGCCATTTGACCACCTTCTTGACCACCATTGCACCCCGTCCGGAGCGGTGCGCTGCGGTTCGCCGTCGTTCCGTATGTCGGTTGACCTGCAACGATGGACTTCGGTGAACGGCGGTGGACCCGCGGCCGACGGCTGGGGGTCAAGGGGTCGCAGGTTCAAATCCTGTCAGCCCGACAGAGCAGGTCAGGGGCTGTTCCGGAGAGATCCGGAACAGCCCCTGACCTCATTCCTGGGCGTCCGCGCCGACGGCGTCCCGGTGGGTCAGCGGGGAGCGTTCCGCGCGCCGCGGCAGGCTCCTGCCAGCGGCTGATCGGGCGTTCCCCCATCACCGGCCCGCTCCCCGGTCGACCGGATGGCGATTGCTGGGGTCGGCGTCGCTGCTGTCCTCGACCGGGCGAGGCGACCCCTGAGGGTCGGCCCGGGGCGTTGGTCCCGGGCCGACCGGTCCTCCGCCGGTCCCGGAGGCTGCTCCGATCGGCCTGGTGTCCGTCGCGCCGGGGCACACTGCACGGACGGGCCCGCGGCCCGGCCGGCCGCCGCGGAGACGTCGAGGAGGGTGAGGTGGGCAGAGCCTTGCGCTGGTCGTCCGGCCTGGTGGACGTGATCGCCGAGTCTGCCGCGGTCGTCGGGACCGCTGTCCCCAGGGTTCCCGGCGCCCGGTCGCCGGCATGCCTGCTGACCGCCGTCCCCGCGGCGGCGACGAGCGCGACGACGGAGGTCCTCGGTGCCCACGTCCACGGCTGAGCGGCCCGGCACCGGGGCGCGTCCGCCGCGCGCCTTCCTCCGCGGCGTGGCCGCCGCCGGGCTGCCGGACCGGCCGGCATCGACGAACCCGGTGAGCCACGCCGACCTCGCGGCGCTCCCGCCGGTCGCGGCCCGGTACCTGCAGGCGATGGGCGTGGTCGGCCGGCCGCGCACCTGGTCGCTGCGGGCCCACTTCACCGGCCGCTTCCGCCGTGGCCCCGACCAGCCGTGGCTGCCGCTGGACGCCTGGCAGTACAACTCCGGCCTGGAGGTGGCCCGGCTGTTCCGGATGCGGCTGACCGTCGCCCGGGTGCTGCCGATGTGGGGCTGGGACACCTACCGCGGCGGCACCGGGCGGATGCTGGGCAAGGCGTTGGGGCTGGTGACCGTCGCCGACGGCTCCGGGCCGGAGTTCGACGTCAGCGAGCTGACCACCTGGCTCAACGACGCCGTGCTGCTGGCACCCGGCATGCTGCTGCACCCCCGCACCAGCTGGGACGCCGTCGGCGAGGACGGCTTCCGGGTGTCGGTCACCGACGCCGGGCACACGGTCAGCGCGGAGGTGGTCCTCGACGATCGGGGCCGGCCGCGGGACTTCCGCACCACCGACCGCTGGGCCGACCTCCCCGGCGGGCCGGTACGGGCGCCGTGGACCACACCCGTGGCCGCCTGGGACGTCGTCGACGGGCAGCCGTACCCGATCGGTGGGGCCGCCGTCTGGCACCTGCCCGACGGGGACTTCCGCTACGGCGAGATGACCCTCCGCGGCCTCGACCTCGACGTCCCTCCGGGCAGGTGACCCGGGGCTGCTGGTCCACTCGACCCGGGCGACCGGCTCCTCGTCCGTGGTGGGCACGTCTCTCCTCCCGGCCCCGGACGGCTGCGCACGGTCAGCGGGAGTGCCCGGCCGCGGGAGCCCGGGCCGAGCGGCCGCTCAGGGCGGCGGCGATCTCCTCGGCCCAGGCCCCGACCGCCGTCCAGTCGCGGAAGTCGCCGACGGGTGCCCGCATGGCCGTCACCACGGCCCGTTCACCGAAGGACGGCAGCGACCTCTCGAGGCGGCCCGGGAAGACCCGGTGGCCGCGGGGACGGAGCATCGCGGCGAGCGTGCCGGCGTCGTGCGGCTCGTCCGGTGGGAACGGCGGCTCGCCGATCGGGCCGCTGGAGAACAGCCACACCGGGCGGTCCCGCAGCGCCACCGCGTGCGCCGTGGCCAGCTCACGGGCCGGCTCCAGCCAGCGTCCGGCGTAGACCGCGCTGCCGAGGACCACCGCATCGAACGCGGAGGGGCCGGGGCGGTGCTCGGCCGGCACCGACGAGGCGACCACGTCCCTGCCGCCTCCCGCCTCACTTCCCGTGAGGGCGCGGGCCAGCGCGTCGGCGATCTCATGGGTCGCCCCGTGGCGGCTGGCGGCGCTGACCAGCACCCGGAGGGCGTCGGTGCTCACCGGGCGCCGTCGAGCGGGACGGGGACGACCGCGACGGGGCAGTCGGCCCGGTGCAGCACGCCGTGGGTCGTCGAGCCCAGGCGGGCGAAGGGCCTGCGGTGCCGGTGGCCGACGACGAGCAGCTGTGCGGTCAGGCCGGCGGCGACGAGCGCCCGTGCGGTGCGCTCGCGCAGGACCACCTCGCGGACGGGCACGTCGGGCTCCTTCGCGCGCCACCCGGCCAGCGCCTCGGCGAGCACCCGTTGCTCGTCGGCGAGGACGCCGGCCCAGTCGACGAGCGGGCTCATCGTCTGGAACGAGGTCTCCAGGGCGGCGTCCTGCCAGGCGTGGACCGCGACCAGGTCCGTCCCGCGGAGGGCGGCCTCGGCGAAGGCGAAGCCGAGGACGGCGTCATCCCCCCGGCGACCCTCCACGCCGACGACCACGGACCTCCGCTCGGAGACGACGACCGACGTCTCGTCGGGCAGGACGATGACCGGGCACGCGGCCTCCGCGACGAGCCCGCTGGCCGTCGAGCCCATCAGCAGGCCCGCGACGCCACCGACGCCCCGGCTCCCGACGACCAGCAGCTGGGCGTCCTCGGACGCGCGGCGCAGGGCCGCCACCGGGTCGCCGGGGACGACCGACCAGCCGACCCGGTCGGCGCCGAGGACGTCGGCGGCCTCGGCCGCGACGTCCCGCAGGACCGTCTCCGCGCCGGACTCGACCATCGTCCGCAGCTCCGAGCCGGGGTCGGTGTCGGCGGTGATGCCGCCCAGCGGCCAGGACAGCCCGTGCACCAGGCGCAGCGGAGCGTGCCGCAGCCCGGCCTCGGTGGTCGCGAACGACGCGGCCACGCGGGACGCGTCCGAGCCGTCGATCCCGACGGCCACCGGGCGGGCGGAGGTGGACCGGGTCATCATCGCCTCCTCAGGCGAAGAGCCGGGCGGTGTCCGCGACGTCCGCCGTCGCGTCGACCGTCCGGACGTGGCTCGTCATCACCCCGTGCACCAGCAGCGACGGGGTGGCCTCGGGCCGGTTCCCGTCACGACGCAGGTGGAGCCGGGGGTCCTGGAGCATGCGGTCACGGAGGACGCCGGCCCCGGCGACGATGCCGACGCCCCCCGGTCGTCGTCGTCCACGACGGCCAGGGCCGCGAAGCCGCGCTCGGCCATGACCCCCGCCGTGTGATCGGCCGACGTCTCCGGTCCCACGGTGACGACCTGGCGGGTCATGACGTCTCTGGCCTGCACGGCTCCTCCTCCGGACGGGCTGCTGGGGCCGGACGCTAGGGAGCGGGGTGGGACCCACCCCAGGGTCGCCGGACGCCGGCGTGCGGGACCTCCGTCCCTGCTGACCCACCGAGTCCTGCGGGGCGGACCGCCGGGACGCAGGTCCCTGGGGCCGGGACCGTCGGCCGCGCGCAGCCCCTCGGCAAGAGCCGACCTCCCGCGCCTGCCGCCCGGCAGCGACGGGGGCTGCGGTCGCGGCACGAGTGCCGGCCTGGGGCGAGCGGGTCCCCGGTCGAGGTCAGGCGGGCCGCGTTGCGCGGAGAGGTGAAGCGCGCTTCACTGGTTGGCGTAGGGGAGGGGAGTACCTCTCGTCGTCCCGTCGTCATTACGGCCTGCGGCCCGGCGGGGCGGGGCCCGGTCGGGCCGAGGGAGACCTCCGGTCGTCGTTGACCGGGAGGTCGTCGTGAGCGTGTCCCTGTGGGTGTGGCTGGCCGTGCTGGCCCTGATCGTCGTCATGCTGGCCGTGGACCTGGTGGCGCACCGGCGGGCCCACGTGATCGAGGTCCGGGAGGCCGCCAGCTGGTCGGTCCTCTGGGTGGCCGTCGCCGTGGCCTTCGGGGGGTGGGTGTGGTGGCGGCTGGGCGCCGAGGCCGGTCAGCAGTACTTCGCCGGCTACCTGATCGAGAAGTCGCTGGCCGTGGACAACGTGTTCGTGTGGGCCATCGTCTTCGGGTACTTCGCCGTCCCCCGGGAGTACCAGCACCGGGTGCTGTTCCTGGGCGTGCTGGGCGCGCTGGTCTTCCGCGGCGCCTTCATCGCGGCCGGCTCGGTGCTGATCGCCAGCTTCAGCTGGGTGCTCTACCTCTTCGCGGCCTTCCTGCTCTACACCGGCTACCGCATGCTCCGCACCCGCGACGAGCACATCGACCCCGGGTCCTCCCGGGTGCTGCGGGTCTTCCGCCGGTGGGTGCCCATGACCGACGCCTACCACGGTCAGCGCTTCCTCGTGCGCAGCGGCGGCCGGCTGCTGGCCACTCCGCTGCTGGCGGTGCTGGTGGTCATCGAGGTCACCGACATCGTGTTCGCCGTGGACTCGATCCCCGCCATCTTCGCGGTGACCGACGACCCGTTCCTCGTCTTCACCGCCAACGCCTTCGCCATCCTCGGGCTGCGGGCGATGTACTTCCTCCTGGCCGACCTGGTGCACCGGTTCGTGTACCTCAAGGTCGGCCTGGCGCTGGTCCTCGTCTGGGTGGGGCTCAAGATGCTGCTCAAGATCGACCTCTTCTACGTCCCGACGGCCGTGTCCCTCGCCGTGGTGACGGTGCTCATCGGCGGCTCGGTGGTCGCGAGCCTGCGAGCGACCCGCGGTCAGGGGCGCGTCGCCGTCCGGCCGCCGGCGGCCCCGCCGTTCCGGATGGCCTCGGCCGACGAACTGGCCGCCCTGGAGCCGCTCTGGCAGCGGCGGAGGGCGGGTGCCGGACGTGGCCGGTGAGGTCCGGTGGCGCTTCCTGACCAACCACGCGCACGTCCTGCTGGCGGTGGCCGCGGCCCCGGGGGCACGCGTGGCCGACATCGCCGCCACCGTGGGGATCAGCAGCCGGGCGGCGCTGACCATCCTCGCCGACCTGGAGGACGCCGGGTACCTGCGCCGCACCCGGGTCGGCCGCCGCAACCACTACGCGGTGTCCGAGCACCGACCCTTCCGGCACCCGGCCACGGCCCACCACGAGGTCGACGAACTGCTGGCCATCTTCCGGGACGATGGTCCCCGGCCGGCAGGACGTCGGCCAGCGTCCCCGGGCGGTGGGGCAGCGGAGGCTCGACCTGCCCGGGACGGCCCCGGGCAGGGAGCGGGGTGATCGCGGTGACCAGCCAGCAGAGGGCGACCGACCCGGCGGGCGGCGCCGCCGGAGGACCGGCCCCCGGCCGGATCGTCGTCGGCGTGGACGGGTCGTCGGGAGCCCGGGCCGCACTGGTCTGGGCGCTGGCGGCGGCGGCCCGCAGCGGCGATGCCGTCGAGGTGGTCAGCGCGTTCCCGGTGGACGATCCCTGGGCCGACCCGTACTTCTTCGACACCCGGCGCATCGAGACCGTCCGGTCGGACACCGAGGCCCGGGCGCGGGCCTTCGTCGCCGAGGCGATGAGCGACCCGTGGGTCACCGCGGTCCCGCGGACGGGCGCCATCCCGGTGCACGTCGTGGTGGTGGCCGGTGCCGCGGCCGAGCACCTCGTGCAGCGCGCCCACGGTGCCCGGCTGCTGGTCGTGGGCAGCCGCGGTCGGGGTGCTCTCCGGAGCACCCTCCTGGGGTCGGTGGCCCTGCAGTGCTCGGCGCACGCCCCGTGCCCGGTCGTCGTGGTGCACGCGCCCCTCCAGCCGGTCGCCGCGCGGGTGGTCGTGGGGATCGACGACTCGGCCATGTCGAAGGCCGCCCTGGTCCGGGCGGTGGAGGAGGCCCGGCGGGTCGGCGCCGAGGTCGAGGCGGTCGTGGTCGTCCAGCCGATCGACCTCTGGAGCGACGTCGCGGTCGTCGCACCGCCCGTCGGCGAGACGGTCGAGGAGGCGCGGCGTCGCGCCGAGGCCGTGGTCACCGCGGCGCTGGGCGAGGACCGTCCCGCCGGCGTCGACGTGGTGGTGGAGGTGGGGACGCCGGCGGCGGTGCTGGTGCGCCGGGCCGAGGGGGCCGAGATGCTCGTGGTGGCCAGCCGCAGCCGCAGCCGGCTGGCCGGGATGGTGCTCGGCTCGGTGGCCCTGCACTGCGTGGTGCACGCCTCCTGCCCGGTGATGGTGGTCCGCCCGGAACCGTCCCGCGGGGCTCCCGCGCCCCGTGCGGTGCCGCCCGAGTCCGTGCACGCCTGACCCCCGAGGCGGTGCGGTGCGCGCCTGGGTGGTCGACCGCCCGGCACCGATCGACGCCGGGCCGCTCCGGCGGGTCGAGCGACCCGAGCCGGAGCCGGGGCCGGGGCAGGTGCGGATCTCGGTGAGCTGCTGCGGCGTCTGCCGCACCGACCTGCACCTCGCGGAGGGGGACCTGCCGCCACGCCGCTCCGGGGTGACGCCGGGGCACGAGGTGGTCGGACGCGTGGCGGCGGCCGGTCCGGGTGCCGCGCGGTTCGCCGTCGGGGACCGCGTCGGGGTGCCGTGGCTGGCGCGCACCGACGGCCGGTGCCGGTTCTGCAGGCGGGGCGAGGAGAACCTCTGCACCGCGCCGCTGTTCACCGGCTGGGACCTCGACGGCGGGTACGCCGACACCTGCCTCGTCGACGAGCGGTTCGCCTACCCGCTGCCGGACGGCCTCGACGACGAGCAGGCCGCGCCGCTGCTGTGCGCCGGGATCATCGGCTACCGGGCCCTGCGCCTGGCCCACGTCCCACCCGCCGGCCGGCTGGGCATCTACGGCTTCGGGGGCAGCGCGCACCTCACCGCCCAGGTCGCGCTGGCCCAGGGGCTGCGCGTGCACGTCCTCACGCGGGGCGAGCACAACCGCCGGCTCGCGGAGGAACTCGGCGTGGACTCCGTGGGAGCGGCGACCGACCCACCGCCCGAGCCGCTCGACGGGGCGGTCCTCTTCGCTCCGGCCGGCGAGCTGGTGCCGGTCGCCCTGCGCGCCCTCGACCGCGGCGCGACCCTGGCCGTCGCGGGCATCTGGCTCTCCCGCATCCCGGCCCTGGACCACACCGCCGAGCTGTCCGGCGAGCGCCGGCTGCGCAGCGTCACGGCCAACACCCGGCGCGACGGCGAGGAGTTCCTGCAGCTCGCCGGGCGGCTCGGCGTCCGGGCGACGACGGTGCCCTACGCGATGGACGACGCGCCCCGGGCCCTGTCCGACCTCGCCCACGGGCGCTTCGGCGGGGCCGCGGTGCTGCACCGCTGACCGGCCGTCGGCGTGGGAGGGACCGGCTCGCCCGCGGCCGAGTGCGACGGCGTTTGCGCCTGGCCGCCGCCGGTGTGGGATGAGCGGGGCGGCGCGCGGCGCCCTCGGTCAGTCGGACGTCGCGGGGACCGTCGCGTCGGCGTTGGTCGCCGCCCAGCTGGCCAGCAGCTTGAGGCCGTCCTCGGACGCCGACCCGGGTTCGGCGGTGTAGATGGTCAGGCGGAGGTCCGAGCGGTCCTCGGTGGGCAGGTCGAGGGTGCAGTAGCCGAGGTCGAGGGTCCCGACGACGGGGTGGTGGAACTGCTTGGCCCCGTTGTGGTGGATGCGGACGTCGTGGGCGGCCCAGCGGGTGCGGAACTCCTCGCTGACCGTGGACAGCTCGCCGACGAGTGCGCGCAGCTGCGTGTCGTGCGGGCGGCGGCCGGCCTCGGCGCGGAGCAGGGCGACGGTGATGTCGGCCGCGCTCTCCCAGTCGGAGTAGTAGTCCTGCGCCCGCGGGTCGAGGAACTGGAACCGGGCGAAGTTCGCCGGCCGCCGCGGGCCCTCGAACACCGGCGAGTGCAGCGCCCAGCCCAGGGTGTTGGTCGCCAGGATGTCCAGGCGGCCGTTGGCGACGAAGGCGGCCGAGCCGGTCATCGAGTCCAGCATCCACTGCACCCGCGGGGTGATCTGTGCCCAGCTGCGGCGCTGCGGCGTGCGGCTCGGCGTGGCGGCGGCGCGGGCCAGGTCGAACAGGTAGGTCCGCTCGGCCTCGTCCAGCTGCAGCGCCCGGGCGACGGCCTCCAGCACGTCCGCGGAGACGCCGGCGATGTGGCCCTTCTCCAGCCGGGTGTACCAGTCGGTGCTCACCCCGGCCAGGACGGCGACCTCCTCGCGGCGCAGCCCCGGTACCCGCCGGCGGCCGCCGCCGGGCAGCAGCCCGGCCTGCTCGGGGGTGATCCGGCGCGCCGGCTGGCGAGGAAGTCGCGGATGTCGGCGCGGTTGTCCACGCCATCGACGCTACGTCGCCCGGCCGGTGGAGGGAGGTCGAGCTTCCACCCCCCACGAACCCGACCTCCCACGCCCGCGACGAGAGGCGTTTCGTGGAGTCCACCGCCCGTCCACTCACGAGGGAGCACCACCATGCGGAGCACGGTCCTGTACGCCCCCGGCGACGTCCGCGTCGAGGAACGCGACATGCCGAGGATCGAGGAGCCCACCGACGCCGTCATCCGGCTGGCCGCCGCGTGCGTCTGCGGCTCGGACCTGTGGCCCTACCGCGGTGTCGAGGCCGTCGACGGGCCCGCGCCGATGGGCCATGAGTACGTCGGCGTCGTAGAGGAGGTCGGCAGCGAGGTCCGCACGATCCGGCCCGGCCAGTTCGTCGTCGGCTCGTTCTTCGCCTCCGACAACACCTGCGAGATCTGCCGCGCCGGCTACCAGACCCACTGCGTCAACCGGCAGCCCGGCGCCGCCACCGGCGCGCAAGCCGAGTACACGCGAGTCCCGCTGGCCGACGGCACCCTCGTCGCCACGCCGGGCATGCCGTCGGACGACCTGGTCCCCGGCCTGCTCGCCGCCTCCGACGTGCTGGGCACCGGCTGGTTCGCCGCGGTCGCCGCCGAGGCCGGACCCGGGAAGACCGTCGCCGTCGTCGGTGACGGCGCGGTGGGACTGCTCGGCGTGCTGGCCGCCCGGCAGCTCGGCGCCGAGCGGGTCGTCGTCTTCAGCCGGCACGAGGACCGGCAGCGGCTGGCCCGCGAGTTCGGTGCCACGGACATCCTCACCACCCGCGGCGACGAGGGCGTCGCCGAACTGGAGGAGCTCACCGGCGGCCTCGGTGCCCACTCGGTCATCGAGGCCGTCGGCACCCAGCAGTCGATGCTGCAGGCGATCCGCTCGGCCCGCGCCGGTGGGCACGTCGGCTACGTCGGCGTCTCCCACGACGTGACGCTGCCCGGTGAGGAGCTGTTCTTCTCCGGCGTGCACCTGCACGGCGGCCCCGCTCCGGTGCGCCGCTTCCTGCCGGAGCTGATCGACCTGATCTGGCGGCGCGAGATCGACCCCGGCCGCGTCTTCGACCTCCAGCTGCCCCTCGACCAGGCCGCCGAGGCCTACCGGGCGATGGACGAGCGCCGCGCGATCAAGGCCCTGCTGCACCCCTGACCCACCCCCTGAGGAGCACCGTGCAGATCACCCGCAGCTCGATCCGCACCGTCTTCGTCACCGGCCTCGGGTCAGTCGCGGGAGCGACGTCGGAACGCCGTGACGGCGAGCGGCGCGAAGACCGCGGTGAGGACGACCGACCAGCCGACCGACACCGCGACCGGGTGCTGCAGCGGCCAGGCGGCATCCGGCGCCGCAGCCGGGCCGTTGCCCCACAGCTCCCGGCAGGCCTGGGTGACCGCCGAGACGGGGTTCCACTCGGCGATGGCCCGCAGCCACGCGGGCATGCTCTCCGGCGGCGCGAACGTGTTCGCGACGAAGGTCAGCGGGAACATCACCGTGAACATGAAGCCCTGCACGGCCTCGACGGTCCGCATCATCGACCCGACCCAGATGCCGAGCCAGATCAGCGCGAAACCGAACAGCAGCAGGAGCAGGAACGCGAGCAGGCCCTGCACCGCGCCGTTGCGGATCCGCCAGCCGATCAGCAGGCCGGTCAGGGCCATCACCCCGACGCCGATGCTGGAGTGGATCAGGCTCGAGATGCTCCGGCCGACCAGGACGGCCGACCGTGCGATGGGCAGCGACTTGAACCGGTCGACGATCCCCTTCTGCAGGTCGCTGGTCAGGCCCATGGCCACGATCGCCGAGGAGAACACCATGGTCTGGACCATGATCCCGGGTAGCAGGAACTCCTTGTAGTCGGCGCCCTGCACCGCGATCGCCCCGCCGAAGACGTAGGCGAACAGCAGCACGAACATCACCGACTGCACCGTGACGTCGAGCAGCATCTCCGGCATCCGCCGGATGTGCAGCAGGTTGCGCCAGACGATGGTCGACGACGCCCGCAGCAGGGACGGCGGGGAGATGGGCGGCCGGGTGGCCGGTGCCCGGGTGGTCTGGACGGCGGTCACGGAGTGGCTCCCTCGTTCGTCAGGTCCGAGGCGTCCTCGTCCTCGGCCCGGTGTCCGGTGAGGTGCAGGAAGACGTCGTCCAGGCTCGGCCGGGCCAGGCCCAGGTCGTCGAGCTCGATGCCACTGGTCTCGAAGACCGCGGCGATGCGGGTCATGTCGCCGAGCCCGCCGGCCTGCGCGGTCAGCCGCCGACTGCCTCGTTCGACGTGCACCTCCTGGCAGCAGGAGTTCATGAGCTCCGCCGCCCGGTCGACGTCTGCGGCGTGGGTCAGGGTGACGACGACGCTGGCCCGGCCCGCCTGGTCCTTGAGCTGTGTCGGCGTGCCGGCGGCGATGACCCTGCCCTTGTCGACCACGACGATCTCGTCGGCCAGGTGGTCGGCCTCCTCCAGGTACTGGGTGGTCAGGACGAGGGTGGTGCCCTCGCGCACGAGCTCCCGGAGGACCGCCCACAGCCCCGACCGGCTCTGCGGGTCCAAGCCGGTCGTGGGCTCGTCCAGGAAGAGGATGGGCGGTGCGGCCAGGAGGCTCACCGCCAGGTCGAGACGGCGACGCATCCCGCCGGAGTACGTCTTCGCCATCCGGTCAGCCGCGTCGAGGAGGTCGAAACGGGTGAACAGCCGCTCGGTGGCCTCCCGGACGTAGCGCTTGGGCAGCCCGTAGAGACTGCCGATCAACTTCAGGTTCTCCCGCCCGGTGAGGACCTCGTCGACCGTCGCCGCCTGCCCGGTGAGGCCCAGGCTGCGGCGGACCTCGGTCGGCTGCCTGAGGATGTCGAAACCGGCCACCCGGCCCGTTCCGCTCGTGGGGATGCTCAACGTGGTCAACATCCGCACGAGGGTGGTCTTGCCCGCCCCGTTGGGCCCGAGCAGGCCGAGGACCGAGCCCTCCGGGACGACGAAGCTGACGCCGTCGACGGCTCGGGTCGCCCCGAAGTGCTTGACGAGGTCGATCGCCTCGACGGCTGGTGCGGCGTTCATGCCGCGATCCTGCTGCCGGGCACTGACGATCCGAGGGCGCGGGTCATGCGGCCAGCATGCAACCTCGAGTTCCCTCGAAGGCAAGGGATTTCCAGGACCCGAGGGGGTGGGTGTCGCTCAGCCGGTGAGCGCGGGCGTGTGCCGGAGCCACCACTCCGCTGCCGAAGCGTGCAGCGCGAACGACAGCCAGAACGCGACCGCGAACGAGCCCTCGAAGGTCAGCAGCCCGGTCGCCTGGAACACCCCGATCCAGATGCGGATCGTGCCCACCGCCACCCCGATCGCGAACGCGCGGATCATCCAGCGTCGGTGCTGGGCCACGTCGTCGCGCCGGATCGCCCGGAAGGCCAGCACCAGGCAGGCCAGGAACCACACACCGAACACGACCGTGGCCGCGGCCTGCCACGACCCGCCGAACGCGAACGGCACCCCGAACGCGAGGGCGAAGACACCGCTGACCAGCGCGAGGCCCAGCAGCACTCGACCCAGCCGCCGGTGCACGGCGTAGTGGCGGGTGCGGAACCGGCGGGAGAGCTGCAGCGGTGCGCCGACCAGGTAGAGGACGCCCGGCACGATGTGCAGGTACGCCAGCCACGGGTGCTCGACGTACCGCCGGTCGAAGGAGTCCTCCGGCAGGCTGCCCGCCGCCAGGTTCGGCACGTCGACGACCAGCCGGTGGGCGAAGAACCCGAGCACGATCGCGATCAGCACGGCCAGGACGCCTGCGACCACCCGCAGCCGGCCCCGGCCGAGCGTCGTGACGGGTGTGCTCACGACCACCACCTCCCGCGGGTGCGCCGTCATGGCGACCGGTCGATCCACACGGGTCGGGACGACCCCTCGTCGACGGGCTCATCAGTCTCGGTCGTGTCGGTCTCTCGACGTGCCGCCTGGTTCGGGACACCACCACGATCGGCGCGACGGCGGTGTGGGACAACGTCGGAGTGCGCGACGGTCGTCGACGCAGACGTCCACTGTTCGAGCGCGCCAGCTCGAGTGGAGCCGACACCGATCGGTCGCCGGCCGGGCGACGAGAGGCGGCCCGCTCACCAGCAGGTCCCAGACGCTGTCGACCGGGCGGTGACGGCCGGCTCCGACCCCCGGGCCGGGCGCGTCCGTGGTCGGGGACGGCGTCAGCGCGGCCGGCCACCGACCCGACGGACGCGCCGACCTCAGCAGGGACGAGAGGTCGCCGGCCGGCCCAGGTGCACCAGCTCGTCGGGGTCGACGATGTCGCTGGTGCTCCGGATCCCGCCCGTCGGCGACGTCGATCGCGCACGCGCCGACCAGCTCCGGCCCCACCGCAGCTCGTCGAGCAGCTGCTCGCGGGCGGTCATGCCGCGGCCAGCCCGTGCCGCCAGCTCGGGTGCGCCGGCTGCCACCCGAGCTCGCGCTCGGCCTCGGCGTTGGAGGCGCCGCGGAGCCGCCGCCTCGTCCGAGCGGCCCGCGCGGGACGCCTGCCCGCGGTCCCGGGTGGGCTGTCGAGGCGCTGACCAGCCATGGCGCGGGACCCTGCCCATTGGATCTCGATGCAGGTAAGGCTAGCCTCAGCTCACATCGAGAGACCGGCACGGGGCGTCTGCCCCCGTGTCCCCTGGGCGTGTGCCAGCCGGTCGCTCGGTGTCGCGCGCCCGAACTGGGCCGCGCGCCGAGGACCGGACCTCGGCCGGGCCGGCCTGCCACGGCCCGGCCGGCACGACTGGAAGGACACCATGCACCGCGCACCCAGACTGGTGGCCCTGGCCGCCGCCTCGCTCCTCGCCGGCGGGCTCGCCGCCTGCTCCTCGTCGTCGGCCGACGACGGCGCCGCGGCGGAGGGCTCGGGGGACTTCACCCCCGTCACCATCGAGCACGCGCTCGGCACCACCACGATCGAGTCGGAGCCCGAGCGGGTGGCCACCGTGAACTGGGCCAACCACGAGGTGCCGCTGGCCCTCGGGGTCGTGCCCGTCGGCATGGCCGCCGCCAACTTCGGTGACGACGACGGCGACGGCCTGCTCCCGTGGGTGAGCGAGCGGCTCGAGGAGCTCGGTGCGGAGACGCCGGTGCTGTTCGACGAGACCGACGGCATCGACTTCGAGGCGGTCGCCGACACCGACCCCGACGTGATCCTCGCCGGCTACTCCGGGCTGACCCAGGAGGACTACGACACGCTGAGCGACATCGCCCCGGTCGTGGCCTACCCGGAGGGGCCGTGGGCGACGCCGTGGCGCGAGATGATCGAGGTCAACTCGGCCGGGATGGGCATGGCCGAGGAGGGCGAGCAGCTCGTCGCCGACATCGGGGAGCAGATCGCCCGGACGGTCGGCGAGCACCCGCAGCTCGAGGGCAAGGCGACCATGTTCCTCACCCACGTCGACACGACCGACCTGAGCGAGGTCAGCTACTACACCCCGTTCGACACCCGCAGCGCGTTCTTCCAGGACCTCGGCCTCACCACGCCGTCCAGCGTCGCCGAGGCATCGACCGACAGCACCCAGTTCTCGGGCACCGTGAGCGCCGAGCAGGTCGACGTCTTCGACGACGTGGACGTCATCGTGACCTACGGCGACCAGGCGCTGGTCGACGCCCTGAAGGCCGACCCGCTGCTCTCGCAGATCCCCGCCGTCCGGAACGGGGCGCTCGTGCTGCTGCCGGACACCCCGCTGGGCACCGCGGCGAACCCGACCCCACTGGCGATCCCCTGGGTGCTCGAGGACTACGTGTCCATGCTCGCCGAGGCAGCCGACAAGGCGCAGTGACCGCGCTCGACCCCGGTCCGACCCCGGACGCCGCCGTCGCGCCGCGCCCGGGGTCGGTGCGGCTCCTGTGGCTGCTGGTCGTGCTCGGGGTCCTCGCCCTGGTGGTGGCCGCCTCGGTCACCGTCGGCTCCCGGGAGGTCGGCTGGTCCGACATCGTGGCGGCCCTGGGCGGGTCGTCGGAGAACCTCGGTCAGGCGGCGGTCACCAAGCGCCTGCCCCGCACGGTGCTCGCCGTGGTGATCGGCGCGGCGCTCGGCCTGGCGGGCGCGGTCATGCAGGGCGTCACGCGCAACCCGCTGGCCGACCCGGGGGTCCTCGGGATCAACATGGGCGCCTCGCTCGCCGTGGTCTGCGGCCTGGCCTGGTTCGGGCTGTTCTCGGCGACCAGCAGGGTGTCGGTGGCCATCCTCGGCGCCGCGCTCTCGGCGGTGTTCGTCTACGCCGTCGGGTCCCTCGGGCGCGGCGGCGCGACACCGCTCAAGCTCGCGCTGGCCGGCGCCGCGACCTCGGCCGCGCTGGCCTCCTTCGTCACGGCCGTGGCCCTGCCGCGCGGCGACATCGCCGCCAACGTCCAGTCCTGGCTGATCGGCGGCGTGGGCGGCGCCACCTACGACACCGTCGGGCCCGCGCTGCCGTTCCTGGCCGCGGGGTTCGTCGTCAGCCTGCTGTCGGCCCGCAGCCTCAACTCCCTCGCCCTCGGCGACGAGCTCGCCGCCGGTCTCGGCGAGCGGGTGGCCGTGGCGCGCGGCCTCGCGGCGTGCGGCTCGGTCCTGCTGTGCGGCGCCGCCACCGCCGTCGCGGGACCCATCGGGTTCGTCGGGCTCGTCGTCCCGCACCTGTGCCGGCTGCTGGTGGGCGTGGACCACCGGTGGCTGCTGCCGTTCTCCGCGCTGACCGGCGCCTGCCTGCTCACCGCCGCCGACGTCCTCGGCCGGATCGTCGCCCGGCCCAGCGAGCTCGACGTCGGCATCGTCACCGCGCTGATCGGGGCGCCGTTCTTCATCTACGTCGTCCGCCGGCAGAAGGTGCGCGAGCTGTGAGCGCCGGGATCGCGCCGGCTCCGTCGGCCGTCGAGGTCGTCGTCGGCAACCGCACCCGCCGTGCCGCCCGCTGGCGACTGGTCGTGACCGTGCTCGCCGTGGCGGTCGTCGTCGTCTTCGCCGTGACGCTCATGGTGGGGCAGACGTTCTACCCGCCGGGGGACGTGCTCCGGGTCGTCCTCGGCGAGCAGGTGCAGGGGGCCTCCTTCACCGTCGGGCGGCTGCGGCTGCCGCGGGCGGCCCTCGCGGTGGTCGCCGGCCTGAGCTTCGGTCTGGCCGGCTGCACCTTCCAGACGATGCTGCGCAACCCGCTCGCCAGCCCGGACGTCATCGGCATCAGCACGGGTGCGAGCGCGGCCGCCGCCGTCGCGATCGTGGTGTTCGGACTGGGCGGGACGGCGGTGTCGGCCTTCGCCATCGTCGCCGGCCTGGTCGTGGCGCTGGTGATCTACCTGCTGGCCTACAAGGACGGGGGAGCGGGGACCCGGTTCGTCCTCATCGGCATCGGCACCGCGGCGATGCTGCACAGCGTCATCGCCTACGTGCTCTCCCGGGCCGGGTCGTGGGAGTGGCAGGAGGCGACGCGCTGGCTGAACGGCAGCCTCAACGGTGTCACCTGGGAGCGGGCGCTGCCGGCCGTCGTCGCCCTGGCCGTGCTCGCACCGGTCCTGCTGGCCCGCACACGGGAGCTGTCCGCGCTGCGCCTGGGCGACGACACCGCCTCCGCGCTCGGCATCCGGGTGGAGCGGACGCGCGTGGTCGCGATCGTCGCGGCCGTCGGGCTGATCGCCTTCTCCACGTCGGCCTGCGGCCCGATCGCGTTCGTCGCGTTCCTCTCCGGGCCGATCGCGGCGCGGATCGTGGGGCCCAACGGGTCGCTGCTGGCGCCCGCCGCCCTCGTCGGGGCGCTGCTGGTGCTGGTCGCGGACCTCGTCGGCCAGTTCGCGTTCGGGACACGCTTCCCCGTCGGTGTCGTCACCGGCGTGCTCGGCGCTCCCTACCTCATCTACCTGATCGTCCGCACCAACCGCGTCGGGGGCTCACTGTGAGCGCGGCGTCCCGCGGGACCGAACGGAGGGCGTCGTGACCACGGACCACTCGCTGGCGGCCGAGGACCTGACCCTGGGCTACGGCGACCGCACGGTCATCGAGGACCTCGACCTGGCGGTGCCCGCCGGGAGGATCACGGCGATCGTGGGCGCCAACGCCTGCGGAAAGTCGACCCTGCTGCGGTCGATGTCGCGCCTGCTCGCGCCGCGCAGCGGTCGGGTGCTCCTCGACGGCAAGGCGGTGCACCGGCTGCCCGCCAAGGAGCTGGCCCGCACGCTCGGCCTGCTCCCGCAGTCCCCGATCGCGCCGGAGGGGATCACGGTCGCCGACCTGGTCGGCCGCGGTCGCCACCCCCACCAGGGCCTCTTCTCCCGGTGGAGCGCGGAGGACGACGCCGCCGTGGCCGTGGCGCTCGAGGCGACGCGGACGACCGCCCTGGCCGACCGCGCCGTGGACGAGCTCTCCGGGGGGCAGCGCCAGCGGGTGTGGATCGCCATGGCGCTCGCCCAGCAGACCGACGTGCTGCTCCTCGACGAGCCCACCACGTTCCTCGACGTCAGTCACCAGATCGAGGTCCTGGACCTGCTCACCGACCTCAACCGGACGCGGGGTACGACCATCGTCATGGTCCTGCACGACCTCAACATGGCGGCCCGCTACGCCGACCACCTGGTCGCCCTGGCCGACGGGGGCGTCCACGTGGCCGGGGATCCCGCGCAGGTGCTCACCGCCGACAGCGTGCGCGCCGTGTTCGGCCTGGACAGCCGGATCATCGTCGACCCGACGTCGGGCAAGCCGCTGATGCTGCCCATCGGCCGGCACCACACGGCGCCGTCGGCCGGTGCGGTGGACGGCGACCTGGCGGGGGAGCGGCGATGAGCGGGCCGCGGACCCGCTGGGACGGTGCTCAGCGCGTGTCCTGCCGCGCGGCGGGGGACGACGGCGCGGCCGCCGAGTCCCGCGTGCGCTGTTCGGGCAGCCGGCCGGCCGGGTCGGCCAGGACGGTGACGGTCCCGGCGCCGCCGTCCACGCGCACCCGCTGACCGGTGCGCAGCCGCCGGGTCGCGTCCGGCACCGTGGCCACGGCGGGGATGCCGTACTCCCGGGCCACGATCGCCCCGTGGGAGACCACCCCGCCGACCTCCATCACCAGGGCCCCGGCGAGCTGGAACAGCGGCGTCCAGCCCGGGTCGGTGCTCGCGGCGACGAGCACCTCCCCGGCCGCCAGCGCGGCGCCGACGGGGGAGTCGAGGACCCGGACGACGCCCTCGTGCACCCCGGGCGACACCCCGGTGCCCGCCAGGGTGCCCGGCGCGCTCGCCGCCGGGGCGGCCGGGCCGTACACCGTCTCGCCGTCGCTGGTGAGCAGCAGCGGGACGACCCGCCGGTCAAGCTCCCGCTCGTACTCCTGACGCCGGCGGCCGGCGCGCTCGCGCAGGTCCGGCGCCGTGCCCTCCACGGCCGCGCGCAGGTCGGCCGGATCGAGGAAGAAGACGTCGTCGGGGTCGTCGAGCCGGCCGTCCGCGACGAGGGCGGCACCGACCTGCTGCAGCAGGCCGCGGCCGAGGGCGAGCACGCGGACGAGGTCGAACTTCGGCCGCTCCCGCAGTCCGGCCAGGGCCCGGTACCGGCTCAGCACCGCGCGCAGCAGCAGCGCGCGCAGCCGCCCCCGCGCCCGGCGGACGGCGGCGACCAGGTCCCGGGCCGCCGCCTCGGCCTGCTCGGCGCCGCGCCGCTGCCGGTCGATCAGCTCACCCGGGTCGCCGGCGGCGAGGTACCCCCTAACCAGCTCCACGACGTAGGTCGGGTCGTCGCGGAAGCGCGGCAGCCCCAGGTCGATCTCCCGGTCCGGCGCCCGGTGCCCGAAGGTGGACAGGAACTCCGCCATGCCGGGAGCGGTCTCCGACGGTTCCTCACCCGCCTCGCGGCAGGACCGCGCCAGCCGGGCCAGGGCGGTGCCCATCGCCAGCGTGGGGTCGTGGGGGAGCCAGCGGCGCACCGGCTCCATCCCGGCGGAGGTGCCCAGCCACCGCTCGCACAGCTCCGCGGCGAGCGCGCCGGCCAGCAGTCCCACGTACACCTGCGGCAGCTGGGCCCAGGCCACGTCGAGCGTCCGCTGCGGCAGGGTCGCGAGGACGTACTCGGCCTGCTCGCGCGGTCCGGTCAGCGCCGCGGCCTCGTCCCGGACCCGGCGCACCGAGTCCTCCGCGCGGGCGAGCAGCCGCCGGCGTGCCCCCACCGGGGCGGCGGCCGCCGCGATCAGGCCGGGGACCTCCCGGGCCACCCACCAGGTCAGCCCGGCCGGCAGCGCCACACCGCGAGGCCGCACCAGCCGGTGTCCCTCCCGGTCGAGCCACTCGCGCAGGACCGCGGCGGTGGCGGGGTCCTTCAGGCCCATCCGGTCGGCCAGGCTCCGGCCCAGCCGGGGGGAGGCCAGCAGCGGGGTGATGTCGTAGAAGAGGCGCCCGGCCACCTGGGACACCCAGGGCGGGACCTCCCGCGCCGGTCGGCGGCGCAGCGACCACAGGGACGACACCGCGGTGACCAGTCCGGTGAAGGCGGCGTTCCCGGCGGGGGTCATGGGTTCGGCCACGCCCTGCGCCGCGAGGGTCAGCGGGATGTACACCCGCAGCCCCGGTCCCGCCGGCGGCCCGGGCGGCAGCGGGAACAGGGTGGTGACCGGCCGCGACTGGAGGAGCCAGCACCGCCCGTCGGCGATGGCCCACTCCAGGTCCTGGGGTCCGCCGGACAGCGTGGCGGCGCGCAGCCCCAGGTCGGCCAGTTCGCGCAGGTGCCCGTCGTCCAGCAGCGGGCGGACCGCCCCGTCGGGGCCGTCCAGGACCGCGTGCTTCCCGGCGTCCAGGACCCACCGCTGCGGGGTCGCGCGCCCGCTCACCAGCGCGTCGCCGAGCCCGCGCACCGCTTCGAGCACCACGCGGTCGCGGCGCCCGGTGAGCGGGTCGGCGGTGAACAGCACCCCGGCGACCTCGGCGGGCACCATCCGCTGGACGACGACGGCCACGGCGGCCGCGGCGGAGGGGGTCCCCTGCCGGGCGCGGTAGGCCAGGGCCCGCGCCGTCCACACCGAGGACCAGCAGCGCCGGACGGCGTCCACCACCTGCTCGGCACCCGTCACGTCGAGGAACGTGTCCTGCTGGCCGGCCGAGCTGGCACCGGGCAGGTCCTCCGTGGTGGCCGAGGAGCGCACCGCCACCGGCCCGCCGCCCAGCCGGCGCCAGGCCGCGACGACCGGCCCGGCCAGGTCCCCGGGCACCGGCGCGGCCTCGAAGGCCGCGCGCAGCGTCGCCGACGCCGCGGCCAGCGCGTCGGCGTCCCGCCCGTCGAGGCCGGCGGTCACCCGGTCGACGAGCGGTGCCAGACCCGACACCGCCACGAACCGCCGGTAGGCCCCGGCGTCGACGACGAAGCCGTCGGGCACGGGCAGCCCGGCCCGCCGCAGCCGGGCGAGGCCGACGCCCTTGCCCCCGGCGCGGGCGAGCTCCGTGGCGCGCTGGTCGTCCAACGGGACGACGGTCGTCGCCGGTGCACCCAGCGGCGAAGACGGCTGCTCGGTCATCGCATCGACCCCCTGCCACCCGACCACCCACGGCGACCAGGGTCTTGGGCGTCGCGATGCGCCCCCAGGGTCCGAGGTCACCGGGCCGCGGGACGGGGTCGTGTCGCCGCGGTGGTCACAGGGACGACACCGCACGGTCCCAGCCTCCGCACAGGCCGTCCCCGCACGGTGGGACGGAGGGTCGGAGACACCGGCCCGGACGAGGAGCACCCGTGCGCAAGAAGATCGTCATCGCCGCCACCGCCGGTGCGCTGGCCCTCACCGGCCTGGCCGTGGCCGGCCCGGCGCTGGCCGACACCGGCACGACCGAGGACGCGACGTCGACCCCGATCGACCGGATCAGGGACGCGCTGGCCGGCCTGGTGGGCGACGGCTCGATCACCCAGGAGCAGGCCGACGAGGTCGCCACGACGTTGAGCGAGGCGGGACTCGGCGGCCGCGGCGGGCACCACGGCGGTGGCAGGGACCTGGCGGCCGCCGCCGAGGCGCTCGGCATGAGCGAGGACGACCTGCACACCGCCCTCGAGGCCGACGGCGCCACGCTGGCGCAGGTCGCCGAGGACCAGGGGGTGGCCGTCGACACCGTCGTCCAGGCCCTGGTCACGGCCGAGCAGGAGCGGATCGCCCAGGCCGTCACCGACGGCCGGATCACCCAGGAGCAGGCCGACGAGCGACTGGCGGACCTGGAGCAGCGCGTCACCGACCGGGTCGAGGCGGTCGTCGGCGACCGCGGGCCGCGCGGGGACCGGGACGAGGCGGACGGGTCCGCGGACGACTGACCGCGCCCCACGCGGTCGGGCGGCGCCGTCCTCTCGGGCACGGCGCCGCCGGGCCGTTCCCCGACGTGGACCGGCGCCCGGCCCGCGGCACCGTCGCCGGCCGCGGGACGCACCCCCGGTCGAGAGCCGCTCGCGCGACGAGCCGAGCCCCCTGGGGGCGGGGGAGCGGGTCTACTTCCTGAAGGCGTCCTTGACCTTCTCGCCGGCCTGCTTGAGGTTGCTCTTCGCCTGCTCCCCGCGGCCCTCGGCCTCGAGGTCGCGGTCGCCCGTCGCCCGTCCGACGGCCTCCTTGCCCTTGCCCGCCAGCTCGTCGATCTTGTTGCTGATCTTGTCCTCGGCGCTCATGACGATCCCGTACCCGACGGTGCCGGCCGCATGCCGGCGGGCGCCGAGACTCCCCCGGACGGAGCGCTCCGGGGAGGTGGGGAGCACCCTCGCGACCCTGCGGCCGGGCGTGCGGCCGGACCCCGTACCGGGGCCCGCCGCACCGCCGTCCGGGCCGGCGTCAGGCGACCGCGGGGGTCGCCTCCGGGAACAGCCGGCGCAGCACGTCCGAGAGGGTGATGACGCCGAACACCGCGCCGTCGTCGGTGACGACGGCGAGGTGGTTGCGGGTCTCGCGCATCGCCTTGAGCGCGGCGTGGACGGTGGTGTCGGCCTCGAGGGCGAACACCGGCCGGGCGAAGGACGTCGCGGGTGCGCCCTCGGGAGCGGTGAGGGTGTCGCGGACGTGCACCACGCCGGTCAGCCCCGCGCGGGTACCGAGCAGGATGCGCAGGTGTCCGGTGCGCCGGCTGGCGTCGCGCACCTCGGCCACGGTGGCGGCGGTCGGTACCGCACCCAGCGGCGTGTCGGCGGTGACCAGCTGCCGGATCGTCATGCGTTCGAGCGCCAGGGCGCCGGAGATCTGCGCGGAGAAGCTCGCGTCGAGCGCGCCGACGTTGGCCGAGTGCTCGACCAGGTGGCGCAGCGCGTCCGGGCTGTGCCCGATCGCGACCTCGTCGGCCGGCTCGACACCGACCCTGCGCACCAGGGCGTTGGCCGCGGTGTTCAGTGCCCGCAGCAGCGGCCGGGACACGGCCATGAAGGCGCGCATCGGTCCGGCGAGCAGGGTGGCCGATCGCTCGGGGTGCGCGATCGCCCATGACTTGGGCGCCATCTCGCCGACCACCAGGTGGATGAACGTGACCACCAGCAGCGCCAGGACGAAGCCCGCGACGTCGGCGGCGACCAGCGGCAGACCCCACGCCTCGAACAGCGGGGTCAGCCAGTGGTGCACCGCCGGCTTGCTGATCGCGCCCAGGGCCAGGGTGGCGGCCGTGATGCCCAGCTGCGAGCCGGCGAGCAGCAGCGTCAGCTCCGAGGAGTTGCGCAGTGCCGCCCGCGCCGAGCGGCTGGTCGGGGCGGCCTCCTCCAGCCGGTGTCGCTTGGCCGCCAGGGCGGCGAACTCCACCGCGACGAAGAACGCCGACAGGGCGACGATGACGACGGTGGCGACCACGACCACCCACGGGTCGTCGCTCATCGGGAGGTCTCCTCGACGGTCGTGGTCGCGCGGTCGGGCAGTTCCAGGCGCACCCGGGAGGGGACGTGCCGGTCCACGGTGAGCACGTCGACCCGCAGGTGCCGGGGTGCGGGTTCGTCGGCGTGGACGAGGTCGCCCGGGTCGGGGGGCAACTCGATGTCCAGCCGGGTGCCCGGCTCGGGCAGGGTGCCCGCGGCGGCGATGACCAGGCCGGCGATCGTCTCGTAGTGCCCGCGCGGCAGGTCGACGCCGAGTGAGCGTTCGACCTCGTCGACGTGGACGTCGCCGGTCATCTCCCACACGCCGTCGCCCTCCACGGGCACGTACCCGGGGTCGACGTCGGTGTCGTGCTCGTCGGTGATCTCGCCGACCAGCTCCTCGGCGAGGTCCTCCAGGGTGATCACGCCGGCGAAACCGCCGTACTCGTCGATGACGCAGGCCAGCTGGTTGCCGCTGTCGGTGAGCAGGCGCAGCGCGTCGGGCAGCGGGGTGAACGTGGACACGACGGGGCACTCGCGGGCGATGGCGGCCACCGGCGCGGTGTCGGGCTCGGGTGTGACGAGCAGGTCGGGCAGGTGCACCACGCCGACCACGTCACCGGTCTCGGCGTCGAGCACGGGGTAGCGGGAGTGGCCCGACGCCATGAGCTCCCGCAGCCGGCCGAGGGTGTCGGTGGTCTCGACGGTGTCCACCCGCGGGCGGGGGATCATCGCGTGCTCGACGTCGCGGTCCGGGAAGTCGAGGATGCGGTCGACCAGCATCGACAGCTCCGTGGGCAGGTTCCCGCTCTGCCGGGACTCCTCGACGATGTGCTCGAGGTCGCGGGCGGTCGCGGCGTGCTCGACGTCGTGGACCGGCTCGATCCTCAGCGCGCGCAGCAGCAGGTTCGACGCCTGGTCGAAGACCCAGATCAGCCAGCCGAACACCGTCAGGTACGCGGTGGTGGAGGCGGCCAGCCGACGGGCGGCCGGCTCCGGGCGCGCGATGGCCAGGTTCTTGGGGAACAGCTCGCCGAACAGCATCTGCACGATGGTGGAGAACAGCAGCGCCAGCACCGCGCCGACGCCGACGCCCACCGCGGTCGGGATGCCGACGCCGCCGAGCAGCGCGCCGAGGGACTCCCCGATCAGGGGCTCGGCGACGTAGCCGACGAGGAGCCCGGTGACGGTGATGCCCAGCTGGGCGCCCGAGAGCATGAAGGAGGTGCGGCGGGTGACCCGCAGTGCGCGCTCGGCGGCGGGGTCACCGGCTTCGGCGCGGGCCGCCAGCGTCGCGCGGTCGACCGCCATGTAGGCGAACTCCTGGGCCACGAAGTAGCCGGTGGCCACCGTGATGGCCAGCACCACGAACACCCCGAGCAGGAGGGACAGCACCTCGGTCACCGGCCACGCACCCCCTCAGCGAGCTGGGGGACCGTGGCCTGGGGACTGTGACTGGAGCTCATGTCTCTCTTCGCCGGAGGGAACGGGGCGGGTCGGACGCCCCCGTTGCCCAACGCGGCGTCGGCGGTCGGGGTTCCCGGCGGCGCCGCGTGCACCCGAGCCGGTCCGGCCGGCGGGAGGCGAGGACCCGCCTGCCGGGATGCGGTCAGGCCTCCCCGGCCGCGCCGGCGGCACCGTCGAGGAGCGTGGCGCGCAGGAAGCCGCTGACCGCGGCCAGGCCGGCCGGCTGGTCGAAGCCGGGGTCCTCGTGGTTGGCGCCGTGCAGCAGCCACAGCTGCGCCGGCACGCCCTGCGCACGCAGCGCGTCGAAGAGCCGGCGGCTGTGCTCGGACGGGATGAGCCCGTCGCCGTCCCCGTGCACGAGCAGGAACGGCGGCGCTCCGGCGTGGACGTGGGCGATCGGGCTGGCGGCGCGCGCCTCATCCGGCCGGGACGCCGCCGAGTCGGCGCCGAGCAGCCGCGCCTCGTACGGCGGCTCGGGCGGCGGACCGGTCAGGAAGGGCGGCCGCGGCCCCTCGGGGACGTCGCTGGCCATCCGGAGCAGGTCCGACGGGGCGAACCACGTGACGGCGGCCTGCACCGACGAGTCGCCCAGCTCGGCGTCCCGCTCGTCACCGGTCAGCGCCAGCAGCGCGGCGAGGTGACCGCCGGCCGACGCGCCCCAGGCACCGACCCGGGTGGCGTCCAGTCCGTGCTCGCCGGCGTGCGCCCGCAACCACCGGACCGCGGCCCGGACGTCGTCGAGCGGCGCGGGGAACGTGGCGGCGTCGCTGAGCCGGTACTGGACGGCGGCCACCGCCACGCCGCTGCGGGCCAGGGGGAGGAGCCGCTCGGCGGCGCGGTCTGCCCGTGACCCGCGCAGCCAGCCGCCGCCGTGCAGCCAGACGGTGAGCGGGGCGGGACGGGTGGCGGGCAGGTACAGGTCCAGGTGCAGGTCGGTCCCGTCGACCTCGGCGTAGACCACGTCGCGGACCACCGTGACGCCGTCGGGCCGCCCGTCGTCGACGGGAGGTGCTCCGGCTGCCGAGCTGGTCATGTCTCTCCTCGGTGGTCCCTGGCCGCGTCCGGGGGCGTCAGCTGAACGCGACGCCGCCGTCCACGATGAGCGTCTGGCCGGTGATGAACCCGCTGCTGCGGGAGCACAGGAACGAGATGGCCGGGCAGAGGTCGGTCGGCTCCATCCGGCGGGGCACCGCCCGCCGCACGGCGGCGACGGACAGGTAGTCGTCGTCGTTGAGGGCGCGCGTCGCCTCGGTCTCGACCAGCCCCGGGGCGATCGCGTTGACGGTGATGCCGTCGGCGCCGACCTCGCGGGCCACGCTCCGGGTGAGCGCGATGACCGCTCCCTTGGAGGCGGTGTAGTGGGCGAAGTACGGCACCCCCATGTGCACCGTGGACGACGCGATGTTCACCACCCGGCCGTGGCCCTGCTCCTTCATGGCCGGGTGCACGGCGCGCATGCCGAGCCACACGCCGCGGGTGTTGACCGCCAGGACGCGGTCCCACTCCTCGACGGTGATCTCAGTGAACGGGCGCTTGGACCCCAGCCCCTGGTAGATCGCCGCGTTGTTGACCAGGGCGTCGACGCGGCCGTGCCGCTCCAGGGTGGTGGTGACGAGGTCGGCCCACGAGGCCTCGTCGCTGACGTCGGCCCGGACGTGGGTGACGCCCTCGGCCGCCCACCCCGCCGCGACGACGTCCGCCGCGACGACGGCCGCTCCCTGCGCCGCCAGGTGCCGGCTCACCGACTCCCCGATGCCGTGCGCCGCGCCGGTGACCAGGACGACCGTCCCCGGCTCGACGCTGCCGTGCCCTCCGCCGACGACGTCCACGGGTGTCCTCTCAGGCATCGGGGAGCAGGGCGTCGAGGTCCGCGGGCTGCTCGAGGATCCCGTAGCGGGCCCCGACCTCGGACATGTACTCGAACGAGCCCCGCTCGAGCTCCTGCGGCCAGCCGGCCAGGGTGATGGCCCCGGCGAGCTCCGGGCTGAGCTCGGTGAAGCTGCCCAGGATCCCGCGCGCCGCCTCGGGGTTCTCGCTGGCGTAGGCCAGGGACTCCTGCACGCCCGCGACGAAGGCGTCCACCAGCTCGGGGTCGGACTGCACGGTCTCCGCCGTCGTGAAGTAGGCGCCGATGAGCAGGGGCTCCTCCGTGGCCTCGGCGAAGACGTTGGACAGGCAGCGGGCGCCCTGCTGGATCGCGATCGTCTTGAACGGCTCCACCGCGGTCGCGGCGTCGACCTGACCGCCGGCCACCGCCTGCGGGACGTCGGGGTGGGCGATCTCCAGGAACTCGATGGTCGAGGAGTCCCCGCCGGCACGGTCCACCGCGTCGCGGATGACGGCGACGTTGATGTTGTTCAGCGTGTTCGTGCTGACCCGCTTGCCGGCCAGGTCGGCGAGCGACTGCAGCGGGCTGCCCGCGGGGACCAGCACGCAGCCGAAGTCGTCGGTGGGGTCCCCGGTGGAGGAGTTCCCCGGCGCGACGACCTGGATCGGCAGGCCGGCCTCCTGCGCCACCAGCAGCGACAGGGTGTTGCTGAAGGCGAAGTCCTGCTCGCCGCTGACCACGGCGGGGACCAGCGCCGCGCCACCCTGGCCGGTCACCACCTCCACGTCGAGGCCACGCTCGGCGAAGAAGCCCTGCTCGACGCCGAGGTAGAGCGGGGCGACGTCGGCGATCGGGACGACGCCGACGGTCACCTGGCGGGGCGCGTCGGTCGAGCCGGCGCCGGCCGGATCGTCGCCCCCACCCCCGCCGCAGGCGGCGAGCAGCAGCGAGCAGGACAGGACGGCGGACACGCGCAGGCGGGACATGGAGAGCCTCTCGACGGTGGGGGATCGCATGGCGCGGTGCAGGGGTGCCGGTCGTGCCGACCGGCGCGTGGGCTCAGGCAGGGGTCGCGGTCGCGGCCGGGCGGGCGGTCCCGGAGAGGACGGCGGGGACGACCTCGTCGCGGAACAGCCGCACCGAGGAGAGGACCGTGTCGACGTCGAGGGAGCCCCACGCGAACGCGCCGGCGAGGTAGTTGATCTCCCCGATCGTCACCGCCTCGGTGACCTGGGCGGTGACCGTCTCCGGCGACCCGACGAACAGCTTGCGCTCGGCGACCAGCTGGTCGAAGTCGATCGGGCCGGCGAACCGCTCGCTGCCGTGGAGCCGCCACAGGTGGGTGAAGCTCTCGTAGTGGGCGTCGAACGCGGGCCGGGCGAGCGCGACGGCCTCGTCGTCGGTCGGGGCGACGAGGACGTGGCGCAGCATGCCGAAGCGGGGCGTCACCCCCGGCAGGCTGTAGCGGACGGTGCCGCGCTCGGCGGACTCCCGGAAGTGGGCGAAGAAGACCCGGCTCTGCTCGCGGACGACCTCCAGCGGCGGGGACGCGAAGCCGAACCCGAACAGCACGTTGTAGCCCTGGTCGCCGAGCCGGGGGATGGAGGCGGCGTTGGACGACGGGTACCACAGCGGCGGGTGCGGGCGCTGGTACACCGGCACGTGCAGGGGGATCTCCTCGGCCGCGGCCCCCTCGGCGCCGGGGCGGCGGAACCGGCCGGTCTCCATCGCCTCGACGATGGCCGGGAACAGCTCCTCGAAGCGCTCGGCGGTCTCCGGCGCGGTCAGCCCGAACATGGCCGCCTCGATGGGGGAGGAGCCCTTCCCGACCCCGACGTCGAGCCGGCCGTGGCTGAGCTGGTCGAGCATGCAGATCTCCTGCACCAGCCGCAGCGGGTCGTACAGCGGGACGATGAAGGTGGTCGGCGCCAGCCGGATGCGCTCGGTCTCGCGGGCGGCGGCGGCGATGAACACCGACGGGGACGGCGACAGCCCCAGCGGCGTGCCGTGGTGCTCGGCGATGTGGTAGGTGCTGAACCCGCCCCGGTCGGCCTCGGCGAGCACCCGCAGCCGGGCGTCGTAGACCTCGGCCGGCGTCCTCCCGGGGGTGGCGTCGATCCAGTCGAAGAGACCGAACTCGAGGTCGTGCGCGGTGGCGTGCTCGGCCGGCTGTGCGGACATCCGCCCTCCTGGGTCCGGGTCGCTGAGGGAGCTGGGGCTGTGCGTCGGGCGTCGCGGCGTCGTGGCCCCGCGGGCGTGGCCGAGGCGGGGTGGCTCTCGGCCGGGCGTCGCGGGCGGGGTCACCACCGCTCACCAGGATGGCGACTGGGGGTGTGACGCGCCTCATTGAAAGGGCCGATCGTTAGTTCGTCAAGAAACCATCCCGGTGGGCGGGAGGTCTCAGTCGGCGGTGACGAACTCCTCGAGGAGCCGCAGGAAGACGGTCGTCTTCTCCGGTGGGAGGCGTGCCTCGAAGGCCTGGCGCAGCTGCTCGACCCGCGGCTCGAGGTCGTCGCGCAGCGCGTGGCCCGCCGCGGTGAGCCGCAGCTCCACCCGGCGGCCGTCCTGGGCCGACCGCTCCATGGTCAGGTAGCCGGCGGCCTTCAACCGGTGGACGACGGCGTGCGTGCTCGCCGGGTCGAGGGCGACCAGCCGGGCGACGCTGGCCTGGTCGAGCGGCTCGTGCCGACCGAGCGTGGACAGCACCGCGTACTGGACCGACGACACCGAGCCCGAGACGTGGCGCGTCCACATCTCGTTGTGGACCTGGCCGGCCCGGCGGATGAGGTGGCCGGGCAGGCGGGCGAGGTGCGGCGCCACCGTCTGGGCTCCGGTCCGGGCCACGGTCTCGTCGCCGGTCGCCACGGGTGGAGTCTAGGGAGCGCCGGCGCTCAGCCGGTCCGGACGGCCCAGGAGGAGAGCAGGTCCTCGGTGGTCACCACCGGGCCGATGGTGGCGGCGAACTCCGCACAGGCCGTGGCCTGGGGGACCACCCCGACCGTCGCCGTCGCGTCGCCCACCAGCACCGGCCGGTAGCCGCGGGACACCGCGTCGACGCCGGTCGCCCGGACGCACACGTCGGAGGTGAGCCCGACGAGGACCAGCGTCGGGCGGGCCTGGGCGCTGAGCACGAGCTCGAGGGGCGTGAACGCGAACGCCGAGTAGCGGTGCTTGACGAAGGTGAAGTCCCCGTCGGCGACCAGGTCCCCGTACGGCTCGGCGCCCCAGCTGCCGGCGGCCACGATGGGGTCGGTCTCGGGCTCGATGGTCGCGCCGCCCTGTCCCCGGCGGCGCCACCCCGGGGTGTCGGTCCACCGCGAGTGCTGGGTGTGCACGTGCAGGACCGGGACCCCGGCCTCCCGCGCGACCGGCAGGAGGGTGCCGATCCGGTCGACCGCCGTGAGCGCCTCCGCGCAGTCGACCCCGCGCCGGCCGAGGGTCCCCTCGGCGTGGCAGTAGTCGTTCTGCACGTCGACGACGAGGACGACGGCGTCGTCGGGCGCGATCCCGGCTGGGGGCATGGTCACTCTCCGCTGCGGCAGTGGGGCGGGACGCCGGGCAGCGTATGTCCCGGGTGCCGACCGCGGCCGCTCGGCCCTCGGCCGAGCGGCCCTCGGCCGCGAGCACCTGCGTGTGCAGTCGGAGCGGCGCCGCGAGGCCGTCGGGCCCACGCGGGGACTCCCGGCACGCCTGCCCGGCGGGGAGGCCCGTGGGGTCAGGGCGTGCGGGTGCTGCGACCCCTCCAGGTCAGCCGTCGGGGGGCCCGGTCGCGGACGCGCTCGTGGGGCACGTCGGCGTCCTGGGAGGTGAGCTGACCGTCCGGGTCGGCGGCGACGAACCGCACCGCCGCCCGCCAGCCCGTGCCGTCGTCGTACATGCGCCAGGCGTGCTGGACGCCGGGCCACCACCGTCCTGCGGACTCGACCTCGACGTGGCGCGGGGGAGCGACACGGCGTTCGACGAGGACATGACCGTCGTTCACGTCACGGACGGTAGTGGCGTGAGCTGGTCCACAGGAGCCCGACCCGGGCCTGGCGAACCGGGGCGGACCGGCGCCGGGAGTCCCCGCCTCCCGCCGCCTTGACGGGACCCCCACGCCCTCCCTCCCCGCGGGGAGCGGTCCGGCCGCGGACGGGACCTGGCGTCGGCCTGGAGTCCGGTGCCGACCGCGGACAGGAGTGCAGGTGGCCACCACGACCGAGAGCCGGGCACCGGCGCCGACGACGTCGCCGGTGCGTGACTGGCTGTTGCAGGGCCGGCCGGGCAGACGCCGGGGGTTCCCCGGGCCGCACGCCCCTCCCGAGGCGGCGCACCGGACGCACCGATGGCGGCAGATCGTGTGCCTGACCGGCGTCGACTGCTTCTCCACCCTCGGCCACCAGCCGGGCATCGCCTTCCTGGCCGCCGGGCTGCTGTCGCCGATCGCCACCCTCGCCCTGGTCGCCCTGACCCTCTTCGGCGACCGGCCCGACGAGGACATGGTCTTCGTCGAGGTCACCCTCACCGACCCCTCCGAGTTCGAGACGGCGCTGATGGCCCGCGGGGAGATCGTCCACGAGCGGTACCGGGTGATCCGGATGGAGAGCTCGAGCGTCGCCAACGCGCCGGCGGCGCTGCTGCCGCACGTGCGCGACGAGACCGTGCGGATCCCGCACGTCCACCTCGAGTGGACCGAGGGCAACCCGCTGGTCACCCTGCTGCGGTTCGTCTTCACCGGCGTCGGTGGACGTGCTCGAGCTGAACCTGGCCCTGGACCGCGAGCTGCCGTGAGGTCCCGTGCGGTCCCCGCCGCCCGGAGCCGGACGGCGGGGACCGCGGCGGGCCACGGACACCGTCGACTCCTCGGGTGTGCCGTCCCTGGCGCAGGGGCGCCGAGTCCACGGTCCGACGGGTGCCCGCCGGTCGACCGCCGCGAGCACCGAGCCCCGGCCGGCCGTCACGCCTCGCCCGGCAGCGGCGTCGTGGGCCAGTCGAGCAGCCGGGCACCGAGGACGGCGACCTGCAACGCGAACCGCTGGTCGGTGCGGGAGACGCGGTACCCGGTCAGCTGCGCGACGCGGGCGAGCCGGTAGGTGACGGTGCGGACCGAGACGTGCAGCCGCCGGGCGGCCTCGGTGGCGACGTCGCCGGCGTCGAAGTACCCCTGCAGGGTCTCCAGCAGCACACCGGCGCCGCTGCGCACCTGCTCCAGCGGGCCGAGGACGTCGCGGACCAGGTCCACGATGGCCGCCTGGTCGCGGGCGAGCACCCGGTACACCAGCACGTCCCGGGCGTGCACCACCTCGTCGTCGGAGCCCAACCGATCGGCGAGAGCCAGCGCCTCGCGGGCCTCCTCGTAGCTGCGGGGCACACCCCAGACGCCGGGGAACGCGCGTCCGGCCGCCACTCGCCAGCGGCCGGCGATCCGCAGCCGTCGCAGGTCCTGCTGCAGCAGCTCGCCGATGTCCGCGCCACGCGCGGCGGCGCCGGCGGGGGTGTCGGCGCTGGGGACGAGGACCACGACGCGGCCGTCCTTCACCGCGACCAGCACCTCCCGGTCCCCGAACCGGTCGACGACCGCCCGCTCGAGAGCGGTGGCCGTCCGGTCGACCGCGGCACCGGGGTCCCGCGGGGTGACCAGCGCGACGTGGTGCGGCTCACCGAGGTCGATGCCGAACAGCTCGGCGCGCTCCACCATCGCCGACACGTCAGCGTCCCCGCGGAGCAGGTCGTCGACGAACTCGGCCCGCATGGCCTCCTCGCGGCGGATCATCTCGCGGCGTTCGGCCTGGTGACCGTCGACGAGCACGCCGACGGCGTCGTCGAGGACGCGCAGCACCGCCTCCGCGGCGGCGCGGACCTCCTCCGGATCACTGGAGCGCTCGACGACGGGCAGCTGCCGCCACAGCCGCCAGGCCGCGGACAGGTACAGGTCGACCGCACGGCGGGCGCCGACGCCTCGGGCGGCCGCCTGCCGGCCGAGCTCCCGGACCGCGTCGAGCGCCTCCGGGCCGGGTCGGCGGCCGTGGATGGCCGCGTCGGCGAGCATCGGCAGGTACTCCCCGAGCAGGCCGGTCGGCGCCTGCGCGGCGGCGGCCGCCGCCGCGCCGACCGTGTCGAGCCAGTCCTGCGGGGCCGGGGTCTGTCCCGCCTTCCGCGGGGGGACGCTGCGGGTCACGGGGCCGCTCCTCATCGCTCTCGGCGGTGCGCCGCCCGGGGGGCGCGGGCCGGGCCGGCGGTTGCCGACGATCGGCAACGGGAGCATGCCGCACTCGGCCGGTGGGAGCCCTGGTGGCGCCGGTCCGGCGGCGGGCATGGTCGGTGTCCGGCAACGGAGGTGGTCATGCTCAGCGATCCCGAGCAGCGGGTGTGGGACGACGTCCAGCGGTTCTGGGCCGAGGACGCCGTGGAGCCACCGCTGCCCGTGCCCGGTGCACGGCCGGCGTCCCGGGACCTGGCCGACCCGCCGGCCGTCGTGGTCGCCGGCGTCTGGGGTGCGATCCTGCTGATCCTCCTCGGGGCGCCGGCCGCCGGCCTGTCGGTCGGTCTCGCCACCGCCCTCGGCTGGGCGCTGTGGCGGTACTGGCCCCGGCTGGACCGGACGGACCCGACGACGACCTGGTCGGCCCTCGGCGAGGGCCACCGGGGCCTGCAGGCGCCACGCCGACCCGCGCAGGAGGCGCGGCGGCCGCACCCCGGCCGGGAGGACCGATGAGCACTCGGGGGTGGCCGGAGGGCTGAGGCCTGCTGGGCGCCGCGGCGCGGGCCGGCGACCCGGTCGAGCGCGGTGGCGACCTCGGCCAGGGCGACGCTGCCGAGGACCAGCAGCGCGGGCAGGGCGAACAGGCTCTCCCGGAACCTGTAGGCGGCCGTCGAGGCACGCATCCGCAGCGGCGGCCGCCCGGTCCCGGTCACCGGCACACCCGTCGAGGACGCCGCGCCGATGGACGTCGTGGCGTCGTCCGGAGCCGCGGGCCGCGCGGCGGCGGGGGTTCGGCGTCGGCCGGGTCGACGGCCACGACGTCGGCCAGCCCGGTCAGCTGCAGCGGCGGGAGCACGCGACGACGACCGCCGGTGCGGATCACCATCCGGGCGCCGCGCACCCGGCAGCGGCGCTCCGCCCGGGCCAGCGCCCTGACCCCGGCCGCACCGAGGAACGTCACCTGCCCCAGGCAGACGACCAGCTCGCGGACGCCGCGCTGCCCCGCCTGGGACGTGAGGCAGACGTCCAGCGCCGGGGCGGTGTAGCTGTCGACCTCGCCGGCGACCTCGACGACCACGCGGCCGGGGCGGGGGTCGGGAACGGTGGTGACCGACAGCAGGTGGCCGGGATCCGGGGCGGGCCGGTGGACGGGGGTGCGCAGCACGGGGACTCCGGACGGGGAGGGCGCCGCCGACGGCGGGGTGGGCGGGTCAGCGCAGCGGGTCGAACGGCGCCAGCTCGGGTGGGGCCTCGCCCTTGAGCACGGCCTGGGCGACCAGCTGCCCGGTGACCGGGCCGAGCGCGATGCCCCACATGCCGTGGCCACCGGCGACGAACACCCGCGGCGAGGCGGTCGCCCCGAGCAGTGGCAGCCCGTCGGGCGTGCACGGGCGCGAGCCGACCCACTCGTCGCGCCGCTCGTCGAGGTCCACCCCCGTCAGGAACGGGCGGACGGCGTCGACGATCGCGGCGATCCGTCGCCGGTCGAGCGGGTCACCGGGGCGGCGGAACTCCATCATCCCGGCCACCCGCAGCCGATCGCCCAGTGGCGTGCAGGCCACCCGCTGGACCGGGAAGTACAGCGGGCCGCGGGGCATCTGCTCCACCGGCACGCTGAAGCTGTAGCCGCGGCCGGCCTGCACCGGGCACCGCACGCCGAACCGTCCCGCCAGCCGGCCGAGCTCGGCGCCGGTGGCGAGGACGACCGCGTCGTGCTGCTGGCGCTCTCCAGCGGTCGGAACGACGGTGATCCCACCGGCGGCGTGCTGGAGGTCGGTCACGTCGACGCCCTCGACCAGCTCACCGCCGCGCTGCCGCACCGCGGAGGCCAGGGACCGCACGAACTCCGGCGGGTGCAGGTACCGCTGGCCGTGGACCTGCACCGCCGCACCCACCCGGTCGGTCAGCGCCGGCTCCAGCGCCCGGGCCCGCCAGCCGGTGACGGGGTGGCCGCTGACGTCCTGGCCGGCGTCCCGGATCGCCTCGAGCTCGGCGCACAGCCGGTCGGCCTCACGTTCACGACGGAAGCAGGCCAGGAACGGCCGGGCCGGGTGGGTGACCGCGGGTACCCCGGCGGCGGCCAGGACGTCGAAGGCCTCCAGCGCCCGCTCGTTCAGCGGTACGTGAGCGGCCATCCCGGCCCTCCACCGCCGGGCGGTGCTGTGCCGGACGAAGCCGGTCAGGAAGCGCAGCAGCGTGCGGTCGGCACGCAGCGGCAGGTACACCGGCGACCGGGGGCTGAGCACCGCGCGCAGCCCGTGGCGCAGCACCGCCGGCTCGGGCAGCGGCGCGGTCAGCGCGGGGGTGAGCCAGCCGGCGTTGCCCCAGGACGCGCCGGCGCCGACGGAGTCGCGCTCGTAGACGGTGACCTGCGCGCCGGCCTCCTGCAGGAACCACGCGCAGGAGAGCCCGACCATGCCGCCGCCGACCACGGCGACCTGCCGGGGTGCGCCGGGTACGAGGACGGGACCGTGCTGCTGGGGCGAGGACATGCCGGCTCCTTCTCCGGCGACCGGGGCGCCGGGACGGGGTCCCCCGGGCGGGGGCCGGCGCAGGACGTGCGCCGGCCCCGGTCCGACGCGGCGGTCGGACCGGGGGTGCCCGGGAGGTGGGTGGCTGGGGGAGGACCGCGCCGGGAGGCGCGGACGGGGCGCCGGTCGCTCAGCGCGCTCGCTGGCAGGAGACGCAGCCGGCCGCGAACGGCCGGAACTCCAGCCGCTCGGCCGGGATGGCCTCGCCGCAGTGCACGCAGCTGCCGTAGGTGCCGGCGGCGATGCGCTGCAGCGCCGCGTCGATCTCCTCGATCCTGCGCAGCAGGCTCGCCGCGCGGTTGACCGCGACCGGGTCGGGCGTCGACGTGGCCGTCTCGGCCAGGGCGAGCTCGCGCTGCCGGACGCAGTCGGCCCGCTGGGTCTCCAGCAGCGCCCGGAACGGCGCCCAGTCGGTGTCCTGGGCGGAGGTCGTCGTCGCGGGGGTCAGCAGGGTGGTCATGAGGGGCTCCTGGTGTGACGAGAACGCGTCCCACCGGGGCGGGACGCGTGTGGCGCGGACCGGCGACCCCGAGGGGTCAGGAACTCGCCGGGGGCGCCCGGTCCTGGCTGCGGCGCAGCGCGTCCAGGCCGCGCAGTCCGCGCGCTCGGAGGCTCATCGCCAGGGCCAGCCGTCCGCCGCCGGTCACCGGCGAGCGATGGCGCGCGGGTGACTCGGCAGGCACGAGCGCCTCGGCCGGGCCCGAGGCGGACCGGGTCTGCGTGGTCATCCCGGTCACCCCCTCCACCCTCCGCACCGACACGTGGCTGCCGACAGCCCTGACCCGTCAGAGGGGGAGCTGCCACGCCCTCCGCGGGCCTGAGCCCACCGTGCCCGCCCGGCGCCGGCGGTTCCATGGCAGCGGCCGGTCAACTCAGCCCGGAGGAGGTTGCCGACGACCGGCAAGCAACCGTGTGTCGGACCGCCCCTCCGGCGTCGGCAGCCGCTTCGCACGGCGTGCCCGAGCGACTCCTGGGCGTGCCCGGCCGGGGACCGGTCGTCTCTAGGATGAGGTCGTCCGGGTCGACGCCGGGTCCCCGGGGACGTCCCGCAGAGCCCCGCCGGACCGTGATCCACCCGGGCCGCGGTGCTCCCGGGCCCGTGTACCCAGGGGCTCACCGCGGAGGAGGGAGTCGGCGGCATGACCGGTGCGCAGCCGACACCGCAGGGGGATGCGCCGCTCTCCCTCCGCGAGCGCAACAGGCTGCGGACCCGTCGGGAACTGCTCGACGCGGCCCTCCGGGTGTTCGCCGAGAAGGGGTTCGCCGGGGCCGCCGTGGAGGCGATCGCCGCGGAGGCGGGGACGTCGAAGGTGACCCTGTACGCCTACTTCCCGGCGGGGAGGGACGACCTCTTCCGCGAGCTGTACGAGGAGATCAACACCGAGTACGTGGAGCTGGCGACGGCCCGGCACGCGGCGGCGACCGGACTCGTCGACCGGGTGACCGCGCTGGCCGCACCCCTGCTCGAGATCGGCAGCCGGCCACTCGTCGGGATCTTCTACTCCAACAGCGACCCGACCATCGAGCCCGCCCTGGCCCCGGTCCGGGGGCACGCCTCGGGGGTCAGCGCCACGCTCATCGCCGAGGACGTCGCCGCGGCCCGCGCCGAGGGCGCCATCGCGTCCGGGGCCGACCCGCACACCCTCGCGGTGCTGCTCGTCGGTGCGCTGCGGGCGGCCCTGGTCGAGGTCGCGGCCGACCCCACGAGGTCCGAGCAGCTGCTGGCCGGCATCGCCGACCTGGCGCGCGGCCTCCAGCGGCGCGACGGCGCCTGACGGTCCTCGCGCCCCGGTCGCGGGACGACCCGTGGAACGGCGTCGCCGTGGCTCGTCCCGCACGCCGGGTCGTTGACGTCGGTGCGGCCCCTCGGCACCCTGTCGCCCCAGCCTCGCCGGCTCGCCCCGATCGGCACCGGACGCCACGGTTTGTGAACGATGCGTAAAGGGTCTTGACGACCCGTTCAGGTGCTGCGAACCTGCCTGTGAGCCCGGACACATCCCGGGGCCTCACCCCGCTGTTTCGTCGCCCGCCGGGTGCTCCCGGGCGAGCGCGCAGCAGCCCGACCAGGAGGTCGCACGTGGTCGCCCTCGACGAGCAGGCAGCCCGGCGCATCGCGCACCGGGCGCTGACGCGGTACGGCCTCGAGGAGGTGGCGCTCCACTTCGTCAAGTACCGCGAGAACTACGTCTTCCGGGCGGAGTGCGGCGGCGAGGCGTTCGCCGTCCGCCTGCACCGCCCGGGCCTGCACTCCGTGGCCGAGGTCCGGACGGAGCTGGCCTACCTCGAGGCCCTCCGGCAGCGGGGGTTCGCGGTCCCCGAGCCGCTGCAGACGACGGACGGCGAGCTCATCTGCCTGGTCGACGACGGCACGGGCGGCGAGGTGCAGGTGGACCTCCAGCGGTGGGTCCCCGGTGCCGCTCCGCTCGGGGACATCGGCGAGGCGTTCGAGGGGACGAGCGCACTCACGCCCGGGGACTTCCACCGGCTCGGCGCCATGGCCGGCGCCCTGCACAACCACACCGAGCACCTCGGCCGGCTCCCCGGGTTCAGCCGCGCGGCGTGGGACGTCGAGGGCCTGGTGGGGGAGCGGGCGCTGTGGGGGGACCCGCTGGAGCTGCCCGCCCTGTCGACGGCCGACCGGGCACTCCTGGCCGAGGCCGTCGCCCGGCTCACCACCGACCTCACCGAGCTGGGGACGGGCCCGGCGGTCTACGGCGTCATCCACGCCGACTTCACGCCGGAGAACATCCTCGTGCGGGGCGAGGACCTCGTCCTCATCGACTTCGACGACTTCGGCGAGGGCTGGCACCTGTTCGAGCTGGCCACGATCCTGTTCTTCTACCGGCCACACCCGCGCTTCGGCGAGTTCGTGGACGCCGTCGTCGCCGGCTACCGGACGCAGCGCTCCCTCGACGAGCGGCACCTGCGCGCCTGGCCCGGGGTGCTGCTGGCCCGAGGGCTCACCTACCTCGGCTGGGCGGCGCAACGCCCGGGCGAGGAGACCGCCGCCTTCATCGCCGAGCACGTGGCCCCCGTCGTCCTCGCCCTCGCGCAGGACTACCTGGCCGAGCGAGCCGAGCTCGTCTGAGCCCTGCACCCGCGCCCCCGTGCAGTGACCACAGAACGGAACACCATGTCCCACCCCGTAGCACCTCCGGACCCCGACCGACGGGACGCCCTCCTGGCCCGCCGGGCCGCGACCATCGGCCGGCGGTCCCCGCTGTTCTACGACACCCCGCTCGAGTTCGTCCGAGGCGAGGGCGTGTGGCTCTTCGACGCATGGGGGCGCCGCTTCCTCGACGCCTACAACAACGTGCCGCACGTCGGCCACTGCCACCCCCGCGTGGTGGAGGCCCTGTCCCGGCAGGCCGCCGAGCTCAACGTGCACACGAGGTACCTCAACGAGCGGGTCCTGCAGTACGCCGAGGAGCTGCTCGCGACCTTCGGCGCGGAACTGGACCGCGTCTTCTTCGTCAACAGCGGCTCCGAGGCCAACGAGCTGGCCCTGCGTCTCGCCCGGCAGCACACCGGTGCCACCGGCGTCCTCGTGACCGACTTCAGCTACCACGGCAACACGACGTCCCTGGCCGAGCTGACCACCGGCCTGACGGTCGCCGAACCCCTGGGCGCGCACGTCCGGGCGCTGCGGATCCCCGACCTGGACGACCCCGGGACCGACGAGGAGCAGGCCCTGCGTGAGGGCCTGGCCGCGGTCGAGGACGCCATCGCGTCGCTGCAGGAGGCCGGTCACGGCGTCTCGGCGCTGCTCTTCGACCCGCTGTTCACCACGGAGGGGATGCCCCGGGTCCCCGCGGGCTACGTCGAGGGGGTCTGCCGGAGGGTCCAGGCGGCCGGCGGCCTGGTCGTCTGCGACGAGGTGCAGTCGGGGTTCGGCCGGTCCGGGGACGCCCTGTGGGGCCACGAGCTGTTCGACATCACGCCCGACCTCGTGACCCTGGGCAAGCCGATGGGCAACGGGCACCCGATGGGTGGGGTCGTCACCCGCGAGGAGCTGCTCGACGAGTTCGGACGCCGGAACACCTACTTCAACACCTTCGCCGGCAACCCGGTGAGCTCGGCGGTCGGGCTGGCCGTCCTGCACGTCATGCGCGACGAGGGCCTGGTGGGGTCGGCCAAGCGGGTGGGGGCCGTGCTGCGCGACGAGCTGGCCCGTCTGGCCCGGACCAGCGCCGTGGCGGGATCGGTCAAGGGGCGCGGCCTCTACGTGGGGCTCACCTTCGTCGAGCCGGACGACCCCGCCCGGGCGAACGCGTCGGCGGCGCGGGCGGCCGTCGAGGGCATGGTCGCCGAGGGCGTGCTGATCAGCCGCATCGGCCGATCCGACAACGTGCTCAAGATCCGGCCGCCGCTGGTCTTCGGCGACGAGCACGCCGCGCTGCTGCTCGACCGCCTGGCGGCCGTCCTGGACGGCGCCGGCCGGCCCGGGTGAACCCGGTCCGCCCCGGCACCTCGCTCCACCCGCACAGCACCGATCCCAGCACTGGTCCGTCACCCCCCGGGGCGCCGTCGTCCCGTCACGGAAAGGAAGCGGAATGGCCGCGTCCCCCGCCGATCCCGCCTCTCGGCTCGCTCGTGACCAGCTCGGCGTGCCCGGGGTGGTCTTCCTCGTGCTCGCCGCCGTCGCACCCCTGACCGGCGCCATCGTCGTGATGTCGCTGGCCATCGCCCTCGGCAACGGGGGTGGCGTCGTCTTCGCCGTCCTGGCCGTCGCGGTGATCCTGCTGCTGTTCGCCGTCGGGTACGCGCAGATGTCCCGGGTGGTGGTCAACGCCGGCGGCTTCTACGCCTTCGTGGTCAAGGGCCTCGGCCGGCCGAGCGGGCTGGTCGCCGGCTTCATCGCCACGATGGGCTACAACTTCTTCGTCGCCGGCGCCGTGGGCACGGGCGGCTTCTTCACCTCGGTGGTCGTCGCTGACCTGACCGGGTTCGAGGTGCCCTGGTACGTCGCCGGCCTGGTCCTGTTCGTCGCCGCGTTCCTCCTCGCGCGGGGCGGCATCGACATCAGCGCCAAGGTCCTCGGTGTGGCGCTGGTGCTCGAGACGCTCACGCTGCTGGTCTTCTGCGTCTCGGTGCTGGTGCGGACCGGCTTCAGCGTCGACGTCTTCACCCCGGACGTGGTGTTCAGCGGATCGGTCGGTGTCGCCCTGCTCCTGGCCGCCACGGCGTTCCTGGGCTTCGAGGCGACCTCGCTGTTCAGCGAGGAGTCGCGCGACCCGCTGCGCACCATCCCGCGGGCCACCTACGCCGCCATCGTCGTCATCGGCCTGGTCCACGCCCTGACGGTCTGGGCGCTGGTCAGCGCTGCCGGGGTGGAGGACGCGCAGCAGGTCGCCCTCGACCACCTGGCCACCGGTGACCTCGTGTTCGTGCTGTTCGAGGAGTACCTGGGCTCGCCCCTGCTGGTCGTGGCCGAGGTGCTGCTCGTGGTGAGCCTGTTCGCCGCGCTCCTGGCCTTCCACAACATGGCCGCTCGCTACCTGTACTCCCTCGGCCGGGTGCGGATCCTCCCGGCCGGGCTCTCCACCACCCGGGCCAACGGCGTCCCGCAGAACGCGCTGGTGGCCAACGCGGTCTTCGCGTTCGTGGTCGCCGGTCTCTTCGCGGTCCTGGGACTGGACCCGATCACGACCCTGGTGCCGGTCATGATCGGGTTCGGCACGCTGTGCGTCCTCGTGCTGCAGCTGTTGGCGTCCTTCTCCATCGTCGTGCACTTCCGCCGTCGTCGTGACCCGCGTTGGCTGACGACGTTCGTGGCACCGGGCCTCGGTTTCCTGGGCCTGCTGGCGATCTGTGTCATGGCGATCGACAACTTCCCCCTGCTGGCCGGGTCCGACGCGCTCTACGTGCGGCTCCTGCCGTGGCTGCTGGTCGTCGCGCTGGTCGGCGGCCTGGGCTACGCGGCGTCCCTGCGCCGGCGCCGTCCGGAGGTCTACGAGCTGCTCGAGACCGACCTCGAGCGGTTCCAGCCCGCTCCGGTGCCCGCCCGGACGCAGACCTCGTCGGCCCAGCAGTAGAAGCGGGCGCCCCTGCCGCCCGGCCCTGCGCAGGTCCGGGCGGCAGCCGGCCCCACTGCCACCCACCGTGATCGGGAGGAGAACAGCATGGTCAGTCTCGGGTTCGAGGGCAGCAGGGTGCTCGTCACCGGGGGGACGTCGGGCATCGGGCTCGCCGTCGCCGAGGCCTTCCTCGAGGAGGGCGCGGCGGTGGGCATCATCGGTCGCAGCGTCGACCGGCTCTCCGCCGCTCTCGACCGGCTCCGGTCGGCGCACCCGGACGCCACGGTCGTCGGAGCGGCGGGGGACGTGGGGGACGAGGACTCGCTGCGTGCGGCGGTCGAGGAGGTCGCCGGGCACCTCGACGGCCTGGACCACGTGGTCAGCAGCGCCGGCATCGCGGGCACGCTCGGGGACGCCGTCGACCAGGTGCCGGCCGACGAGTTCCTCGAGGTCCAGAAGGTCAACGTCGTCGGCCCGTTCCTGCTCGCGAAGACGGCGTTGCCGTACCTGAAGTCCGGTACCCATCCGACGTGCACGCTGATCGGCAGCGACTCCGGGTTCGTCGCCGTCCCGGGGATGCTCGCCTACAACGCGTCGAAGGGCGCCGTCGCGCAGCTGACCCGAGCGCTGTCGGTCGAGCTGCACGAACCGTTCGGGATCCGGGTCAACAGCGTCTGCCCGTCCATCGTCGACACGCCCATGGCGCGGGACGGCATGGGCATGGAGTCGTTCGCGGACGTCGGTTACCCGGTCAGTGCCCCCGAGGACATCGCCTGGCTCGTGCTGAGCCTCGCGTCGCCCCGGTCGGTGGCGGTCAACGGGGTCTCCCTGCTCGCCGACCACGGGTACCACGCGCGGTCGTCGTTCCCCGCCTGACCGACGACGGGGGCGGGCCCACGGCATCTGTCGTGGGCCCGCCGGCGCGTCAGTCGACGACCATCGTCCGGACGTCGAACTCCTCGCTGATGATCCCGTACTCGAGCATGAGGTCCGACATCTCCTGCAGCTGGGCGACGTCCACCTCGGCGTCCCAGGCCGGCAGGGCGACCTGCTGCACCGTCTCGGCCGGCACCTGGGTGTAGGTGGGCACGAGCTCCACCAGCCGTTCCCGGTTGTCGGTGAGCTCCTCCATCGATGCCGTCATCGCCCGGCGGAAGGCCTCGACGACCTCGGGGTTCTCCTGCGCGTACTGCTCGGTGGTCAGCCACCCGGCGACCGGCATGCCCTCCACCGGGCCGCTGAACAGCGGGAACAGCACGCGCGCGCCGCTGGCCTTGGCCGCGGCCTGGAACGGCTCGACCTGCCAGATGGCGTCGACGTCCCCGGCGTCGAGGGCCGGGGCCATGTCCGGCAGGGGCAGCTCGACGAACTGGATGGTCGAGATGTCCACCCCCGCGTCCTCCAGCACGGCGTTGACGGCGACGGTGCCGACGTTCTGCAGGTTGTTGACGGCGATCCGGGCGCCGGCGAGGTCCGCGGGGGACTGGTACGGCGAGTCGGGCGCCACCATGATCGCGTGGTCGTCGGCGCCCACGTCGTTGCCGGCGATGACCCGGATCGGCAGGCCCTGCTGGGCCGCCAGCAGCGCCGAGGTGTAGTTGCCGTAGGTGATGTCGTACTCGCCGGCGACGAGGGAGGGGATCGCCTGGGCGCCCCCGGAGGTCTGCTCCAGCGTGACGTCGAGGCCGGCGTCGTCGAAGGCGCCGGTCTCCTCCGCCTGGACCGCCGTCGCCGTGTGCACCAGCGGGAAGTAGCCCACCGTCACCGCGGTGGGGGAGTCCCCGCCTGCGGCGCCGCCCGCCTCGTCGTCGCCGCCGCACGCGGCCACCGCGAGGGCGGCCACGCAGCCGACCGCGAGCCCGGGGAGCCAGCGCCCGGCCCCCCGCGTGCGTCCCTCAGCCGACGCGCTCATCGACATCTCCCTCCCGGCTCCCGTCGCCCGGTCCACCCCGGGAGCGGACCGGCGGTCGGTGGGAGCCGCTCTCCGGGGTCCGGGCCGGGCTCAGGATGCACCCGCGCGCGTGCGCGCGGCGTGGTCGTGGCGTCCGGACGGCGACCCGGCACCATTCCAGGCCATGAGCGTCGACCCGCCACCCGGCCTGCACTGCCCGTCCCCGGTCCTCCCGTCCGGGCCGGGCGGCGGCCCCGTCGGCAGCGGCTCCCCTCGGCAGCACGTCCGAGCGTCGCGATGAGCGCGGCCACGATGCGCGCCTCCGTCCTGACCGGGCCCGGCGAGAGCGTGGTGCAGGAGGTGCCGGTCCCGGTGGCCGTGCCGGGGGAGGTGGTGGTCGAGGTCGAGCGGGTCGGCCTCTGCGGCACCGACGCGGAGTTCTGGACCGGGGAGATGACCTACCTGCACTCGGGGCACGCCGCCTACCCCGTGCGCCTCGGGCACGAGTGGTGTGGCCGTGTCACGGCCGTCGGGGAGGGCGTGGACGCGGCCTGGGTGGGCCGGCGGGTCATGGGCGACACGATGCTCGGGGACGGCACCTGTCGTCGCTGCCGTCGGGGGCACCAGCACGTCTGCGAGCACCGGCAGGAGGTCGGGATCCGCGGCGGGCGGCCCGGCGCGCTGGCCGAGCAGATCGCCGTGCCGGCCTGGTCGCTGCACGCCCTGCCCGACTCGGTGGACCCGGCGCTGGGGGCGCTCGTCGAGCCCGGGGGCAACGCCCTGCGCGCCGCCCGGGCGGCCGGAGCGGGACCCGGCGACCGCGCGCTGGTCCTGGGGCCCGGGTCGATCGGCCTGCTGGTCGCCATGTTCCTGCGCGCCGCCGGGGCCGAGGTGCACCTGATGGGGGTCGATCCGGCGTCGCTGGCCTTCGCCCGCACGCTCGGCTTCGCACACACCTGGACCGCGGAGACCCTGCCGCACCTGCCGTTCGACGCCGTCGTCGACGCCTCCACCGCCGCCGGCCTCCCGGCCCTGGCCCTCGACCGGGTCGAACCGGGCGGCCGCGTCGTCTACATCGGCCTGGCGAGCGCCCCGAGCACCGTGGACACGCGGGCCCTGGTCCTCGGGGACGTCACGGCCATCGGGATCCTCTCCGCCTCACCGGGCCTGGAGGCCACCATCGCCGCCTACGCCGCCGGGGAGGTCGACCCGCGGCCGCTGGTGGCGGCCACCGTGGGCCTGGACCGGGTCGGGGCCGTGCTCGCCGGCGAGCGGCCGGAGGGGGCCGGGCCCGGTCCCAAGGTCCACGTCGACCCACGACTCCCGTGAGGGGAGCCGGCAGGACGCCGAGGCGTCGTCCTCGTCACCAGCCGGCGGACGTCGCGCCGGGCTCACCGACCCGGCGCCGCGCACCCCCGGGCGACGAGGTCGTCCAGCAGCCGGGCGTCGCGCACCCCCAGGTCGCGCAGGATCTGGGCCGCGACGCCGCGGTCGCGGGCTGGGCCGTCGGCCACGCCTGCCCGGCGGCCGCCGGGGTCCGGCTGCCAGGGGAGGAGGTCCCGGAGCGGGCCCGCACCCCCCGGACCGCTGCGGAGGTAGACCACGACCCCGCGGCCCACGTCCGCGACGTGGCCCAGCGCGGACCGGAGGTGCGCGCCGCAGCCGCAGGAGGACGAGCCCAGCGTGTCGCCCACGAGGCACTCGCGGTGCACGTGCACCGCGACGTCGTCGCCGCCGACGTCCCCGTGGACCAGCGCCAGGTGCTCGGCGCCATCGACGCGGCTGCGGTAGCCGACGGCCGTGAAGCCGCCGGCGGGCAGCGGCAGGGTCGCCTGCGCGCCCCGCTCGACGAGCGCCTCGAACCGCATGCGGTACGCGACCAGGTCGCTGATGGAGACCAGGCACAGACCGTGCGCCCGGGCGAAGGCGTCCAGCTCCGGGCCGCGGGCCATCCTCGTGGGATCGCTGGTGCTGACCAGCGCGCAGAGCGCGCCGGAGGGCTGCAGCCCGGCGAGGCCGGCGAGGTCGGCCGCGGCCTCCGCGCGACCGGGGGAAGCGAGCAGGCCGCCCGCCCCGACCCGCAGCGGGACGACGTGGCCCGGACGCACCAGGTCCGACGGGACCGTGTCCGGGCTCGCCAGCAGCCGGATGGTCCTCGCCCGGTCGGTGGCCGAGATGCCGGTGCCGCCTCCGGCGCCGTCCACCGCCACGCACTGCGCCGCCCCCGGACGTCCGCGGTCGGACCCGACCATGAGCGGGAGGTCGAGCCGGTCGGCGTCGTCCTCGGGCACGGCGACGCAGACGAAGCCCGCCGTGTGCCGGACCACGAACGACACCACCTCGGGGGTGGCCAGGTCGGAGGCGACCACGAGGTCACCCCCGTCCGCACCGTCGACGAGGACCACCGGGCGGCCGGCGGCGACGTCGGACAGCGCCGCGCGCACCCGCTCGATCGGGTCGCGCTGTCCCGGGCGGGGGGTGCGGGCGGCGAGCGGGTCGGCACCGCAGGGCCGCTCGCCGCGCACCACCGGCCCCGGCGTCACCGGTGCCACGCCTGCGTGTGCCGTCATCGTGTCCACGTCTGCTCCCGGTGGGGGACGAGTCGGTCGGTCATGGCCGTGCTCCAGGGGATCGGGAGGGCGCCGGGGCGGACGTCGGCCCGGCGGGGGTGGACCCGTCGATCGAGCGGTCGGGGTGGGGGGGCGGCGGGCCTGCGCCGGTCCGCGCCGCTCAGCTCACCGCAGGGTCGGCAGACCCGCGAGCACCGCCTGCCGACTGGCCCGGACGTGCTCCCGCATGACCCGCTCGGCGCTGTCACCGTCCTTGGCCGTGATCAGCTCGACCACCCGGTGGTGCTCCTGGTCGGACTGGGCGGGGCGACCGGGCTGGCTCAGCGAGGTGGTGACCAGACGGGAGTAGGCGAGCTGGTTCATGAGGATCCGGTAGTGGGCCTCGAGCTTGGTGTTGTCCGCGCCGACGATCAGGAGGTCGTGGAACTCCTGCACCAGCTGGGCGTAGCGGACCTTGTCGTCCCGCGCGACCGCGGCGTCCTCCTCGCGGAGGTTCTCCTCGAGACGGTCGAGCTCGGGCACGCGTCCCCGCTGGGCCAGGAGCCGCGCCGCCGCACCCTCGAGCAGCTCCTTCATCTCGAACAGCTCGGTGATCTCGCGGCGGGACGGCGTGGTCACGAAGGTCCCGACGCGGGGACGGATCTCGACCAGCCCCTCGGTCTGCAACTGCTTGAGCGCCTCGCGGACGGGGGTGCGGCTGACGCCGAACTCCTCCGCGAGCGTGAGCTCCGAGAGGTTGACGTCGGCCCCGATCTCGCCGTTGATGATGCGTCGTCGCATCTCGGCGATCACCCGGCCCTGCATGTTCAGGCCGGTGCCGTTGCCGTTGCCGTTGCTCGTCAGCCCCTGGCTCATGAGTTCCCTTCCCCGCCCGACTGTCCTCGTCATCCCAGTGGGGTCAGCTCTCCGCTGTCGAAGAACCGTCCCGCGGAGTACACCATCGGGTTGCGTTCGGTGACCGTCGCCTCGACCACGCGGCAGATGAACACCGTGTGGGTGCTCGCCTGCAGCCGCTCGCGGATCTGCACCTCCATCTGCGCGCTGCTGCGGTCGAGGAAGGGGCTCCCGAAGGGGCCGGGCCGCCAGTCGAGCCCGGCGAACTTGTCGGCCGACTTCGTCGCGAAGCGCTGCACGACGTCGAGCTGGTCGGTCGACAGGATGTTGATGGCGAGGTGGTCGGCCCGGAACAGGCAGTCGTGCGTGGAGGAGGTGCGCTGCACGCAGACCATCACCGTCGGGGGCTCGAGGGAGACGCTGGCGAACGCGTTGACCGCCAGCCCCTTCGGGACGTCGCCGTCCATCGCGGTCACCACGGTGACACCGGTGACGAAGCGCCGGTTCACCTGCTTCATCAGGTCGGGCTCCAGGGCCGTGGGCGTGCCGGTCATGGGGAGGTCTCCTCTCGTGCTCGCCGGGCCCATCAGCCGTCCTGCCCGACGGTGATGATGCCCAGCGCGGACAGCAGGGCGCGGGGGTCCCAGGTGACGAACTCCTCGACGACCCGGTCGCCGTCGAAGCGGGCGAAGGTCGCGCCGCTGACCTCGACCTGACGGTGGGTCGGCGGCACCCCGAGGAACGGGCGGTCGTGGCGTCCCGAGCTGTGCCAGCGCACCGCGGCACGGTCGCCGTCGACGAGGATCTCGTCGATCGTCGTGGTCAGGTCCGGGAAGGCCGCGCGGGTGGCGGTGATGGACGCCTTGAACCCGGGCAGGTCCAGACCCTCCTCGGCGGCGGAGGTGCGCCGCCGGTAGGCGGGGCTGAGCACCTCGTCCAGGGCGTCGACGTCCCCGTGGTCCCAGGCTGCGGCCCAGGCGTCCGCGATCAGCTTCCGGCGGGTGTCCGCGTCGGACATGGTGGTCTCCTCTCGGGGGTGTCGTGCGGGGGAGTGGCGGAGCCGCTCAGTCCTCGCGGTGTCCCTCGGTCCGCGACTCGGGCGCGGCCTCCGCCGTCCCGGCGCCCGAGCGGGGGTGCGGGACGGGGGCAGAGGCGGCGGCGAGGGCTGCCGCGGCCGCGCGCCGGTCGTTGGTGAGCTCCTTCCAGAAGGCCACCGCCAGGCCGGCGATGATGACCAGGAACGGCGCCGAGGTCACGATGACCGTGTTCTGCAGGGCGTTGAGTCCGCCGCCCAGCATCAGGACGATCGCGGTGACGCCGGTGAGGGTCCCCCAGAGGACGAGCACCGAGCGCCGCGGGTTCAGCGACCCGCCCGAGGTCAGCATGCTGAGGACGTAGGTGTTCGCGTCCGCCCCGGAGACGAAGAACATCACCACGAGGATGATCGCGACGACCGAGGTCACGGTGGCCAGCGGGAAGTGGTCGAGCGTCGCGAAGAACGCGCTGTTGATGTCCGCCGTCGTCTGCGCGGCGATGTCGCCGCCCTCGAACATGTCGACGTGGATGGCGGTCCCGCCGAAGACGGTGAACCAGGTGAAGAACACGACGCTGGGGACGACGAGCACGCCGGTGATGAAGCCGCGGATGGTCCGCCCCCGGGAGATCCGGGCCAGGAAGACCCCGACGAAGGCCCCCCAGGAGACCCACCAGGCCATCATGAAGTAGGTCCACCACTGCATCCACTCCAGCCCGCCGAAGGCGGTGCCCTGCAGGCTCATGCGGAAGAAGTCGGTGAGCCACATGCCGATGGACTCGACGTAGAGGTTGGCGACGAAGACCGCCGGGCCGACCACCAGGATGAAGACGAACAGCGCGATGGCCAGCGCGGCGCTGCCCTGGCTGAGGTACTTGATGCCCTTGCTGACGCCGGTCACGGCCGAGAGCGTGAAGACCGCGGTCACCGCCGCGATGATCAGCACCTGGGTCACCGAGGTGACCGGGACGCCGAACAGCGAGCCGAGGCCGTTGTTCACCTGGAGCGCGCCCAGGCCCAGGGACGTCGTCGTGCCGAAGAGCGTGGCGAACACGGCGAGGACGTCGATCGCCTTGCCGATGGGGCCGTTGACCCGGTCACCGAGCAGCGGGACGAACAGCTGGCTGACCAGCGTGCGGCGGCCCTTGCGGTAGGTGCTGTAGGCGATCGCGAGACCGAAGACGGCGAAGATCGCCCACGCCTGCAGACCCCAGTCGAAGTAGGAGTACTGCAGCGCCCGGATGGCGGCCTCCGGCGTCCCCGGCTGCGCGAGGTCGTGCGGCGGCGCGGCGAAGTGCGAGATCGGCTCGGCGACGCCGTAGGAGATCAGGCCGATCCCCATGACCGCACTGAGGATCATCGCGAACCAGGCGGGGGTGGAGAACTCGGGGCGGTCGGTGTCCTTGCCCAGGCGCACGTCGCCGGCGGGGCTGAAGGCCAGGAAGACGAGGAACACGAGCAGTCCCAGCGTCACCACCAGGTAGGTCCACCCGAAGGTCGACGTCAGCCAGTTCAGCGAGGACGTCGTGACCGTGGCCAGGTTGTCGGTGAACAGCGCCCCCCACGCCACGAAGACCGCGGAGATCCCGACCGAGGTCCAGAAGACCGAGCCGAGCCTCCCCTTGTCGGCGGGGTCGGGCTGGCCGTCGACCGGCATCGTGGAGAGGTCCGGCTCAGGCGCGGGGGCGGACACGTGCTGGGGCACGCGCTCCCCGAGGTGACTGGACATGGGGCTCCTTGGGTGCGGGAACGACGCCTCGTCAGCCGTCCCTGGTATGCCAGCAGACGTTAGAGCGGTCACATCTTGCATGTCAATGGTCCGTCGGCGCGTCATCGGGGCCGGCCCGGGCCCGGCCATGGCGGCGAGCCCGTCGTTGCGGGGAAACCGCAGGTTGGCGGGCTAGCCGGCCATTCTCTGCACCGGGTGTGTCCGGCTCGTTGCCGCACCGTTCCGCGCGGGAGTCAGGGGCGCTCTTGACCCGTGGTACACCAGCGGCCTACCGTCTCTGGCATGCAAGAAGCCGTCAGCGGCGGGGTGGCCACCATCGGCCCCCGGCGCCGCGAGCACCACCTCCCGGGGGCGCCCGTCGTCCCCGACCCTCCCGTGGAGGCGGCCGAGGACCGGGCGGGCAGCCTGGTCCGCGCCGGCATCCGGAAGGTCGTGCTCTACCGCGAGACCGTCCTGTCCGAGAACGGCCGCGAGCCGGCCCGGCCGGCGCAGCGCGCCACGGCTGCCGCCGTCCTGGCCAACCCCTGGGTCGGCACCGGCCCGGACACCGACCTGTCCCCGGAGGTGGCCGAGATCGCCCCGGTGCTCGCCCGGGTGCTGACCGACCGGCTGATCGCGGCCCTCGGTGGGGTCGACCGGATCGAGGCCTTCGGCAAGGCCGCCGTGGTCGGGACCGCCGGGGAGGTCGAGCACGCCGGGGCGCTCATCCACACGCCGTACTTCGGCAACCTGGTGCGCGACTTCCTCGAGGGCGAGTCGATCATCTGCTTCGCCGACACCCGCGCCGACGCGGGGGAGGCGCTGGTCGTGCCCATGTGGCACAAGACGCACGCGGCGACCCGCAGTCACTACCAGACCGTGACCGCCCGCGTGCCCGACGCCCCGCGGGCCGACGAGCTGGTGGTCATCGCGGCCGCCTCCACTGGTCCCCGCCCGCACGCCCGCATCGGGGACCGCGCCACCGACCCCGTCGTCACCGCCGAGAACCTGGGAGTCCGCTGACATGAAGGTGCGCAAGATCGTGACCGTCGTCGAGGAGGTCTGCGCCGAGGGCGGCCGTGAGGTCACCCCCGCGGCTCGGGTCGCCGTCGTCGCCGCCGTCATCGAGAACCCCTGGGCCGGCCAGGGCTTCGTCGAGGACCTCCAGCCCGGCATCGAGCAGAACGCCTCCGCGCTGGGTGCCCTGCTGGCACCGCAGGTGCTGGAGGCCCTGGGCGCGCCGGCCGAGGCCTACGGCAAGGCGGGCATCGTCGGGCTCGACGGGGAGATCGAGCACGGGTCCGCGCTGATCCACACCCTGAAGTTCGGGGACCACTTCCGGAAGGCGGCCAACGCCACCACGCTGCTGCCGGCGGTCGAGAAGCGCGGCCCCGCGGGGGTCGTCTTCGACATCCCCCTCAAGCACGTCACCGACGCCACCATCCGGTCGCACCACCAGACGATCGAGGTCCGGATCGCCGACGCGCCCCACCCGGGCGAGCTCGTGGTCGCCCTCGCCGCCGCCGCACAGGGCCGGCCGCAGCAGCGCCTGGCCGCCCTGTCGACCGAGCAGTGAGCCGCGGCCATGCCCGAGCCCACGATGGTCCTGCTGCACGGGGTGGGTCTGGACTCCACCATGTGGGCGCCGGTCAGGGCCCTGCTGCCGGACGACGTCGAGGTCCTGGCGCCGGACCTGCCCGGGCACGGTCGGCAACGACCGGCTCCGGACGGCGTCACGCTCGCTGACCTCGCCGACGAGGTCGCCGCCTCGGTGCCGCCCGGTTCGCACCTGGTCGGCTTCTCCCTGGGCGCGCTGGTGGCCCAGCACCTGGCGCGCCACCGCCCCGACCTGGTGGCCACGCTGACCTCCGTGAGCTCGGTGTGCCGGCGCACGGAGGCGGAGCGGGCCGCCGTCCTGAGCCGCCTGGCCACCGCCGCCGCGGACTTCCCCGCCAGCGTGACGGCCTCCCTGCAGCGCTGGTACGCCGGGACCTCCGTGGACGCGGAGACGGTGCGCCGGACCGAGACGACGCTGCTGGCCAACGACGTCCCGTCCTACCTGGCCTGCTACCGGGTGTTCGCCACCGGCGACGCCGAGATCGCCCCCGAGCTGCCGCGGATCACGGTGCCCGCGCTCGCCGTCACCGGCGAGCACGACCCCGGGTCCACCCCCGAGATGACCGCCCGGCTGGCCGCCGCGATCCCGGACTGCCGGGCCGTCGTCGTCCCCGGCGCACGCCACATGCTCCCCGTCGAGCGCCCGCAGGACCTGGTCACCTGCCTGACCACCTTCATCGGAGAGAGGGCTCATGTCTGACCTCAAGCAGTACGAGCACCACATCGGTGGCGAGTGGGTGGCCCCCTCCGCCGGCGAGTACTTCGAGAGCACCAACCCCGCCACCCGCACGCCCCTGTACACCGCGGCGCGCGGTGACGCCGCCGACGTGGCGCGGGCGGTCCACGCCGCCCGGGCGACGTTCGAGGACCCCCGCTGGCGGGACCTCAGCCAGACCCGGCGCGGCCACCTGCTGCGCCGGCTCGGGGACCTGATCGGGGAGCACGCCGACGAGCTGGCGCGGATGGAGACCGAGGACAACGGCAAGCTGCTGCGCGAGATGCGGGCGCAGCTGGCCACCCTCCCGGAGTACTACTGGTACTACGCCGGCCTGGCCGACAAGATCCAGGGCGACGTCATCCCGACCTCGGACCGGCGGGTCCTGAACTACACCACCCGCGAGCCGCTGGGCGTCGTCGGTGCGATCACCCCGTGGAACTCGCCGCTGACCCTGACCACCAGCAAACTGGCCCCCGCGCTGTGCGCCGGCAACACCGTCGTGGTCAAGCCGTCGGAGTACACCTCGGCGACCGTGCTCAGGCTCGCCGAGCTCGTCGTCGAGGCGGGCTTCCCGCCCGGTGCGGTCAACGTGGTGACCGGCTTCGGTCCGGAGGCGGGCCAGGCACTGGTCGACCACCCCGACCTCGCCAAGATCTCGTTCACCGGCAGCACCGGCACCGGGGCGCGGATCGCCGCGAGCACGGCGTCACGCTTCGTCGGCTCCACCCTGGAGCTGGGCGGGAAGTCGCCCAACATCGTCTTCGAGGACGCCAACGTCTCGAACGCGGCGATGGGCGTCGTGGCCGGCATCTTCGCCGCGGCCGGGCAGACGTGCATCGCCGGCAGCCGGGTCTTCGCGCACCGGGCGGTCTACGACGAGCTGCTCGAGCGCGTCACCGAGCGGGCGCGCAGCATCCGGATCGGCGACCCGCTCGAGGACACCACCGAGCTCGGTCCGCTGGCCTTCGCCGACCAGCGGGACAAGGTCGCCGGGTACGTGGACCTGGGCCGCAGCGAGGGCGCCCGGGTCCTGACCGGAGGGCGTCCCACGGACGGCGGCCTCGGTGGCTGGTTCTACGAGCCGACCGTGCTGGTCGACGTGGACAACTCCATGCGGGTCGTCCGCGAGGAGATCTTCGGCCCGGTGGCGGCGGTCATGCCGTTCGAGAGCGAGGACGAGGTCGTCCGCCTGGCCAACGACACCGAGTACGGGCTCGCGGCCGGGGTCTGGACCTCGGACCTGTCCCGGGCGCACCGGATGGCCTCGCGCCTGGAGGCCGGGACCATCTGGGTCAACACCTACCGGGCCATGTCCCCGATGTCGCCGCGCCAGGGCTTCAAGAACAGCGGCGTCGGCGTCGAGCACGGGACCGAGACGATCAGGGAGTACACCCGGCTCAAGAGCGTCTGGGTCAACACCAGCGAGGAGCCGGTGGCCGACCCGTTCGTCATGCGGAGCTGACGGTGCCGTTGATCGAGGTGACGCTGGGCGCCGGCCGGAGCCCCGACCAGGTCCGCGCCCTGATCCACGAGGTGCACGAGGCCGTGGCGCGGACCGTGGGCGCCCGGTCGGACCACATCCGGGTGATCGTCCGCGAGGTCCCGCGCGACCACTGGGCCACCGGCGACGTGACCCTCAGCGAGATGGACGCCGCGGCGCGGTCCTCACCGTCGCCCTGAGCACCGCCCGGACCACCCACCAGGAGACGAGGAGTCGAAGTGAAGTTCTCTCTGTTCGTGCACATGGAGCGCTGGGACGAGCAGGTCAGTCACCGGCAGCTGTTCGAGGACCTGACCGAGCTGACCCTGATGGCCGAGGCCGGTGGCTTCAGCACGGTCTGGATCGGCGAGCACCACTCGATGGAGTACACGATCTCCCCGAGTCCGATGCCGCAGCTGGCCTACCTGGCCGCGCGGACGTCGACCATCCGGCTGGGGGCGGGCACGATCATCGCCCCCTTCTGGAACCCGATCCGGGTCGCCGGCGAGTGCGCCCTGCTCGACGTGATCAGCAACGGACGGATGGAGGTGGGCCTGGCCCGCGGCGCCTACCAGTTCGAGTTCGACCGGATGGCCGGCGGCATCCCCGCCTCCGGTGGCGGTGCGCACCTGCGCGAGCTCGTGCCGGCGGTGCGGCAGCTGTGGCAGGGCGACTACGCCCACGACGGCGAGATCTGGCAGTTCCCCACGTCGACCAGCGTGCCCAAGCCGGTCCAGCAGCCGATGCCGCCGATGTGGGTCGCGGCGCGCGACCCCGACTCGCACGACTTCGCCGTCCGGACCGGCTGCAACGTCATGGTCACCCCGTTGATGAAGGGCGACGAGGAGGTGCTCGACCTGACGCGGAAGTTCGAGAAGGCCGTGGCCAACCACCCCGAGGTCCCTCGCCCGCAGCTGATGGTCCTGCGCCACACCCACGTCCACCCCGCCGACGAGCCCGAGGGCTGGCGGCCGGCCGCGGAGGCGATCTCGCGCTTCTACCGGACCTTCGACGCCTGGTTCGGCAACAAGACCGCGCCGGTCAACGGCTTCCTGGACCCCAGCCCCGAGGAGAAGTTCCAGGGGCGGCCGGAGTTCGAGCTCGAGTCCCTCCACCGGACGGCGATGATCGGGACCCCGGACGAGGTCATCGAGCGCATCCGCCACTACCAGGAGCTCGGCGTCGACGAGTTCAGCTTCTGGTGCGACAACAGCCTGCCGCACGAGGAGAAGAGGAAGTCCCTCGCGCTGTTCATCGAGCAGGTCGTGCCCGCCTTCGCCTGACGGGCACGCACCCGGTCGACCCGACGACCTCCGGGACCGGGGTGGTCCGCCCACCCCGGTCCCGGAGGTCGTCCGCCGTCCCGGCACGGACCCCCGCCGTCCCGGGGGCGCTGGTCGCCCTGCCGCCCCCGGCGGGCGCTCCCGCCGGTGCTGGGAGGATCGGCGGCACCACGCTTCTCGAGGGGGACTGCCCGACATGCCCAGAGCTCTGCTGCTGGAGAACATCGACCCGGTGGCCGTGGAGCTGCTGTCCTCGGCGGGCTACGAGGTGGAGTCGCTGCGGGGAGCGCTGGACGAGGCCGACCTGGTCGCCGCGCTCGACGGCGTCGACCTGCTGGGCATCCGGTCGAAGACGCAGGTGACCGAGGCGGTCGTGGTGGGCCACCCGGGGTTGACGGCGGTCGGCGCGTTCTGCATCGGCACCAACCAGATCGACCTGGCCGCGGCGGCCGGTGCCGGGGTGGCGGTGTTCAACGCGCCGTACTCCAACACCCGCAGCGTCGTGGAGCTGGCGATCGCCGAGATCATCAGCCTGGCCCGGCGGCTGAGCGACCGGGACCGCGCCCTGCACGCCGGGGTCTGGGACAAGTCGGCCAAGGGCAGCCACGAGATCCGCGGGCGGACGCTGGGCATCGTCGGGTACGGCAACATCGGCAGCCAGCTGTCGGTGCTGGCCGAGGCGCTGGGCATGCGGGTGCTGTTCTACGACCTGGAGGACAAGCTCGCGCTGGGCAACGCGCAGGCCTGCGGCAGCCTGGAGGAGCTCCTGGAGCGCGCCGAGACGGTGACGCTGCACGTCGACGGGCGGGCCGGCAACGCGGGGCTGTTCGGCGCCGAGCAGTTCGCCCGGATGCGCCGGCGCAGCCTGTTCCTCAACCTCTCCCGCGGCTTCGTCGTCGACCACGAGGCGCTGCGCGACCACATCGAGAGCGGCCACATCGCCGGCGCGGCGGTCGACGTCTTCCCTGACGAGCCCCGCGAGCAGGGCGACCCGTTCGACTCGGTGCTGCGCGGGCTGCCCAACGTGATCCTCACCCCGCACGTCGGCGGGTCCACCCAGGAGGCCCAGTACGACATCGGGCGGTTCGTCGCCGGCAAGCTGGCCGACTACAGCCGCACCGGGACGACGACGCTGAGCGTCAACCTGCCCGCGGTGGCGCTGCACGGGTCGTCCGCGGCCCGGTTCGCCCTGCTGCACCGCAACGTGCCCGGCGTCCTGGCCGGGGTCGACGCGCTGGTCGGCGAGCACGGGCTCAACGTGGACGGCCAGGTGCTGGCCACCCGCGGTGAGCTCGGCTACGTGGTCACCGACGTCAACGGCGACCTGCCCCCGGCCCTGCTCGCCGCGCTCCGGGCGCTGCCCGAGACCGTCCGCCTCACCACCTTCCCCGCGCGTTCCTGAGGGCGGCTCCCCGCGCGGGGGCCGCACCGCCGGAGGCCGAACAGTTCCCTCGGGGACGACTGCAGTGCTCTGAGCGACCACTGCGCCTGCGCCCGGTCTGGTGTGGTCCTCGCCCTGACAGTGGCGGGCCCTGACCGGTGGTGGCGGCCCGCCGTGTGGCGGCGGGAGGCGGCGTGAACGTCCTGATCGAGGTCCTGCTGTCGGGCCTCACCCAGTTCGGGCTGTACGCGCTGCTCGCGCTGTCGCTGGCCCTGGTCTTCGGGGTCAGCCGGATCGTCGACCTGGCCGTCGGGGACCTCGCGGCGATCGGCGCCTACGCCATGATCGCCACCGCCGCGCTGCCGTTCTGGCTGCGCGTCGCGGTCGGCCTGGTCGTGGTCACCCCGCTGCTGTACCTCCTCGAGCGCGGCCGGCTCGGCCGCATCACCGACGGCCTGGCCGGGATGCTGGTCACCCGGGGCATCGGCATCGCCATCCGGCAGGTCTTCGAGGTGGTCTACGGCGCCACCCCCCGCTCGGTGCAGGCCCCCGTCGACGGGTCGCTGTCGGTGCTGGGCACGACCTACCCGTGCGGCCGGGCGCTCCGACGACGGTGCCGCCGGCCGGATCCCTACGACCGGGGCGCGTACATGATCACGGCGACGCCGATCAGGCAGATCACGGCGCCGGTGAGGTCCCACCGGTCCGGACGGAAGCCGTCCACGAGCACGCCCCAGGCCAGCGACCCGGCGACGAACACCCCGCCGTAGGCGGCGAGGATGCGCCCGAAGTGCGCGTCGGGCTGCAGGGTCGCGACGAACCCGTAGACCCCGAGCGCGATGACGCCCAGTCCCGCCCACACCCAGCCCCGCTGCTCGCGCACCCCCTGCCAGACCAGCCACGCGCCGCCGATCTCCGCCAGCGCGGCGAGGGCGAACAGCAGCAGGGAGCGGGCGACGGTCATGGCGGCGATGCTGCCAACACGGCCGCGCCGGCAGCGCCGGGGAGGGGCAGACCGGGCGCGGGTCGGCGGACGGTCGTCGGCGTCCGCCGCCTCCGCCGGTCCACGACGCCCCCTCGGCGCCTGCGTCGCCTCGCGCGCGGTCGCCGGACCCGTGCCGCTGCTGCGCCGGCACCGTGGGTCCGGGGCGGGAGGTAATCGTTCAGCAAAGTGTCCCGGCGTCCGTTCCGGTCGTCTCCGGGGCTGCCTACCGTCCCCGACCGTGGCCTTCCCCGTCACCCCCGCCGTCGAGGCGATCCGCCCCCCGCGCTCGCTCGAGCGCCGGGGGTGGGGCGACCCCGCCCGGTCCGGTGCGGTGGTGGGGAGGTCCGCCGGGCGTCGCCAACAGGCCGACGCCCGATCCGCTGACCACTCGCACGGGCGCGTGCAGCGCCGTCGTGACGACCGGACCGACCGGTGCAGCGCATCGGTCGGCCGTCGTTCCCACCAAGGAGATCGGAGGGGGAATGGACCTGCTGTTGGTGGCCGTGATCGTCGTCGTGGGCCTGGTGGTCCTGCTGGGCCTCATGCTCTGGGTGACCGAGAAGCGCCGCTGAGACCGCGGCAGCGGGCGCGTCCGCGATCGGCACCGTTCCCGTCCGGGGCGGTGCCGATCGGCGTCCGGGGCCGGCGGGTCAGCGACCCGTGCGGTCGCGGTAGCGGGCGGCGCGCCTGGCGTTGGCGGCCCGGCGCCGCTCGCTGTCCCGCAGGTCGCGCTGGTGGGCGGCGCGCTCGCGGTGGGCGGTGGCCGTGCCGGCCGGGTAGCCGGCCTTGACGACCCGGTTCTCCGTGGTCTCGGGCATGTAGGCCAGCGAGTAGATGAGCCCGAGGAAGACCCCGCCGCCGGCCACCGCCGCCCGCAGCCCCAGCGGGGCGGGCAGGAAGACCATGATCAGCGCGATCGGGATCGACATCTGGACGAGCATGCGGGCCACGTGCCGCAGGCCCCAGGTGCCGGTGGTGGTGTCGAACAGCACCCAGCCGCGGTGGCGAGCGGGTAGTCCGCCACCGAAGGCGTACCACAGCCAGCGGTGCGGAGCGGGCCGGATGACCGGCTCGGTCGGATCGTGCTCTGCCATGACGCTCGTGTGCTCCTGCCCCGGCGACGGTTCCGCGTCCATCGTCCCGCAGATCGCTGGGACGCCAACGGTTGGGGTGCCAAATGTCAGCAGCCTCACAGCCGGCGGCCAGCGGTCAGGCGACCGTGGCCTCCGGCCCGGCGCCGTCGGCGGTGGCGCGGTGGTCCAGGGCCTGCTGGGACGCGGCGATCACCTGGGTGAGCGCCTCGTGCAGGCTCATCAGCTGCTCGACCGGCATGCCCAGGCGCTCGACGATGCCCGCGGGGATCTGCTCCGCTCGCTCGCGCAGCGCCGCGCCCTCGTCGGTCAGCGCCAGTGCCAGGTTGCGCTGGTCCCTGGGATCCCGTTCCCGGCGCAGCAGACCGGCCGCCTCCAGCCGCTTGAGCAGGGGCGAGAGCGTGCCCGGGTCCAGCTGCAGCAGGCCGGAGAGCGCCTTGACCGACAACGTCCCGTGCTGCCACAGCGCCAGCATCACCAGGTACTGCGGGTGGGTCAGGCCCAGTGGCTCCAGCACCGGTCGGTAGACGGCGACCACGTTGCGAGCGGCCACCGAGAGGGCGAAGCACACCTGCCGGTCCAGGGCGAGCACGTCTCCTGACCCGGGCGGGACCGGGGGTGTGTGGCTGGTCGTCACCGGTCCAGCCTAGGGCCGGTGGTGGCCCAAGCGTTGGGCCGCCAACCGTCGCACCACGCCCCGGACGCGCGCGGTGCGGTGCTGCCCGGCGAGCGCGGCGGCGACGGTCAGGACGAGGGTGACGGGTGCGGGGTCGAGGTCGGCGCCGCCTCCGGGCAGTGCCGCGGTGGCGAGGTTGAGGGCGGCGTGCAGGGCGACCGCGAGGGGCACGCAGCGGCCGGAGCGGGCGTGGACCTCGACGACGAGGACCCGGGCGGCCACCGTCGCCAGGCACTGCCAGGCGATCCACCCGGTGTCCCGGCCGGCCTGCAGGTAGGGCACCAGGTGCCAGGCCGCCCAGGGGGCACCGAGGAGGAGCCCGGTGCCGGCAGTGCCCAGGCGGGGGAGCAGCCGGTCGGTCAGGTACGCCGTCCAGCCGACCTCCTCGGCCAGCGCCGCGGCCAGGTAGGCCAGGGCGAGGACGGGCACGGCGGCCGGCGCCACCGGCGACGGCGGGAGCGGCCACCCGTGGTCGAGCAGCGCCGCGAGCAGGACGAGCGCCGGGACGACGGGCACGGCGGCGGCGGACCGGCCGGCGTGCCGCGCGGCGGGGACGTCGACCGATCGGCGCCACAGCGTCGCGACCTCCGCGCGGCCGCCCTCGGCGGCCGCGAGCGCCGTCGCGACCAGCGCGGGGCAGACGACCGCGAGCGCGCTCGCCGGCAGGAGCAGCCCCAGCCCGGTCAGCCGCACCTCACCGAGCAGCCACCAGAACGGCAGGGACGACAGGACGAGTGCGCCGACGAACGCCGACAGTGCACCGCCTGCCGGCCACGCCGTCCGGGCGCACCTGCGGCGGGTCACTCGAGGCCTCGCACGTGGTCATGGTCTCCCGGCCGGAGGTGGTGACCGACGTGATCGGCACGGCGCTCGGGGTCGTCGCCGCGGCAGTGGCGGTCCCCGGGCCCCCGCGGCCCCAGGAGGCAGAGACGACCGCGCCGGCAGGAGGGCGGCCCCCGAGCGGACGTGCTCAGTAGGACCGGGGGAGCCCGAGCACCTTGGTGGCGACGAAGGCCTTGACCAGGTTGTTGTTGACCGGGGCCACCTGGTAGATGCGGGTCTCGCGGAACTTCCGCTCGACGTCGTACCGGTCGACGAACCCGTTGCCGCCGTGGGTGTCCAGCGCCGCGTTGCCGGCGGCCCAGCTGGCCTCGGAGGCCAGGTGCTTGGCCATGTTGGCCTCGGCGCCGCACGGCTCGCCCGCGTCGAACAGCCGGGCCGCCTCGTACCGCATGAGGTCGGCGGCGCGCACCTCCATGTACGCGTCGGCGAGGGGGAAGGCGACGCCCTGGTTCGCGCCGATCGGGCGGCCGAACACCCGCCGCTCGGTGGCGTAGGCGACGGCCCGCTCGACGAACCAGTAGCCGTCGCCGATGGCCTCGGCGGCGAGCAGGATGCGCTCGGCGTTCCAGCCGTCGACGACGTGGCGGAAGCCGGCGCCGACCTCGCCGACGACGTGGTCGGCCGGGACGCGCACGCCCCGGTAGGAGACCTCGTTGGTGGCGTAGTTGAACATCGTGCGCACCGGCACGACCTCGAGGGCGTCGGGCTGCTCGGCGCGCACCCGCCGCAGGTCGACGAGGAAGAGGGTCAGCCCGCGGGTCCGGTCGGCGGCCTTCTCGCTGGTGCGGGCGAGGACGAGCGCGAGGTCGGACTGCTCGATGCGGCTGGTCCAGTTCTTGTGCCCGGTGAGGACGTAGTCGTCCCCGTCGCGGGTGGCGGTGGTGGCGATGCTCGTCGTGTCCGACCCGGCGTCGGCCTCCGTGATCGAGAAGGCCTGCAGTCGCAGCTCGCCCGTCGCGATGAGCGGCAGGTAGGTGGCCTTGAGCTCGTCGCTGCCGTGCCGCAGGAGGGCGCCCATCGTGTACATCTGGGCGTGGCAGGCGGCCGAGTGCCCGCCGGACCGGTTGACCTCCTCCATGACCACCGAGGCCTGGGTCAGGCCCAGGCCGGCGCCCCCGTACTCGGGAGGGATCAGGACGGCGAGCAGTCCGGACGCGGTCAGGGTGTCGACGAACTCCTGCGGATAGCGGCGGTCCCGGTCGGTCTCGCGCCAGTACTCGTCGGGGAACCGCGCGCACAGCGCGCGGGTGGCGGCACGGAGGCCGGCCAGGTCGGTCGCCGTCCCGCCGTCCACGGAGCCGGTGTCGCGCATCGTCGGTCCTCCTCGGGTCGCGGGTCCCAGCCTGGCCGGAGGACCCGCTCCGGGCGAGGCGAGCGCCGCCCCGCGGTGACCGGGTTGTGCGGTGTGACCGGATCGGCGGCTGTCGTTCGTCAACATCCATCGATTGACTTTCGATAGATAGCGAGCGAAGGTCGACGCATGGTCACCGAGCGCCGGGCCGTCGCCCTCCTCCGCGTCTTCCTCGTCGTGCTGTTCGGGGTCCTGGTGTTCTTCCAGGTCGTGTCGCTGCCCGGGCAGTTCGCGCACATGGCCGAGGAGTCGCCGGACCTCGCCCACCTGAGGTGGCCGCTGACGGCGGTGTCGGTGTTCTGGGTGCTGTGCGTGCAGGTGGTGGTCGTGTCCACCTGGAAGCTGCTGACGCTGGTCGAGCAGGACCGCATCTTCAGCGAGGCCTCCATGGGCTGGGTGGACGCCATCGTGCGGGCCATCGTCGCGGCGGGCGTGGTGCTCTTCGGCGTGGACCTCTACGTCGCCGTCCACGCCGACGACCCCGGCCTGCCACTCGTGCTGTTCCTGCTGTCGATCGGGGTGGCCGTCCTCGGCCTGCTCATGGTCGTGATGCGGGCGCTGCTGCGCCGGGCCACGACGCTGCGGACCGACATGGAAGCGGTCATCTGATGCCCATCGTCGTGCGCATCGACGTCGAGCTGGCCAAGCGCAAGATGAGCGTGGGGGAGTTCGCCGAGCGGGTGGGGCTCACGCCGGCGAACGTGGCGGTGCTCAAGAACGGCCGGGCCAAGGCCGTCCGCTTCAGCACGCTGGAAGCGATGTGCCGGGTGCTCGACTGCCAGCCCGGCGACCTGCTCGAGTGGGTCCCCGACGACCAGGACGCCCCGCAGGCCGTCTCCGAGGCCCACCGGTGATCGAGGTCCGCGGGCTGACCAAGCGCTACGGCGACGTCCTGGCCGTCGACGACCTGAGCTTCGACGTCGCGCCGGGGAAGGTCACCGGCTTCCTCGGGCCGAACGGCGCCGGGAAGTCGACCACGATGCGGATGGTGCTGGGCCTGGACCGGCCCACCTCGGGGGAGGCGCTCGTCAACGGCCGGCCGTTCGCGACGCTCGCCGAGCCGCTGCGCGAGGTCGGCGCGCTGCTCGACCCGGGCGCGGTGCACCCCGGCCGCACCGGCCGCGACCACCTGCGCGTGGCCGCCCGGGCCAACGGACTGCCGGAGCGCCGCGTGGACGAGGTGATCGAGCAGGTCGGCCTCGACGGCGCGGCCCGCCGCCGGATCAGGGGCTACTCGCTGGGCATGCGCCAGCGGCTCGGCATCGCGGCGGCGCTGCTCGCCGACCCCCGGGTGCTGCTGTTCGACGAGCCGGTGAACGGGCTCGACCTCGACGGCGTCCGCTGGATCCGCGCGCTGCTGCGCCGGCTCGCCGGCGAGGGGCGCACCGTCCTGGTGTCCAGCCACCTGCTCAGCGAGATGCAGCAGACCGCCGACCGGCTGGTCGTCATCGGCCGGGGCCGGCTGATCGCCGACGCCGCGACGGAGGACATCCTGCGCGGGCTCGGGTCCCGCCAGGTGCGCGTGCGCAGCCCGCGGGCGGACGAGCTGGCCGCCCGGCTGCGGGAGCACGGCTCCTCGGTCCGGCGCGTCGACGCCGACGAGCTGCTGGTCGAGGACGGCACCGCCGGAGCGGTGGGAGAGCTCGCCAACGCCTGCTCCATCCCGCTGCACCACCTCGCCGAGGTCGAGCAGTCCCTCGAGCGGGCCTACCTGGAGCTGACCGGCACGAGCGGGGAGTTCGCCGTCGGCTCCGAGCGACGCGCCGGGACGACGGAGGCGGCACGGTGACGGCCTCCACGACCACGCCCGGCACGGGCGGGATCCGCGCCGGGCGCCTGTTCGCCCGCACCTGCGCCGCCGAGTGGACGCGGCTGTGGACGGTGCAGGCCACCTGGTGGTTCGTGGCGGCGGCGGCCGTGGCGTTCGTGGGCCTGGCTGCCGTCGCCGGCTTCGACGCGGCCGGGGACCCGGTGCCGCCGCAGGGCGAGCCGGCGTGGTCGGCGGTGACCGTCTTCGCCATGCCGGCGCAGTTCGCGATCCTCGGGCTCGCGCTCACCGCGGTCACGGCCGACCACGCCACCGGCGGGATCGTCCCGACCCTGCAGTGGACGCCGCGTCGCACGGTCCTCTTCCTCGCGCGCACGGGGGTGGCGGTGGCCGTGGCCACGGTCCTCTCCGCGCTGCTGGCGCTGGCCGCCGCCCTGGCGGCCTCCGCCGCGGCCCACCCGGGGCTCACCCTCCCCGTCGACGAGGGCCTCGACGCGCTCGGCACCGTCGCGTTCGTCATCGCGGCCGGCACCGCGCTGGCGGCCGGGCTGGGCTTCCTGCTGCGCAACACGGCGGGCGGCCTGGTCACGGTCTTCCTCCTGGTGCTGGTCCTCCCGCTGTTCCTGCCGCAGTTCGGCCACGCGTGGCTGGCCGCGCTCGCCCGGGTGCTGCCCGGGTCCGGCGCGGCGCACCTGCTGCTCGGGGAGGTGCCGGGCATGACGGTCGTGTCGTCGGTCACGGTCCTGCTCGCCTGGGCCGGCGGCGCGCTGCTGCTCGGCTGGGCCCGGCTGACCCGCGACGACGCGAACCGGTGAGCACCGCGGAGAGCGTCGACGTGCTGGTCGTCGGGGCCGGGCTGGCCGGGCTGCACACGGCCACCCGACTGGCCGAGCGCGGTCACGACGTGCTGCTCGTCGAACGGCGACCCACCCTCACCGGCGCCGTCCGCACCACGGGGATCTTCGTCCGGAAGACGCTCGACGACTTCCCCCTGCCGCCCGGGTGCCTGGGGCCGCCGATCCGGCGCGTCGTCCTGTACCCACCAGGGCTGCGGCGCCCGGTCACCCTGGACAGTGCGCGCGACGAGTACCGGGTGGGGGACATGGCGCCGCTCTACGCAGCGGCGGCGCGCGCCGCGACCGCCGCCGGCGTGCGGATGGCGTTGGGCACCCGCTGCGCCGGTCGCCGGGACGGCACCGTCCTGCTGGCCGGTCCGGAGGGACCGACCCGGGTGCGGGCGCGGTTCGTCGTCGGCGCCGACGGGGCCCGCTCGCGGGTCGCCCGGGACCTCGGCCTGGACCGCAACACCTCCCTGCTGGTCGGCGGCGAGGAGGTGTTCGAGGTCCCGCCCGGCGAGCAGCCCCCCGCCTTCCACTGCGTGCTCGACCCCTCGCTGGCACCCGGCTACCTGGCGTGGGTCGTCAACGACGGGCGGCACGCCCACGTGGGGGTGGCCGGGTACGCCGACCGCTTCCCCGACGGGCTGCGCCGGGCCGTCGAGCGCTTCGGCGCCCGCGCGCCCGGACTGCCCGGCGTCGTGCGGCCCGAGCGGGTGGAGCGGCGGGGCGGCCCGATCCCCGTGGGCGGCCTGCTGCGCCGGATCAGCTGCGCCGACGGCCTGCTCGTCGGGGATGCGGCCGGTGCGGTGTCCCCCCTCACCGCCGGTGGTCTCGACCCCTGCCTGCGGCTGTCGGAGCACGCCGCCGACGTCCTCGACGACGCCCTGCGGGCCGGCCGGCCCGACCTGCTGGCCCGCTACGACGGCGCCGCGCTGCGGGCCTCCTTCCGGGGACGGCTGCTGCTGCGGCGGGGGCTGGCCCAGGTGCGCACGCCCGCCGCGGCCGCCGCGGTGTTCCCGCTGCTGCGCACGCGCCTGGGGCGGGCCGCGGCCCGCCGCGTCCTCTTCGGCGACCGCTCGTTCCCCACCCCGCGGTGACGCGCGAGGGCCCGCCACCGGCTGGTGACGGGCCCTCGACGTGTCAGGTGCGGTTCTCCGGTCCCCCCTGCGTCACGGTGCGACCGGGGTGACCGTCACCGGCGCGGACGACGGCCCGACGCCGGAGCCGTTCACCGCCCGGACCCGCACGGTGTACCTGTCCCCGTTGACCAGGCCCTCGACCACCGCCGAGGTGGTGTCCGGCGTGGCGAACGCCCGGTAGACGACGCCGGCCGGGTCGGTGGCCGTCACCAGGTACCGGGTCAGCGGTGAGGTCCCGGTGCTGGCGGGCGCGACCCAGGTGACGCTCGCCTGCGCGTCCCCGGCCGTGGCCTGGACGCCCGTCGGGGCGCCGGGCAGCGCGGCGGGGTCGGGGGTGGTGCCGCCACCGGTCGGCGGGCCGGTCGGGGTGGCCGGGCCACCCGTGATGGTCACCGGGAGGCCGGCCGTGGTCCCCGCGGCGTCCTTGACCGTCACGGTCGCCGGCGGCGCGAGGACGGGGACGGTCACGGGCTCGGCCGAGGTCAGCGTCACCGCTGCTCCGGTGGCGTCCTTGACGCCCACGACCTCCAGCGGGTAGGTGGCCGGGGCGATGGCCGTGGCCGCCACGGTGAGGTTCGTGCCGTCGTAGCCCGCCTGGCTCACCGTGACCCCGCTGATCTTGTAGACCTTGCTGCTCACCGGGTTGTCACCGATGTTGCGCACGGTGACCTCGGTGGGCAGCGCGCCGCCGGCCTGCAGCGCGATGCGGGCGTAGAACCGGTCGCTGCCGGGGTCCTTCACCATCGGCGTGGTGGCGAAGCGCCCGTCCTGGCCGGACACCTCCAGCGTGGTGCCCTTGCTGGTGGCGAACACGTCGAGGAACCCGCCGTTGATGCCGGCCCGGTCGACGGTGAGCCCGGTGTTGGTCGCGATCTTGCCGGAGACGTTGAAGAGGTCGGTCGTGCCCTCCTGCAGGGGGCCCTGCCAGACGGTGAACCGGTTGAAGTTGAACGGGCTGCCGGACACCTGGTGCGGGACGTTCGGGTCACCGACGTACCCGGCCGGCGGGTTGGGCAGCACGCCCGGCCGCCAGCGCAGGAACGGCCCGAGGTTCCCGGCGAGCGGGGTGTCGAAGTTGCCGAGGGCCGGGGAGACGTCCTGGACGAACCGGCCGCGGCCGCGCTCGTCGGTGTCGACGGTCAGCTCGCCGAACGGGTGCTTGACGCGGTAGGTCGTGCCGGCAACGGCGTCGTCGACGTCCACCCGGACGCGGGCGAACACGGTCTGGTCACCGGGGTTGACCGTCTCGTTGAGCCACGCGCCCTCGAGGCCGAGGACGAGCTGCGCCGTGCCGCCGCCGCGCAGGGCCACCTCGGCCTCGACGAGCTGGTAGAAGAACTCGCCGGGGAAGTTGTTCGGGAACGAGACGGGCGCCGACGGGTTGGTGACCTCGTCCACCGGGATGCCGCACAGCGCGTTCAGGTGGTCGACACACGCCTCCAGCCGCAGGCCCTTGTTGTCCTCGTACCAGGCCGGGAACCCGAACGCGGGGTTCACCGGCCCGGCCTGCGTCAGCCCGCCCGGGTTCGGCACCGTGATCACCGTCGCCGCCTGCGACGTGGGCGCCAGCGCCAACGGCAGCAGGGCCAACGCGGCGACGGGGACCACCAGTCGGCGCGCCCAGCCCCGCAGGGCCGGCCTCCACCGGCTGCGAGGTCTGCGCTGAGGGCTTCTCATGTCGTCGTTTCCTCCCCGAGTGGTACGGCTGGTTGTCGGATGACCCTGGTCAGGACGGCGGCACCGGGGGCAGCCTCCCCGTGGGGGCGGGGGCACCCCCAATCCCGGGGTGCGACCTGCGAGGACGCCGGGAGGGCGGACCCTGCCCCGGCCCGAGGGCGCGACGGGAGAGCCCCGGGAGCCGCAGGCGGCTGCTCCCGGGGCTCAGACCGGTGGGCTCACGCCCCGGCGGTGGTGCCCGCCGGGGTCCCGGACGCGGGGACGGTGGCCGACTCATCCGTCGACGGGGTCGCCGAGGTGGAGTCGGTGCCCGGTGCCGGGGACTCCGCGGCGGGTGCGGGGGCGTCCGTGCTCGGCGGGGCCGGGGGTTCGGCGGCGGGGGCCTCGGCGGCGGGGGCCTCGGCGGCCGGGGCCGCGGGGGCCGGCGGCTGCTGGGGCACCAGGTCCGGCGCCGGCAACGGCCGCGGCGGGTCGGAGTTGATCGAGTCGCAGTCGATGTCGTGGTGCCCCACCTGGTACTGGAACATCATGTCGTGGTCCTCGTGCGACAGGTTGTGGCAGTGGATCATGTAGCGCCCGTCCTCGTGCTCGAAGCGCATGAGCAGGCGCACGGTCTCGTTCTCGCCGACGTAGACCACGTCCTTGGGGCCGCGCTCTTCGGGGCGCGGCGGCTGGGCGACCCCGCTCACGGTGCGGCTGAGCACCCGGAAGTCGATCAGGTGGATGTGCAGCGGGTGGAACCAGCCGCCCGACGAGTTCTCGACGTCCCAGATCTCGATGGCGTCGCGCGCCGGGTTGGCGAAGACGAACTCGTACTTCGACTTGACGACGTCGTCCCACGTCATGTCGTTGATCTTCCAGAGGCTGTTGCTCTGGTGGAGTCGCATGTGCCGGACCGCTGACCGGTCGGCCGCCTTGAGCGTCATGACGGGGTGGGGGGCGCCCAGGGTGGTCGGCCACTGGTTGCCGTCGAAGCTGGTGACCCCCCGGCCCACCTCGAACTGCATCACCTTGCCGGTGTGGTCGAAGTCGCGGGCGTTCTTCACGCCGTCGTTGAGCAGCTGGACCTTGGTGCCCTTGAGGTCCTTGAAGTCGATGATGATCTCGTAGCGCTCGGCCATGCCGATCGTGAACGTGGTCACCTGCTGGGCCGTCTGCATGAAACCGCCGTCGGTGGCGATCACCTTGAACGGCATGTTGTTGCTCAGCCGGAGCTTGTAGCCGCGCGCGAGGGACCCGTTGAGGACGCGGAACCGGTACTTGCGGGGTTCCACCTTCATGTTCGGCCACGGCACCCCGTTGACCAGGATCACGTCGCCGTAGACGCCGGAGTCGGTGTCGTCGTCCCACATCAGCTGGCCGTCCGCGGCGAAGATGACGTCGCTCAGGATCAGCGGGAACTCGTACTGCGGCTTGCCCTCGGCGGCCTTCTGCCGGTCCCAGCGGGGGATCTGGAGGCCGATCTCCAGCTCCTCGTCCACCAGGTGGTACTGGGCGGCCAGGCCCATGTAGACGTTCTCCGCGGTGTGGTGCACCCCGTGGTCGTGGTACCAGAGCGTCCGCGGCGTGCAGTTGTTCGGGTACTGGTAGTTCTTCCACTCGCCCGGGTTGGTCAGGTCGCCGGCGTAGCCGTCGTACTGCGGCTTGGACGGCGAGCCGTGCAGGTGCAGCGAGGTCCAGGGGATGTAGCCCAGCGTGGGGTGGCGCCGGGGCAGGCTGTTGATCACCTGCATGACCGTCCGGCGGGGGATCTTCTGGCCGGGGTTGTCGGGGTCGGGCTGCAGGTAGCTGCGGATCGTCGGCCCGGGGACCGACCGCACCAGGGAGCCGTCCGGCCTGTGGCCGGCGTAGCACCACATCTTGGTCCAGGTGCCCGGGATCAGCTGGACCTGCGTGTGGGTCTCGGTGATCCGGTAGTAGTCGGTGCCCAGGTACTCCGAGCCGGTGATCGGCTCACCCGGCTGGTGGCCACCGGTGGCCGGGGGCTCGTAGTCCTCGGGCACGTGCCCGAAGACGTTGCTCCGGACGTCGTCGGTCACGATCGGGTCCAGCACCGGCGGGGCCTTGAAGGCCGCCGCGTACGGCACCGGCATCTTGCTGGCCGGCAGCTCGGACGCCGCCGCCGCCGACAGGACGCCCGACACGGGCAGGGCCATCACTGCCGTGCCGGCCGCCGACAGCTTCAGGACGTCGCGTCGGTTGAGGTTGGGCGTCTCCATCAGAATGGCTCCTCGAGCAGATCCCCGGGCTGATTGGGGAGAAGACTGCAGGTCAGGGCGCACTTCTCGCAGCCGCCGCGAGGGGGGACGGCGGATCCCGAAATTGGGGGGGAGTGACCATTCGGGAGGCCGGAATCGCGACAGACGGCAACCGGACGCTGGCACTGTGTCCAGGGCAACTGCGCAGATAACCGTGCGAGATCACTCACCGTGAGCACGGGCGTCGAGCGTCGGCGCGCTGTCCGGAACGACCGGGAATGCCGTCCGGAACGACCGGGAATGCCGTCCGGAACGACCGGGAATGCCGTCCGGAACGACCGGAATGCCGTCCGGAACGACCGGGAATGGTGGGCCGCCAATTCCTCACGGAATGGCGGCGTCCATCCACCGGGCCGGGATGGCGAGACCGACACGCCCGATCCGCTGGGGCGGCGAGGTCTCGCGGGGTGCGACGGCCGTCGTCCGCGGGGCAGGCCGACCCCACGAGCCGCGGCCGAGCGGGGCGCACCGACGGCGGCACGCGGCCGGGACCGGTACCCGGGCGGTTGATGGCCCGGGTACCGGTCCCAGGGGGGATCAGAGGCCCGTGTTGCCGCTCAGCGCGGTGTCCGCGGCGCGGTCGAGGACCGGCTCGGGGTGGGTGATGCCCGTGAAGTCGTTGCCCTCGATGACCACGCCGCCGGCCGTCGGCATCACCCGGATGGCGCGGGCGGTGGTCGCTCCTGGCGCCTCCTGGAAGCCGGAACCGGCCACCCGGGCCCCGGTGGCGCCGATCAGCTCGACCGCCCACCCACCGTCCGGGATGCCGGTGAAGCGGCACTCCTCGACCGTCAGGTCGGTCACGGGGCCCTGGGGACCTGCGACGAGCTGTCGCTTGCCGGGCGCCCCGGTGAAGGTGCACCGCCGCAGCCGGACCCGCGCGGCCTCGTTGATGACGACCGACAGGTCCGAGGCGCCCGACGGGGCGGGGAACGTGCAGCTGTCGAAGGTGAGGCCGCTGATGTTCGGGCCGCCGACCCGCAGGGGACCGTTCACCGGCCGGGTGATCGAGGTGCGCGTGAAGGTGACGTCCCGGATCGCGCCGGACGTCGCCGGGTCGGTCTGGATGCGGATCTCCTGGGTCGCGGCGTCCGCGGCAGCGGACATGTCGACCGTGCAGTCGGTGAACGAGACGCGCTCGATCACCCCGGTGCTGTGGGTGTTCTTCACGACGATGCCTCGGTTGGCCCCCGCGCCCCGGCACTCGACGAACGAGCAGTCGCGGATGGAGGCGTCCATGACCTCCTCGCCCTTGGTGTGCTCGAGCAGGGCGACCATGAAGCGGCTCACCGAGCTGACGCCGGTGCAGCCGACGTAGCTGCCGCGGGCGATGTCCATCCCGTAGAAGAGCCCCGTCGGGTCGCCGATCGGCACGAACTGCAGGCAGTCGTCGCCCGACTCGACGTGGCAGCCGATGCCGCGGAAGTCGTTGCCGGCGAAGACCCGGATGCCGCCGGTGCCGGTGTCGGCGGCGCTGTTGCGGATCCGCACCCGTTCGGCCCGGCCCCGGTCACCGCCGTACATGATCGCCTGGCCGCCGGCGTAGGTGTCGATGGTGAAGTCGCGCAGCAGCACGTCGTGGCCGTAGAGCGCCATGATCACGCCGGTCTTGCTGTGGTCGACGGCGCCGATCGAGCCGGGGCCGGTGATCCGCACGCCGTTCACGGGCTCGGCGAAGTCGGCGTTGCGGAGCAGGCCGTTGACCAGTCCGGGCGGCGCCGCCCAGTCCTTCTGCAGCCGGGCGCCGCGCTCGAGGTGGAGCTGGGTGCCCGGCCGCACGAGGAGGCTCGCGGTGCACCGGTAGGTGCCGCGCGGCAGCACGCCCGCCAGCCCACTGGTGGCCGACTCGTCGAGCATCGCCTGTACCGCGGCCGTGTCGTCGGCGCGCCCGTCGCCCACGGCGCCGAAGTCGCGCACCCTGAGGCGCTCGCCCGCGGCCAGCGAGAGCGGCGAGGGGTCCGTCCGGGACGGGGGGACGGCCCCGCCGCTGCCGAGCGCCGGGAGCGAGGAGAGCCCGGCGGCGCCCAGCCCGGTCGCGCCCAGGACCAGCAGCCCGCGCCGGGTCAGCCGACCCTCGGCGGACCGACGGGAGTCGTTCGCTGTGCCGTGCCGAGGGGCGTCGTGCTCCATGCGGGGCTCCGTCCGTGAGCGCACCGTGCTCGGGGTGCGGGGGAGTGCTGCCTGTGACTGCTCACCTGGTGGCGGACCGCACCGCCGTGAAGGCCTGCCGCTGCACCGCCGCGACGGTGCGGACCAGGATGACGAGGTCCCGCCAGAGGGACCAGTGCTCGATGTAGGAGTTGTCGAAGCGGGCGCGCTCCTCGATGGAGGTCTCGCCCCGCAACCCGTGGATCTGGGCCCAGCCGGTGAGGCCGACCGCCAGCCGGTGCCGGTCCCGGTAGCCGTACACCGAGTCGGCGAACTGGGCGGCGTAGCGACGCTCCTCCGGGCGGGGGCCCACCAGCGACATGTCGCCGCGGAGGATGTTCCACAGCTGCGGCAGCTCGTCGAGGCTGGTGCGGCGGAGCAGGGTGCCGATCCGGGTCTGCCGGCGCTCGACGTCGATCTGCCGGGCGTGCATGGTGCTGCGGGTCGAGGCGTGGCCCGGCTCGCCGACCGGCTGGGGCTCGGCGACCCGCAGGGTGCGGAACTTGAGGATCGCGATCTCCTCGCCGGCGTGCCCGGTGCGCAGCTGGCGGAAGAGGATCGGGCCGGGGCTGCTGACCCGCACGGCGAGGGCGAGGACGGCGAGCAGCGGGGCCAGCGCGGTCAGGGCCGTGCCGGCGACGACGACGTCGATGAGGCGCTTGACCCGCCACACGCCGCGGCGCAGCGCCGCCCGGCGGACCCGGTGCAGGGGGATGCCCCGGACGTCCTCGACGTCGGGCCCGTTCGGCGACAGGCCCACGTCGAAGAAGCGCGGCACGATGTAGACCTCGATGTCACGGAGGGCGGCGCTGCGCACCAGGTCGACCAGCTCGGCCTCGCGGGTGGGGCCGTAGGCGACGACGACCTTGCGGACCCCGTAGGTGTCCAGGACGAGGTCGAGGTCGGCCATGTGGCCCAGCGGCTCGCGCTCGTCGAGCGGCGAACCCGCGCTGAGGAAGCCGACGCCGCGCAGCCCGTACTCGGGGTGCACGTGGAGGGTCGTCAGCAGGTCCATGCCCAGCCGGCCGCCTCCGACCACCAGCGTGGCCGAGCCGACGGCCAGGGAACGGCGGGCGCGGCGGATCAGGGCGTAGGAGAGGCTGCGGCCGACGACGAAGCAGGGGACGGCGCACAGTGCGTGCACGGCCAGGCCCAGGTCGGCGCCGACCACGTACCCGCTCGGGCCGGCCACCAGCAGGCCGACGGCCAGCCGGGGCAGGTGACGCGGGGCCTCGTCCAGGGCGGACAGCGAGATGCGGGGCCGGTGCGCACCGGAGGCGGCCAGCGCGGCGAGGGTGAGGACGACCAGGGCGGCGGTCGGGAGGGCGGCGCCGCCCAGCCACAGCACCGGAGCCGTCAGCGCGGCAGCGTCCACGGTGACGAGCAGGGCACGGATCGCGCCGCGGTGCTCGCGCGGCTCGGGCTCGGGCAGGTGCGGCGCCGCGTCCGGACGCACGGCTGCGGCCGGGCGCACGCGCCCGTCCGGCACCTCCTGGACCGCCCCCGGGTCCAGCACGTCCCGGACCTGTCTTCCTCCGACCTCGATCATGGCCACCCCCGTGTCTGAGTGGGACCAGGCTGGTCGGCCGGACGGGCGCGCCACACTCCCGCGCGCGGTGCCCTCCCACCCCCAATGTCGGGGTGCGGGGGCGGTCCGCCGGTAGCATCCGGCCGGTGACCCGAGCCCCGGACTTCCTGGTCATCGGGGCCGCCCGCAGCGGGACGACGGCGTTGACCTCCTTCCTCGGCGAGCACCCGGACGTCTTCGTCTCCAGCCCCAAGGAGCCGCACTTCCTGGCCTTCCCGGAGGGGGCGCCCCGCTTCACCGGGCCCGGCGACGACGACCTGGTCAACCGGGTCGCCGTGCGCGACCCGGAGACCTGGCTGCGGCTCTTCGCCGGTCGGCCCGAGGCGCGCCGGGGCGAGGGGTCGGTGACCACGCTGGCCTACCCGGCCGCGGCCGTGCCGGCGGTCGAGCGGTGGTGCGCGCCCGGCTGCCGGCTCGTGGCCGTGCTGCGCGACCCGGTGGACCGGGCCTTCTCCAGCTGGCAGTACCTGCGCAGCCGCGGGCACGACGCCGGCAGCTTCGAGGAGGGGCTGGCCGCCGAGGAGGAGCGGATCGCGGCCGGGTGGAGCCACATGTGGCACTTCGCCCGGCTCAGCCGCTACGCCGAGCACCTCGCCCCGTTCGCCGCCGGGTCCGGCGACCGGCTGCTGGTCCTGGTCCAGGAGGAGCTCGCCGCCGACCCGGCCGGTCAGCTGCGGCGGGTGTTCGCCTTCCTCGACGTCGACCCCGACGTCCCCGTCCACACCGACCGCCGGGTCAACGAGGGCGGGCTGCCGCGCAGCCGCGGCGTGGCCGGAGCGCTGAACGTGGTGCGCCGCTCCGCGGCCGCCCGGCGGGTGGTGACGCGGGCGGTGCCCGAGCGGTACCGGGAGCGCATCCGCTCGGCCAACCTGCGGCGGGAGACGGTCGACCCGGAGACCCGGCGCCGGCTGGCGACGTCCTTCGCCGGCGACCTGCGGGACCTGCAGGAGCTGCTGGGCCGCAGGCTGCCCTGGCCCAGTGCCGAGGGGGTGCGGTGAGCGGGGACCGGGTCCGCGTGCTCCAGCTGACCGGCATCACCGTCGGCGGCTCGGCCGAGCACCTGCTCCAACTGGCCACCCTGCTGCCGGCCGATCGCTTCGACGTGTCGGTCGCGCTCTCCGGCGGGGGCCCGCTGGACGACGAGCTCCGCGCCACGGGGCTGCGGGTGGTCGACTACGCGCCGTCGCACGGCACCGGCCACTACAAGCAGGCCACGCCGGACGGCCCCGTCGAGCTGGTCCGTCAGTTCCTCCGGATCCGCGCCGACATCCGCCGGCAGCGCTACCACGTCGTCCACACCCACACGTCGATCGCCGGTGCGATGGGCCGGGTGGCCGCCTGGTCGGCCGGGACGCCGGTGCGGGTGCACATGCTGCACGCCTACGCCGGTCACGACGCCGTCCCGCAGCCGAAGCGGTCGCTGTTCCGGGCGGTGGAGCGCCTGCTCGGTCTGGTCACCACCCACCACGTCGCCGGGTCGGCGTTCATCCGGGACGTCGGCGTCCGCAACCGCGTCATCCCGGCGTCGCGGACCACGGTCATCCACTACTCCAGCCGGCAGCAGGTCGGCGACGCGACCCCGGCCGACCGCGCCCGCCTCCGCGCCGAGCTCGGCCTGCCCGAGGACGCGCTGCTCGTCGCGCTGGTCGGCCGGGTGGAGGACCAGAAGGGCGTCGACCACCTCGTCCGCGCCGCCCGCACGGTGACCGCACAGGTCCCCTCCGCGCACGTCGTCGTGGTGGGCGACGGCACCCGCCGGGCGCAGGTGGAGCGGTTGGCCGCGGACCTGGACCTGGCCGAGCGCGTGCACTTCACCGGGTGGCGGCACGACCTCACCGCCGTCATGCGCGCGATCGACGTCCTCGCGCTGCCCTCGCGCTGGGAGGCCTTCGGCATCGTCAACCTGGAGGCGATGGCCGCGGCCAAGCCGGTGGTCGGCTTCGCCGTCGAGGGCGTCCCGGAGGTCGTCGCCCACGGCGACACCGGGCTGCTGTCCCCGGCCGGTGACGAGGAGGGCCTGGCCCGTGACCTGGTCAGGGTGCTCACCGACCCCGGCCTGGCCGCCCGGCTGGGCGCGGCCGGGCGGCGCCGCTTCCTCGAGCGGTTCGCCCCCGAGGAGATGGTCCGGGCGCACGTCGAGCTCTACGACCGCCTGCTCACCGCGTCCGATCGGGGCCGGGGACGGCTCGTCAGGAGGCGGCGAGGACGCTCCGGATGAGCCGGGCGAAGGTGCGGCCGAGGTCCTCGACGCGGTAGTGCTCGCGGACGAGCGCCGCGCCCGCGGCGCCCATCGCGGCCCGCTGCCCGGCCGGGAGCGCGGCCAGCTCGGCGATCCGCGCACGGATGGCCGCCGGGTCGCCGCTGCGGGCCATGAGCCCGTCCCGGGGCTGCACGAACACCGGCGGCTCGCCGGAGCAGTCGGTGAACAGCGTCGGGCAGCCGGCGGCCATCGCCTCCATCACCGCCAGCGGCAGGGCCGGACCCTCCCAGCGAGCGGTGTGCACGTACCCGTCGGCGGCGGCCAGCAGCCGCGCGACGTCGTCCCGCCAGCCGAGGAAGCTGACCGTGCCGCCGAGGCCGAGCTCGTCGACCAGCCGGTGCAGGCCCGCCTCGTAGCCGCCGGTGCGCCGGGCCGCGCCGGACGAGCCGCCGGCGCCGACGAGCGCCACGTGCACGGGGAGCGCCGAGGGCCGCCCGAGCGCGGTGAGCAGCAGGTCCTGACCCTTCTGCGGGTCGAGCCGGCCGACGTTGAGCAGCAGCAGCTCCCCCTCGCGGGCACCCATCTCCGCGCGCAGCCGGGCCCGCTCGTCCGCGGTCAGCTCGACCGGCGGCGGTACCTCGATGCCGTTGGGCAGGACGGCGGTCCGCTCGACGGGCACGCCGAACCCGGTCATCTCGTCGCGGACCACCGTGGACGTGCACACCGCGAGCGTCGTCCGGCGGGCGACGACGGTCCGGTAGCTGCGCCGCTTCAGCGCCGCGACCGGGGCCGGGCCCCAGAAGTGGTGCTGGTTCTGCACCATGAGCACGCCGGGCACCCCCGCCCGAGCGGCGGCCAGCAGCGCCGGCACCCGGTCCCGCTGGTTGACGCCGATGACGCACCGGCCGCCGTCGCGGCGCACCTGCGCGGCGAGCGCCGGCACCAGCCGCGGGTCCCAGGGCCGCTCCAGCCGCGGCTCGGGCACGGTCCGCGCCCCGAGCGCGGCGAAGTCGGGGAGGATGCTCGGCCCGGTCGCGGGCGGCGCCCCGTGCAGCAGGGTGAGGGTGAAGCCGTCGTCCACCAGCGCCCGGGCGAAGCCGAGCGCCATCTTGGCCGCCCCGGTGCGGTCGGGCAGGCGGAGCGTCATGTGCACGGCGGTCATGCGGGGCGCTTCGCCCGCCGCACGGGGTCCCGCCACGCGGACAGGTCCAGCCCGGTGAGCTGCTCGGTCAGCTCGACGTCGGGACGGAAGGTCTCGACCAACTCGGCGCGGGTCTCGTCGCGGTAGGTGCCGCGCACGATGTTGCGCGCGACGATCTGCCGTCGGAGCCGACGCTGCAGCGGCACCGGGAGGAGCGGTCGGAGGAGTGTCTTCAGCGGGTGGTGGCGGGTCACGATCTGGCTGAGGAACCTGCTGCGTGGTTCGCCCGACCGGTGCGGGTCGGGCTGGACGGTGCGCTCGACGGCGGGCACCCCGAGGAACGCGTAGACCCTCCTCACGACCGCGTCGGGGTCGGCGACGAGGTCCTCGTGGCGCAGCACCAGCAGCTGGTCGCGCGGGAAGACGTCGAGCACGTGCCGCAGCTGGCCGCCGTACCGGCTCATCCCGGTGTAGTGCCAGATGTGGTGCCAGCCGGCGTCGATGCGGCGGGCCTCGTCGGCCAGGGCCGCCTCGAACGTGTCGCAGGGCTCCCAGCCGCGAGCTCGCATGAAGGTGTAGGCCGAGAAGGCCCGGTCCGCGGGATCGCGCAGCACGCAGACCAGCCTCGCGTCGGGCACCTCGTCGCGGAGCCGGGTGACCGCCGCCGGGTGGTAGAGGGTGGACACCGATGCCTCGCCGCGGAGCTGGTCGGGTCGGGCACGCCGGTACAGCTCGGCGTACGCGGCGCGATCGGTGACGGCGAGCCGGTTGATCGTCTGCGGGTCACCCGGCCCCGTGAACGCGGGGCGGGTGCCGGCCAACGCGTAGTAGTGGGGCTCCTTGGGATCGGTGAGGAACAACCCGGGGTGCTCCTCGAGGTACTCGTACAGCGCGGTCGTCCCCGACCGTGCCGCGCCGATGACGAGGAACTGCGGTCCGAGCATCACTTCCCTCTCCGTGCCGGACGGGCTGTCGTGCCGATCCCCAGCCTGCGGCGGGCCACCCGCGCCAGGAACAGGTTGTGCCCGCTCATCGCGGCGGCCGCCGCGGCCGCCACCCCCGTCGCGCCCCACTCCGACCCCCACCAGGCGCCGCACGCGAAGAACGCCGACGCGCAGACCAGGGCACTGACGGCGACCGTGCGTTCGTGGCCGGTGTGGGACAGCACCCCGGCGCAGGGGCCCGTCCAGGCGTTGACCAGGACCCCGACGCCCATGACCAGCGCCGGGACCACCGCATCCGCGTAGACGGCCCCGAAGACCGCCGGCACCAGGGCGTGCCCGGTGAGGGCCAGGCCGAGGACGGCGATCGCGACGACGACGGTCGACCAGACGGCGTAGCGCCGGATGGGCTCCTCCAGGGTCGCGAGGCGGCCTCCCTGGGACGCCGCGGCGATGCGGGGCGCCAGGGTCCGCAGACCGATGGCGACCGGGACCGCGACCAGCAGGGCGATCCGCACGGCGATGGTGAACAGGGCCACCTCCTCCACCGGCGCGATGGCCGCGAGCAACCAGACACCCGCCTGCGGGACGGTCACCGCGGCCAGGGTGGCCAGGACGAAGGCGCTGCCGCCGCGCAGCATCCGCCAGGGGGACTCCGCGGACGTCCCGACGCCGGGGGGCGCGTCGCTGAGGACCCGGCGGAGCACCAGCACACCCAGGAGGTAGACCGCGGTCTCGATCGCGACCGTCCACCAGAGGGCCGCCTGCAGCGAGGGCAGCCACGTCCCCGTGCCGGCCAGGGCCAGGAGCAGGGCGATGAGGACGACGCGGCGGACGTGCTCACCGAAGGTGAGGGCCAGACCGAACCGCCCGCGGGCCCGGAGGGCGTTCACCACGACCGGCCCGAGGGCCGCCACCGGGAGCCACAGGGCGATGACGGGCACCAGCGGCCGGTAGACCTCGGGGGGCGTCCCGGCGCCCGACGCCAGCGGACCGACCACGCCCCACCACACCGCCGCCACCGCGACCGCGCCGACGGCCTGGGCCACCAGCAGGTGCCGCAGGGTCCGTGCCTGCGCCGGCGCGTCGGGGCCGGCGAAGGCGATGGTGGACACCCGGGCCAGGCCGAACTGGGCCAGCACGGCCAGGTAGGTCAGCCAGGCGAGGCCCCACGCCAGCGCTGAGAAGTCGTCCGGCGGGAGGGTGCGCGCGGCGAGCAGCGTGAGCAGGAACCCGCTGACGACGGCCCCGAGCTGGCCGACGGCGACCAGCGCGGCATCGCGCCGCAGGCCGCCGCGCGGGAACGCGGGCCCGGGGTGACGGGACGTCGGTGCGGTCAAGGCCGGGTGGACTCCGGCTCGGGCAGCTCACCGGAGGCCGGTCGCGCGGCCGGGGGCGGCGCATCCGGGACGTCGGAGGACGACCGGCGGAGGAAGAGGTTGATCGCCACGGCGACGGCGATGACCGGCACCCCGATGGCCACCCACTTGGGCATGGAGACCGCCCAGAGCCCGCCGGGGAAGATCCGGATGGCGAACACGAGGCTGAAGCCCCAGACCAGCGGGTCCCGGGAGAACCGCCGGAAGGCGAGCTGGCCGGCGCGGACGATCACCCCGCTCAGCAGCCCGCCCAGGGCGACACCGAGCAGCCCCAGGTTGAGGTACCAGTCGCCGACGGGTGTGGACGGGAAGCCGTTGTTGCGGTCGATGTAGGTCTGTGCGAGGCGCACGGCGGGGGTCACGAACGGTTCTTGCTCCCCGGCGATGGTCGACGGCACGGCGGCGACGGTGCCCTCGATGAAGTCCTCGCCCCCGCGGAAGTCGAACTCGTCGGGCCAGTCGTCGAGGATCAGCAGCAGGGAGTCGTAGAAGGTGTTGTTGGTGGCCACGGCCACCTGGCGCACGGTGGTCTGGTCCTCGAGGGTGGGCGCGAGGTTCCCCCACAGGACCGTGTCCCGGGCGGTGCGCAGCGAGAAGGCGAGCAGCAGGGCCACGACCGGCACCAGGAAGAACCGCCGTCGCCAGCGCGGGTCGCGCAGCCACTGCCAGCCGCTGCGGCCCTCCACCCGGTGTCCCGTGCTGCTGAAGACCAGCGACCCCGCCAGCAGCGCGATCGCGGAGATCACCGGGATGTCCCGGGCTCCCCACGTCCAGCTCAGGTAGCCGTTGAGCGCGACCAGCCCGAGTGACAGGAGCCGCTGGAGCCAGGCCCCCCGGTCCGGGGCGAAGAAGGCGGCCACCGCGAACAGGGCGGCCAGCATCGGGATCGACCGGAGGGCCCGGCTCTCGGCGACGTCGTGCTCGACCTTCGAGGCGTTCAGCAGTCCGGCCGGCCCGCCGTACCGGATCCACAGCAGCGCCGTCACGGCGAGGGCCAGGGCACCCGCCCCGAGGGCGAGGAGCAGCAGCGCGCGCGGTGACAGCGGGCCCCGCGTCATGGGGAACAGCAGCTTGGCCGGCCCCACGAGGGGGGTCAGGAAGCGGGCGCCTGCCCACAGCGCGACGAGGAAGACCGCGACGACGGCCTGGCCGTGCACGACGAGCCCCGCGACGTCCCGGTCGAGGAACAGCTCGGTGGGGAAGGGCGTGTCCAGCCCGGTCACCACCTGGATCGGACGCCACAGCAGCTGGAGCGCCAGGTAGTAGAGGGTCAGTGCCATGAAGTCCAGCGGATGGCGCACGAGCGAGCGGTAGACCCAGGCCCACAGCACGCACGAGGCCGCGACGGCCACGGCAGGTACGACCACGACCGCCCCCCGTCCTGCGCCAGACGCCCGCCGTCCTCGGCCGCCGCCGTCCCTCCGATCGGTGACGGAGTGGGGAGGGTAGCGCAGGATCCGCGGAGTTCCGGGCTTCCTGCCCTAACATCCCGACGGTGCGTCCAGGCCCTCGTCTCATGATCGTCGGTGCACCCAAGAGTGGGTCGACCGCGCTGTTCCGGTACCTCGCCGACCATCCCCAGGTCCGGGCGCACGTGCACCCGGAGATGCCGTTCTTCGGGCGGGACGACGAGTTCGCCGGAGGGTGGGACGCCGCCGTCCACAAGTACTTCCCGCCGTCGGTGGGGTCGGCTCCGCTCGTCGCCAAGCACACGATGGCCATGTACGACCCGGTCGCGGTGCGCCGGATCGCCGAGAGCACCTCGGCCGTGGTCGTCGCCGTCCTCCGCGACCCGGTGGCCCGGGCGCACTCGCACTTCCACTACGCCCGGCTGCGCGGGTGGGAGGACGCCGCGACCTTCGAGGAGGGCCTCGAGCGGGAAGCCGGCCGCCCGGCGAGCTCGCCCCCGCGGGCGCGGGACATGCACTACGTCGGTGACGGGGAGTACGCGCCGCACGTGCGGGAGCTGTTCGCCGTCGTCCCCCCGGAGCGACGGCGCGTCTACCTGTCCCAGGACCTGCGCGTCGACGCGCTGCGGATCTGTGCGGAGCTGTTCGAGCTGGCCGGCCTGCCGAGCCATGAACCCGACGTCACCCGCGGCCACAACGAGGCCCGGACCGCGCGGTCGACCCGGGTGGCGCGAGCGGTCCTCTCCGCCCAGCGGCCGGGGAGCCCGCTGCGCGCCCTCCTCGCGCGGGTGCCGAGCCGGGTCAAGTACCGCGCACGGGACGTCGTCGACCGGCTCAACGCGGGACCGGCCTCGTTCCCGCCGATGGCCCCGGAGACGGCCGCCTGGCTGCGGGAACGCTTCAGCGCGCCCAACGCCGAGCTCGCCGGAGTCCTCGGTCGGTCACTCGACGCATGGAACTCGTGACGCTGTAACACGACGATCCGGGGGGTACACCCGGTACCTTTCCCGCCGTGCTGGACACCGCTGCTGACGACACCGCGCGCCCCGCGCCCGACCGCGGCGACGCCGTCCGGCGGCCAGGGCGGCACGAGGACGCGGACACCGGCCTGCGTGACCACCTGAGCGCGCTGGGGCGCTGGTGGTGGCTGGCGCTGCTCACCTTCCTGGTCGTCCTCGGGGTCTCGATCGGCTCCCTCTACGTGATCGACCCGGTCTACCGGGCCGAGGCCGAGGTGCTGGTGCGCACCGAGGACAGCCGGCAGCTGTTCCCCCGCACCAGCGGGACGACGGCCGGCGTGCTGACCCGCACGCCGCAGGCCGAGCTCGAGTACGTGCAGGGCGACGCGTTCCAGGACCAGGCCCGGGAGGCCGCCGGCAACGACGTCGAGGTGGAGGTGCGCACCGAACTGGAGTCCAGTGCGCTGGTCTTCGTGGCCGAGTCGGGGGACGCGGAGGAGGCGCAGGCGACCGCGCAGGCCTGGGCGGAGACCTACGTGACCGCCCGGCACGACGCCGACGTCGCCCAGACGACCCGGCTGCGCGACCTGCTCACCTCGGACCGCGACGGCCTCAACACCCGGCGCACCGAGATCCTGGCGCCGGTGGCCGCCCTGGACGAGGCGGTGGCCACCGAGACCGACCCGGTCGAGCTGTCCCGGCTGCTCAACCAGCGGCTGGCCATCCAGCGGACCCTGTCCGGCGAGCTCGACCCGCTCGAGTCCCAGATCCGGCAGCTCAACACCCAGATCTCCGGTCTCGAGGTCGACCTGCGGGTGCTCGAGGACCGGCAGGCGCTGGCCTACGTGAGCGAGGCCGCCGAGCTGCCCGAGGAGCGGGCCAACGGGTCGATGCGGCAGAGCGTGCTGGTGGGCGTCGCCGCGGGTGTGGTGCTGGCGGCCGGTGCGGTCGGGGCCGCCCAGGCGCTGCGCCCCCGACGTCGTCACTGAGAGGACCCCCGTGCCGGGGCCGCAACGCCTCCCCGCCCCTCGCGAGCTCGCGGCGGGACCCCGCCAGGGGCCGCCGCTCAGCGGGCCGGGACCACCACGTCCGGGTGCTGGCAGAACCACTCGATGGTGCGCTTGAGGCCCTCGTCCAGCGCCATCTGCGGCTCCCAGCCCAGTGCCCGACGAGCGAGGCCGATGTCGGGCCGGCGCACCGTCGGGTCGTCCTCGGGGCGGGGGATGAACTCGATCGGTGAGTCCGACCCGGTCAGCTCCCGGATCCGCCGGGCCAGGTCGAGCACCGGGATCTCGTGCGGGTTGCCGATGTTCATCGGCCCCGGCTCCGACGACAGCAGGAAGCGGAGCAGCCCGTCGACGAGGTCGCTGACGTAGCAGACGGAGCGGGTCTGGCTCCCGTCCCCGGCGACGGTGATCGGCTCGCCGGCCAGCGCCTGCCGGATGAACGTCGGGATGGCCCGGCCGTCGTGCGGCCGCATCCGCGGCCCGTAGGTGTTGAAGATCCGCACGATGGCGGTGTCCACGCCGTGCGTGCGCCGGTAGGCCGACGTCATCGCCTCGGCGAAGCGCTTGGCCTCGTCGTAGACGCCGCGGGGGCCGACCGGGTTCACGTTGCCCCAGTAGGTCTCCGGCTGCGGGTGGACCAGCGGGTCCCCGTAGGTCTCCGACGTGGAGGCGAGCAGGTACCGCGCCCCCTTCTCCTTGGCCAGGCCGAGGGTGTGCAGGGTCCCGATCGAGCCGACCTTCATCGTGTGGATCGGCAGCTCGGCGTAGTCGATCGGCGAGGCGGGCGAGGCGAAGTGCAGGACGAAGTCCACCGGTCCCGGCACGTGGACGTAGTCGGTGACGTCGGCGCGGACCAGCCGGAAGCCCGGGCGCTCCAGCAGGTGGGCCACGTTGGCCGGGGTCCCGGTCAGGAAGTTGTCGAGGCAGAGCACCTCGACGTCCCGGTCGAGCAGGGCCTCGCACAGGTGCGACCCGAGGAAGCCGGCGCCGCCGGTGACGACAGCACGAGACATGGGGTGTCCTCTCACTCGACCAGGGACAGGGAGCCGACCGGCGAGGTCGCCTCCGGATTGATCTCCTCGCCGGGCTCCAGGGGGAGCGGGCCGGTCTCCTCGACCTCGTCGTCGTCCGGCAGCACGATCCGCGAGCGCGGGTCCAGTGCGTTCGCCAGCAGGATCAGGTCGCCCATCTTCTTGGTCTGCTTCCACTGGAAGCCGGGCTTGAGGTTGAAGTAGGACTCCGGGTCCAGCGCCATGATGCCGAGGATCACCTCGGCGACGATCCGGCCGCCGACCGGGCCGAGCCTGAGCCCCTTGCCGAGCAGCTCGGCCTCCTTGAGCACGTAGTACCAGAGCGGCGCCTTGCCGCCCCAGCCGGGCGCCTTGAGGTTCAGCTCCTGGTTGGTCAGCGGGGTGATCCCCATGGCCTGGGCCACGTCCTGCCCGCAGGGCAGGCCGAGCCGCTTGCCGCGCAGCAGGTTGCGCTCGGCCAGGGCGATGATCGCCTTGTCGGTCCGGGCGACGACCGTCGGCGGGAGGGTGAACAGCGGCAGCGAGAGCTGGGTGTTGATGAGGCGGGCGAAGTTCCGGTCGTCCGGCGGCTCGAGGCCCGGGATGTCGAAGAAGTAGTTCCAGTCCGCCCAGAGGTCGTGCGGGATGGGGCGGTTGCCGCGCAGGTCCTCGAAGCCGTCGGCGCCGAAGATCGGCACGGTGTGGCCGTCCTGCATCTCGTACTCGGCGCGGATCATGCTGTGCCCGAACCGGTAGGCCGCGCCGGAGTACTCGATCGGCATGTACGGGTTGTCCGGGTGCTCGGGCTTGTAGAAGGTCCCGTGGAACTTGATCGGCCCGGCGCCGTCGCGCTTGACCACCGTGTTGATGACGTCCTGGCCGACGATCCGCGGCAGGTAGTCGTTGACGATCAGCCACTGGTAGTGCCAGCGGGTCTGCCGGCGGGCCTGGGCGAAGGTCATGCCCTGGTCCATGAACGTGTTGTGCAGCCGGATGAACACCGTGTGCAGCTGGGCGACGATCAGGTTCTCGTCGTTGCGCGGGTCGCCGAGGTAGGCCGCGCCGACGTCGTCCCGCGGCAGGTCGACCAGGTCGTCGTGGTGCCAGAGCCGGAGGTAGCCGGGCTTGTCCGGGTCGAAGAGCTCGGGGCTGCCGTTGACGCCCCTGCCGTAGATGCTGCCCAGGTCGAACCACGGGGTGTCGTAGTTCCGCATGGCCAGCGGGTCCTGCAGCCGGGTGCTCAGCGGCGTCTTGTCCAGCGTCATGTCGTGGTCGACGAACTGGCCGAAGTAGATGTAGCCGGCCGGGATCCCCGGGTTGTCGGCGGCCGGGTCGCTGTCCCGGACGTCGGACAGCGGAGCGAGTCCGTCGTTCATGCTCGCGGCCAGCCACTTCAACAGCCCGTCGGTGGGCGCGAAGGCCGGCAGGGTGGGGAACATGAGGCCGAAGCGCGCCTGCGCCTTCCGGTCCACCCGGACGGCGATGTCCGCGCCGCGCGGGTCACCGACGGCGTGCGCCGCGGTCTCGGCGGGTGCGTCCGGGGTCGGCGGCGGCGCGGTGGGGTCGGTCGTCGGGACCGGGTCCTCGGCCGCACTCGCCGTGCTCCCGAGCCCGCCGACGGCCGGCAGCGCCGCCGTGGCGAGCACGCCGGTGAGGAAGCCGCGCCGTCCCACCCCGCGGGCCGCGCCCGCTCCGCTGAACGGGCAGCCGCCCGCGCTCGCGTCGTCCTGCTGCACGCGCATCGCCCCCGATGTCGTCCGGGCCCCCCGGCCCGCTCGGGAGCAGCATCGGTGTCGGGGACGGAGCCGGGCAGACGCGTCCGAGGGGTCGACGGACCCCTAAACCGTGGGGGTGCGGGCCCGGGTCGCGGTCAGTCAGTCCGGCTGGCAGGGGAAGGGGATCCACCAGATCCAGACGCGCTCGCACTGCGCCTGGCCCCGGGTCTCGGCCGCGGGGGCCTCCGGGGCGAACAGCACCGACGCCACGCCGACGGCGGCGACGACCACGGCTCGGAGCAGTCGCATGGTGCCTCCCAGGCCCCGCACCCCGGCGCTCGGCGGGCTCGCGCCGGCCTCCCCGGATGAGGCGGATGCTGGCCGACGTCCACCGGTCCCCACAGGGCCCTTGGTCCCGAGGGGCCGGCGCGGCCCCGGGCGCACGGTGCGCGACGCGCGGGCAGCGGTTCAGTGCGGCGCGGCCCGCCCGAACCGCTGTCGCATCCCCGCCAGCAGCGCGTCGAGACCGAGTTCGAAGGCCCGGTCGGCGCGCGTCTCGCCGCGGGGGCCGGCCCAGACCGCGGCCTCCAGGGCCGGCGTGGTGCCACCCTCGCTCTGCCAGACGTCCGCCGGGGAGGCCAGCTCCAGAGCGGCCCCGACGGCGTAGGCGTCGAGCACCGTGACCCAGAGGATCAGCTCCTCCGGCGGGCAGCCCGCCGCGGCCAGCAGCGTGGCGACACGGTCGTAGCCGCGCAGCGCCGCACCGGAGGTCATCGTCTGGCCGATGAGCAGGGGGATGAGGGTGGGGTGCGCGGCCAGCCCGCGACGGTAGGAGTGCATCCACGCGGTGACCTGGGTGGCCCAGTCGGTGGCGTCCAGGGGCGGCAGCCGGACCTGCGCGGCGAGGCGCTCGCGGAGCAGCTCGATGATCTCCGAGCGCCCGGAGACGTGGTGGTAGATCGAGGACGCGCTCGAGCCCAGCCGGCCCGCGAGCTCGCTCATCGTGAGTCGTCCGTGCTCGTCGACCAGCGCCAGGGCGGCGTCGAGGATCGACTCGACGTCCAGGAGTCGGCGGCGGCGCTGGACCACGGGACCTCCATGTGCGGTGCGGGCTGACCCGCGGATCCTGCCCGGTGCCTTGACCGTGAGGTGCGGCACACCCACACTAACCGAACGCCGTTCGGATAAGCCGATCGCCGGGCCGGGAGAGGACCCCGATGACCGCACGACCCGATCACTCCCTGGCTCCCGAGCCCTCCGCGGGGGAGCGGCACCTCGAGCCGGGTGTCCTCGGCACCGGCAGCATCGTGTTCATGGTGGTCGCCGCGGCGGCCCCGCTCACGATCCTCGCCGGGATCGCGCCGCTGGCGATCCTCATCGGCGGGATCGGGGCGCCCGTCGCCTACCTGTTCGCCGGCCTCACGTTGGCGGTCTTCGCGGTGGCGTTCACCCGCATGACCACGCACGTCGGCAGTGCCGGGGCCTTCTACGCCTACATCGCCAAGGGACTCGGCCGGGCCTGGGGCCTGGCCGCCGCACTCCTGGCCCTCATGTCGTACAACGCCATCCAGATCGGGGTGTACGGCCTGCTCGCGGTGCAGACGCAGGCCACCCTGACCGACCTGTTCGGCGTCACGGTGCCGTGGCCGGTGATCGCCGTGGTCGCCATCGCCCTGGTGTTCGTCGTCGGGTGGGCGGGCATCGACGTCGGGGCGAAGGTGCTCGGGGTGCTGCTGGTCCTGGAGACCGGGATCCTGCTGCTGCTCGCCTTCGCCGTGGTCGTCCAGGGCGGCGCCTCCGGCCTGGACGGCGCGTCGTTCACCGCGGACGCCGTGTTCAGCCCCGGGATGGGCGCGGCCCTCGGCTTCGCCTTCGCGGCCTTCATCGGGTTCGAGTCCACGGCGATCTACCGCCGGGAGGCGCGGGACCCCGCGCGCACGATCCCGCGGGCCACCTACGTCGCGATCGTCGGCATGGCCCTCACGTACTGCTTCATCGTGTGGGCGGTCGTGCAGGCCTTCGGCAGCGACCAGGCGCAGGCAGCGGCGGGCGAGGACCCGGTGGGCATGTTCTTCACCGCGATCGCCACCTACGTCGGTCCGTGGGCCGCGACGCTGATGAGCGCGCTGATCGTCACCAGCGTCTACGCCGCGCAGCTGGCCTTCCACAACGCCATCAACCGGTACGCCCTCGCCCTCGCCGAGGACGGCGTCCTGCCGGCCCGGCTCGCCTCGACCCACCGACGGTTCCGCTCGCCGTACGTCGCCGGGATCGCGCAGACGATCCTCGCCGCGGTCGTCGTGCTCGCCTTCGCCGTGGCCGGTGCCGACCCGTACGCGCGCCTGCTGCTGTGGGTGAACGCCCCCGGGGCGATCGGCATCTTCCTCCTGATGTTCCTGACCGCCGTCGCGACGGTCGTCTACTTCGTCCGGCGCAACCCGGCGGCGAGCCGGCCGAGCACGGTCGTCGCAGGCATCGTGAGCAGCGTGCTCCTGGCGGTGGCCCTCTACGTCGCGGTCGACAACATCGAGCTCAACACCGCGGCGTCGACCGGGGTCAACGCGGTCCTCGTCGGCATCGTGCCGCTGACACTCCTGATCGGGCTGGGCCTCGCCGCGGGGCTGCGCCGCAGCCGCCCGGCGACCTACGCCCGCATCGGCGAGGGTGAGGACGCCGACGAGCCGGCGGGTGCCGTCGCGAGCCCGGCGGGTGCGGCATGACCGCCGCGGACCTGGTCGTCTGCGCCGACACCGTGCACACCCTGACCGAGGGCGCCCTCCCCGTGCAGGCCGTCGCCGTCGCAGGAGGCGTCGTCGTCGCCACCGGCACCCGAGCCGACGTGCGGGACTGGCGCGGTCCCCGCACGGAGGTCGTGGACCTGCGCGACGCCGTCCTGACCCCCGGGCTGACCGACGGGCACCTGCACCCGGTCATGGGCCTGCAGATGACCGGGGACGTCGACCTGTCCTCGGCCCGGTCGCTGGACGAGGTCTCCGGGCTGCTGGCCGCCGCGGCCGAGGGGCGCGGACCCGACGAGTGGGTGCAGGCCTGGGGGCTGGACCCGAACCTCTTCGCGGGCCGGCCGGTCACCAGCGCGCCGGTGGAGGCGGCGGTGGGCGGGCGCCCGGCGTTCGTCCGGCTGTTCGACGCGCACTCGGCCCTGGCCACCGACCGGGCGCTGCGCATCGCCGGGGTGGACGGGCCCCGGCAGTTCGCGCAGCGCTCGAGCGTGGTCTGCGACGACGACGGGCGGCCGACCGGGCTGCTGCTGGAGAGCGCGGCCATGGAGCTGGTGCTCGCGCACGTCCCGCTGGACCCCGTCCCGGTCCGCGCCGCCCAGCTGCGCGCACTGCTCGCCGACATGGCCGCGACCGGGCTGACCGGCGGTCACGTCATGGACCTGCTCGGCGACAGCCGTGCGGTCGTCGCCGCGGCCGAGGACGCCGGTGACCTCCCGCTGCGGCTGCGCTTCGCCCCGTGGTGCCTGCCCGGTGTCGACGCCGACGGACTGGCCGAACTGGTCGACCTGCAGGGACAGGGTGGACGGCGCTGGTCGATCGGCGGGGTCAAGTTCATGGTCGACGGCACGATCGACAACGGCACGGCGTGGCTCGAGCACCCGGACGCGCTGGGGGAGTCGACCGAGAGCTTCTGGCCCGACCCGGCCGACTACACCGCCGCCGTGCGCGCGCTGGCCGCAGCGGGTGTGCCGACGGTGACGCACGCCATCGGCGACGCCGCGGTGCGGCACGTCCTCGACGCGCTCGCGGGGCTCGGCGCGTCGCCGTCCGGGCCGCACCGTGTCGAGCACATCGAGACGCTGCCGGGCGCGCTCATCGGCCGGTTCCTGCAGCAGGGGGTCGTGGCCAGCATGCAGCCGACCCACTGCACCCACTTCACCCGCGCCGACCAGACGGACAACTGGTCGGCCCGGCTGGGGACCGAGCGGGCCGACCGAGCCTGGCGCTGCCGCGACCTGCGCGACGCCGGGGTCCCGCTGGTGCTCGGCTCGGACTGGCCGGTCGCACCGTTCGACCCCCGGCGGGTGCTGGCCGACGCGCAGCTGCGCCGCCCGGCGGGGGAGCCCGACGTCCCACCGGTCCAGCCACACCAGGGGCTGACCCCGCTGATGGCCCTGCAGGGCTACACGAGCCAGGCGTCCGACGCGGCGGGGGAGTCCGCCGCCGCAGGCAGGGTCGCCGTCGGCATGCGGGCCGACCTCACCGCCTTCGCCGTCGACCCGCTGCGCGCCGACCCCGACGAGCTGGCCGACGCGCCGATCGCGCTGACCGTCGTCGACGGCGCCGTCGTGCACCGGGGCGCGGCCGCCGACGCGTGAGGCGCGGGCGGGTCAGCGGGGGTCGACGAGCGGGCCCGGGTCGCGGGTGAGCCGGAGCAGGAGGTCCCGGGTGAGGGCGAGCTCCTCGGCGCCGAGCGGTCCCTCGAACAGCGGGGCGATGGAGACGCCGTCGCAGGCACGCAGGACGACGAGGACGCGCTGGCTGTCCACCCCGTCCTCGGTGAGCGTCTGGTTCCAGCGCCGGTAGCGCTCCTGGGACCGGCGGGTGAGCTCGGGGAAGGAGCTCAGCGTCGCCATCAGGGTCGTCTGCTCGACGGCGTCCTGGCCGCCCTCGAGCTCGTCGAAGGTCGCCCGGACGTAGGCGCGCAGGAGCCGCCCGGGCGCGGCGTCGTCGGGGTCCACCCGGTCCTGCACCGCCCGGTCGAACTGCTCGAACAGGTCGTCGGCCAGGGCGGTCAGCAGCTCGTCCTTGGACCGGAAGTGGTGCATCAGGCCGCCCTTGGAGACGCCGGCCTCCCGGGCGACCGCGTCGAGGCTGACGCCGGCCCCGTGGACGGTGACCGCGCGGGCGGCAGCGTCGAGCAGCGCCCGGCGCGTCCGCGCCGCATCCCGCACCGAACCCGCCACTGCCCACCTCCGCTCGCGTGCCCGCAGCCTAGGTCGCGCGCTAACAAACCGTCTGGTCGGTATGCTACGCCGCATGAGCACCGCCGCCGGGCCCGTCGACGACCTCCTGCCCCTCCCGGAGGACCCGCGTGGCGCCGGCCCGCGGGAGTGGGCGGCGCTGGCCGTGCTGATCCTGGCCGTGGTCCTCCTGTCGGTGGACAGCACGGTGCTCGCGCTGGCCATCCCGGCCCTGACCGCCGACCTGCGGCCGACCGCCGGCGAGCTGCTGTGGATCGGCGACGTCTACGGCTTCGCGCTGGCCGGCCTGCTGGTGCTCATGGGCGGCCTGGCCGACCGCTACGGCCGCAAGCGGGTGCTCCTGCTGGGCACCGCCGCGTTCGGGCTGGCCTCCGCCGTCGCGGCGCTGGCGACCGATCCCGCGACCCTGGTGCTGGCCCGCGCGGCACAGGGAGCCGCGGGGGCGACCCTGATGCCGTCGACGCTGTCGCTGATCCGCAACCTGTTCCCCGACCCGCGCCAGCGGACCCGCGCCATCGCGCTGTGGAGTGCCGGTGCGTCCGGCGGGGCGGTGCTCGGCCCGCTGGTCGGCGGGGCGCTGCTCGAGCACTTCTGGTGGGGCTCGGTCTTCCTGGTCAACCTGCCGGTCGTGGCCGTGCTGCTGGTCGCCGGCGGGCTGCTGCTGCCCGAGTCCCGCGCGCCCCGGTCGGGCCGGCTGGACGTGCTGGGCGCGGTCCAGTCGATCGTCGCGGTGCTGGGGCTGGTCTACGCGGTCAAGGAGGTCGTCGGGCACGGGCTCACGGGCGCCGCGGCCGGCGCGGCGCTGGCGGGGGTCGTCGCCGCGGTGGTGTTCGTCCGCAGGCAGCGGCGCATCGCCGCCCCGCTGGTCGACGTCGGGCTGTTCGGCAACCGGGCCTTCTCCGGCGCCCTCGCCAGCCAGCTGATCGCCCTGCTCGCGCTGACCGGGCTGCTGTTCTTCTTCTCCCAGTACCTGCAGCTCGTGCGCGGCGCCACGCCATTGGAGGCCGGGCTGCGGGAGCTGCCCCTGATGCTGGCCTCGCTGGCCGTCGTCGGCGTGGTCGGGCCGCTGGTCTCCCGCCTGGGGCTGGGCCGGGCCATCGGCCTCGGCCTCGCCGTCACCGCCGTCGGGATGCTCGGCCTGGCCGGGGCCGAGTCCCTGCCCGGGTACGCCGGGCTGGCCGCCGCGCTCGTCGTCCTGGGCTGCGGTTTCGGGGTGGCGTTCACGCTGAGCACCGACGCCGCCGTGGGCGCGGTGCAGCCGCACCGGGCGGGCACCGCGTCGGCGCTGTCGGAGACGTCCTACGAGCTGGGCGCCGCGCTGGGGGTCGCGCTGCTGGGCTCGCTGCAGACCGCGCTGTACCGCAGCGCCCTCCCGGACGACGTCGCCGGCGCCGGCGGGGGAGCGGTCCGGGAGTCCCTGGCCTGCGCCGACCAGGTGCTGGGCGCGGCGGGGGCCGAGCCGGTGCTGGCGGTCGCCCGCGAGTCGTTCACCTGGGCCATGCAGGTCACCGCGGTGACCGCCGCCGTCCTGCTGGCGGTCGCGGCGGTCACGGCGTGGGTGGTCATCCCGTCGACGCGGAGGCGGGCCGCGCACTGAGGGGTGGCCGGCGTCGTGCCAGGTCGGCGCTCCACGGTGTCCCCGGTGGACAGATCGGCTCTGGTTCGCGGTGCGCGGCGTCCCGCAGATTCAGCGCGAGTCCCGCACCCGTCCCGAGGAGGACGCATGACCACCACCCCGTACTGGGTCGCCGGCCGGCCCGTCACCGGCACCGACGTCCTCGAGGTCACCTCGCCGCACGACGGCACCGTGGCCGGACGCACCACCCTGGCCGGTCCCGAGGACGTCGAGGCCGCGGTCGCCGCGGCCCACGACGCCCGGGCGGCGTGCGCGGCGACGCCGGCGCACGTCCGCGCCGCCGCCCTCGACACCGTGTCCCGGCGGCTGGCCGAGCGGGGCGAGGAGGTCGCCGCCCTCATCACCGCCGAGTCGGGCAAGCCGCTGAAGTGGGCGCGCCTGGAGGTCGCCCGCGCGGTCTCGACGTTCCGCTGGGGTGCCGAGGAGGCCCGCCGGTGGTCCGGCACGCTGCAGCGCCTGGACACCGACCCGGCCGCGACCGGCCGGCTGGCCCTGGTCCGGCGCGCGCCGCGCGGGCCGGTGCTCGGCATCGCGCCGTTCAACTTCCCGCTCAACCTGGTGGCCCACAAGGTGGCCCCGGCGATCGCGGTCGGCGCGCCCATCGTGCTCAAGCCGGCCCCGGCGACCCCGCTGACCGCGCTGCTGCTCGGGGAGATCCTGGCCGAGACCGACCTGCCGGCCGGGTCCTGGTCGGTGCTGCCGGTGACCAACGACGTCGCCGCGGAGCTGGTCGTCGACCCGCGGCTGCCCGTCGTCTCCTTCACCGGCTCGGTGCCGGTCGGCTGGTCGATCCGCGAGTCGGCGCCGCGCAAGCACGTGACCCTGGAGCTCGGCGGCAACGCGGCGGTCGTCGTCGGCCCGGACCAGGGCGACGAGGAGTCCCTGGCGTGGGCGGCCTCGCGGATCGCGACCTTCGCCATGTACCAGGCGGGGCAGTCCTGCATCTCGGTACAGCGGGTGTTCGCCCACCGCGACGTGGCCGACGCCCTCACCGGGCGCGTGGTCGAGGCCGTGTCGAAGCTGGTCACCGGCGACCCGACCGACGACGCCACCGACGTCGGCCCGCTGATCGACGAGGCCGCCGCCCGGCGGGTCGAGAGCTGGGTGGAGGAGGCGGTCGCCGCCGGCGCGACGCTGCTCACCGGCGGGGAGCGGGACGGCGCGGCGTACGCGCCCACCGTGCTCACCGGCGTCCCCGCGACCGCGAGGGTCTCCTGCGAGGAGGTGTTCGGCCCGGTCGTCGTCCTCGATGCCGTGGACTCGCTGGACGAGGCGTTCGCGCGGGTCAACGACAGCCGCTTCGGGTTGCAGGCCGGCGTCTTCACCCGGGACCTGCAGGTCGCCTTCCGCGCGGCGCAGGAGCTCGAGGTCGGCGGCGTGGTCGTCGGCGACGTCCCCAGCTTCCGGGCCGACCAGATGCCCTACGGCGGGGTGAAGGACTCCGGCACCGGCCGCGAGGGCGTGCACGCGGCGATGGAGGACCTCACCGAGGAGAAGGTCCTCGTCCTCACCGGCATCGCCCTGTAGCGGGCGCCGTCGGGCCGGCGCGTCCGGACGCGACGAGGCCCCGCTCCCTCGGAGGGAGCGGGGCCTCGTCGTGCTCAGGACTCGATGTTGGCCATCACGTGCTTGATGCGGGTGTAGTCCTCGAACCCGTACATCGACAGGTCCTTGCCGTAGCCGGAGTGCTTGAAGCCGCCGTGCGGCATCTCGGCGACCAGCGGGATGTGGGTGTTGATCCAGACGCAGCCGAAGTCCAGCGCCTTGCTCATCCGCATGGCCCGGCCGAAGTCCTTGGTCCAGACGCTGGAGGCCAGCCCGTACTCGACGCCGTTGGCCCAGGCCAGCGCCTCGTCCTCGGCGCTGAACCGCTGGACGGTGATGACGGGGCCGAAGATCTCGTTCTGCACCATCTCGTCGTCCTGGCGCAGCCCGGCGACGACGGTCGGCTCGACGAAGAAGCCCCGGTCGCCGAGCCGCCGCCCGCCCGCGGTGACCTCGGCGTGGTCGGGCGCGCGGTCGAGGAACCCGGTGACGTGGGCCAGCTGGTTGGCGTTGTTGACCGGCGGCACCATCGCGTCCTCGTCGCCGGCGCCGTTGTCGTAGGTCGTCCTCGTGTTCTTCGCCTGCTCGGTGAGGGCGGCGACGAAGTCGTCGTGGATGCCCGGCCCGGCCAGCACGCGGGTGGCGGCGGTGCAGTCCTGCCCCGCGTTGAAGTATCCGGCCACCGCGATCGCCTCGGCGGCCGCCTCGAGGTCGGCGTCGTCGAAGACGACCACGGGCGCCTTGCCGCCGAGTTCCAGGTGCACCCGCTTGACGTCGCGCGCCGCGGTCTCGGCGACCTGCATGCCCGCCCGCACCGACCCCGTGATGGAGACCATCTGCGGGGTGCGGTGCTCGACCAGCGCCCGGCCGGTGTCGCGGTCCCCGCAGATCACGTTGAGCACACCCGGCGGGAGGAACTCCGCGGCCAGCTCGGCCATCCGCAGCGTGGTCGCCGGCGTGGTGTCGGACGGCTTGAGGACGACGGTGTTGCCCGCGGCGACCGCCGGGGCGAACTTCCAGACCGCCATCATCATCGGGTAGTTCCACGGCGTGACCTGGCCGATGACGCCGACCGGCTCCCGGCGGATCCAGGACGTGTGGCCGGCCATGTACTCCGCGGCCGCCTTGCCCTCGAGGTTGCGCGCCGCACCGGCGAAGAAGCGGATCTGGTCGACCATCGGCGGGATCTCCTCGCTCGCGGTCAGCCCGATCGGCTTGCCGGTGTTGCGGCTCTCCAGCGCCACCAGCTCCTCGGCGTGCGCCTCGATGGCGTCGGCGATCCGGAACAGCGCCAGGGACCGCTCCGACGGCGTCGCGTCCCGCCAGCCCTCAAAGGCGGTGGCCGCGGCGGTGTAGGCGCGGTCGACGTCCTCGGCCCCGGAGACCGGCGCCGTGGCGAACACCTCGCCCGAGGCGGGGTCGACCAGGTCCATCCGGCGGCCGTCCGTGGCGTCGACGTGCTCCCCGCCGACGAAGTTGCGCAGCTCGGGCTTCTCGCTCACGGCAGGTCCCTCTCGTCCGTCATCCCTGCTGATCCCGTCGTCATCCTGCATCTGGGCCGCTGATCGGTCCAGCGCCCGGGGCGGCCGGCTGCGGATTCCCCATCTCCGCCTCCACCTCCGCCAGGATCTCCGACCCGGTGACCACCTTCTCGGCGAAGTGCCGGTGCATCCACGCGAGGTGGTCGTGCCGGCTGCGCATGATCCGCAGGGTGTCCCAGTTGGGGAACACCTGCTGGAGCACGTGCTCCTGCATGAGGCGCGGGTCGACCTCGTAGACGTGCTCGAAGGTCGTCTGCGCCACCTCGCTCACCCGCTGCGGCGCCGGCGGGGTGTGCTGCTCGGCGAACCGGTAGGGCGCGGTCGCCGCGGGGCCTGCGGGCTGGTCATCGGTTCTCATCGGTGGTGTCCCTCCCGTAGGCCCGGTCGAGCAGGTACTTGCCGGGGTTCATGACGTTGTTCGGGTCCAGCGCCCGCTTGACCTCGAGCATCACGTCGAAGCCCCGGCCCAGCTCGCGCGGCAGCAGGTCCACCTCGCCCTCGCGGCATGAGCCGTGGCAGGCGCTCATCGACCCGCCGTGGGCGAGAGCGACCGCGGCGATGTCCCGCTTGGCCTGCACCCAGGCGGCCCAGGCCGCGTCGTCGAGGCGCTGCTCCCAGATGCCGACGTCGATCTCGGTCAGGTAGTCGACCCCGGTGGCGGCCGAGGTGTAGGCGAACATCCCCCAGTCGTCGAAGACGTCGGTCTTCCGGCGCAGGTCGGCCAGGATCTCGTGCCACGCCCGGCTCACCGCGGGGACGGCGGAGAAGTTCACCGCCGCGTCCTCGCAGTGCCAGGACATCGGGATGACCTGGCCGTCCTTGGTGCGCCCGTGCAGGGGGGTGGCGTACCGGTCGTGCCGCGCCGCCCAGTCGCCCTCGGAGATCTCGTCGCCCAGGTAGCGGGCACCGTGCTCCTTGGCGATCCGGAACAGCCGCTTGCCGCCGGCCCGGACCTCGTCCTCGTAGCCGTACATCACCGAGCAGACCAAGGCGCGGACGTCGGAGGGCTGGGGGATGTAGGCCTCGTCGTCCCGGCGCAGGTAGGCGACCTTGTGCTCGTCGAAGAGCACCGCGCCGGCGAAGGTGGCCACCCCGGCCCGGGCCAGCGCCCCGGTGCAGGCGTGCGCGTCGTCGTAGTTGTCGAACGCCCAGAACGGGGAGAGCTCGGCCTCCGGCTTGGGGAACAGCTTGAGCGTGGCCTTCGTGGCGATGCCCAGGGTGCCCTGGTGCCCCATGAACAGGTGCTTGAGCTGGTAGCCGCTCGAGCTCTTGCTGATCTTCTGCCCGATGCCGTCACCGACGTGCAGCACCTCGCCGGTCGGCAGCACGTGGTCGAAGCTGAGCACCAGGTCGCGGGTGTGCCCGTACCGGGAGCCGATCAGCGACCACCCGCTGGTGCCGATCCGCCCGCCGACCAGCGAGCACGGGTAGGACGCCGGGTCGTCGGGGTAGAACAGCCCGTGCTGGGCCAGCCGCTCGTTGAGCTTGAGCATGTTGATGCCGGTGCCCACCGTGACGGTGCGGTTGACCAGGTCCAGCTCGTGGATCTGGTTCATCCGCTTGACGTCGACGACGATGCCCCGGCGGTGCGGCACCGCGCCGTCGGTCAGGCCGGTGCCGCCGTCGCGGGGCACGACGGGGATCCGCAGCTCGTTGGCGATGCGGACCACGGCCGCCACCTGCTCGGTGGAGGTGGGCAGGACCACCACGTCGGGCACCCGCTCGGACCAGCGGTGCACCGGGAACGGCGCAGGGACGCGGGCGCGGTTGTAGCGGTCGGTCTTGGCCAGCAGGACCTGGTCGTCGGCCAGGACCGGCCGCAGCGCGGCGACCAGCTGGTTGAGCCGGTCCTCGCTCAGCGGCTCGGTGGTGAACGGCGCGGTGCCCAGGGTCGGGTCGGTGGTCGTCATGGTCAGTGCCCTCCGCACCCGCAGCCGCCGGAACCGTTCCCGCAGCCGCCGCCGCAGCCGCCGCCTCCGCAGCCCCCGCGGCTGCTGCCGTGGGCCCGGCGCGCCCGGCCGGGGACGCCGGTGCGTTCCTGGGCCAGCCGGCGGTCGCCGACGTCGCCGCGGGAGCCGCCGACCGTGATGCCGAGCGACTGCGCGAACAGCTCGTGCAGGTCGACGACGTCGATGTCCTCGGCGTCGCCGGCCTCCGACAGCGGGCGCTCCGACCACGGGCAGGCGCTGACCAGGGTGTCGACGTCGAGCTCCGCGGCGCGCTCCAGGCGGGCGGCGCTGATCTTGGCGGTCAGCTCGGGCTTCTCGATCGGCAGGCCGCCGCCCCCGCCGGAGCAGTAGGACCACTGGGTGACCCGGTCGACGTCCTCGAAGCGCAGACCGGGGATGGCGCGCAGCAGCTCGCGCGGCTCGGCCCAGATGCCCTTGCGCTTGTTGAGCCGGCACGGGTCGTGGTACGTGATGGCCCGGTCCACCGGCACCGACGGCGTCAGCTTCCCCTCGCGGAGGAGCTGGGCCAGCACCTCGATGACGAGCACGACCTCGATGTCGAACTCCTCGCCGAAGTACTTCGGGTAGTCCTCGGTGAAGCTGATGTAGTCGTGCGGGTCGAGGACGAGCACGCGCCTGGTGCCGGTCGCCCGCCAGTTGTCCAGGTTGTGGCGGGCGAAGCGCTGCGCCTGCTCGGCGTAGCCCATCTCCGCGGCGGGACCGCCGCAGCACCACTGCTCGCCCATGAGGCCGAACTCGTAGCCGGCCATCTGGAGCATCTGCGCCACGGCCCGCGGTACCGACGTCCGGTAGAAGGCGGCCTCGCAGTCGACGAACAGGATCGTCTCGCCGCCGATCGGGATGTCGAGGCCCTCGGCCCAGTCGCGGACCTTGTCCTGGCTCACGGGCGTCTCGCCGAGCACCGGCTCGTGGGTGCGCAGGTCGGTGCGCTCGTTCCAGATCTGCCAGTTCGGCTGGTGCACGCCGCTCTCCACGGCCAGCGAGCGGACCGCCTTGACGACGTCGACCGTCCGGGTGCGGAACCGGTAGAAGTCGCCGGTGAACAGGGTGTTCGGGCAGCGCAGCTCGCAGGCGCCGCACTGGGTGCAGTTGACGTAGTCGGCGGCGATGTCGGCGATGTCGAGCTCGCCGCGCTCCATGGCCACGACGTTGGCGTGGAAGGCCGTCGGGGTCCACGACTCGTTGCGCTCGACCTGGGTGACCGGGCAGACCTCGCGGCAGAACTTGTGCCCCGACGAGAAGCAGTTGTACGAGGTGTTGCGCCACTGCTCGACGAAGGCGGCCGTCTTCGGGTCCTGCCGCGGCGGCGGGATCGGGCCGGCCAGGGTCTCGGGGAAGTCCGCCAGCTCCGGCGGGTTGGACGGGGCGCCCGGCGTGAACGGTTCGGACAGGGCGTCGACGCGAGGGGTCTCCTCGGGCGCCCGTTCGGGGTGGACCTGGGTCACTGCGTGCTCCTCGTCACAGGGCGGGGTGGGCGGACGTCACGCTAACCAGGAAAACCTATGGATTCAACGGTTAAGCCTCGGCTTCCGGGGTGTAACACTCCATCGCATCCCGGCTCCAGGAGGCGAGCGTGCAACTGCTCAGCGGTGACGCGCGGCGCGCCGTCTTCGCCCCGCTCGACGACGGCGCGCTGCGCAGCGAGGCCGTCGTCCGGCGGGTGGGCAGCGCCATCGCCCTCGGCCTGCTGGGCGACGGCGAGCAGCTGCCGACCGAGGCCGACCTGGCCACCATGCTGAAGGTCTCCACGATGACCCTGCGGGAGGCGCTGGCCGAGCTGCGCAAGCTCGGCCTGGTGGAGACGCGGCGGGGCCGCGGGGGTGGCAGCTTCGTGCGGGCGCGCGACGACGTGCTCGGGGAGCTGGCCGACGCGCGGCTGGCCGAGCTCGGCACCACCGACCTGCGGGAGCTCGGGGACGTGCACGGCGCGGTGGCGGCGGCGGCCGCCCGCCTCGCGGCGACCCGGGCGTCGCGCACCGAGATCGCGCGGCTGCGCGACATCGTCGACCGGCTCGCGCACGCCGACTCGGTCACCGGTCAGCGGCGCACCGAGGGGCGGTTCTACATCGAGCTGGCGGCCTGTGCCCAGTCGGTGCGGCTGACCATGCAGGAGATGGACCTGCACCTCGAGCTCGGCCAGCTGCCCTGGCCGCCGGCGCACGCGCCCGAGCTGCTCGGCGTCATCGTCGCCAGCCACCGGGCCGTGGTCGACGCCATCGCCGCCCGCGACGCGGCCACCGCCCGGGCGCTCACCGAGGGGCACATCGAGACCCGCACCCTCTGGTCGATCGAGCTGCGCCTGCGCGCGGTCCAGGGCGGCGGCGTGGCCCCCCGGCGGGAGGTGTCGTGAGCCCCGCCGGCGAGGTCGCCCGCGTGACGGCGGCCGTGACCGAGGTCGTCGAGCAGGTCTTCGCCACGGTCGGGCAGGTGCACGCGGCGGCCCTGCGCCCGGCGGCGGGCGGTGGCCTGCGCGCCGGCCGGCCGGTGCTCGGCGACGACGTCCGCGACCTGCTGCTGCGGCCCGGGCAGCTGGCCGTGGGGCTGGGCCTGGTCGTCGCGCCGCGGCCGGACCGCGGGCTGCCGCTGCGCCTGGAGTGGTGGCAGTCCGACCCCGAGGACGGCCGGCTGCGCACGCTCGAGCCGGACCTGCGGCCGACCAGTGTCGGCTACTACGACTACACGGCCACCGAGTGGTTCGACGTCCCCCGGCGCACCGGGCGGCGACACGTGGTCGGGCCCTACGTCGACGTCCACGGCACCGGCCGGTACGTGCTCACGCTGACCGAGCCGGTCGTGGTCGACGGCGAGTTCGTCGGTGTGGCCGGGGCCGACGTCTCGGTGCGCCGGTTCGAGACCCACCTGCTGCGCGCGGTCGGCCCGGCGGCGGCACCCTTCGTCCTGGTCACCGAGGAGGACCGGGTGGTCCTCTCCACGTCGCCGCGCTGGCTGGTCGGCGGGCTCGTGCCGCGGGCGGCGCTGACCGCCGGGCCGGTGGCGGACGTGCCCGGCGTCCCGTGGCGGCTGGTGCCGGTGGACGACCGGAGCCTGCTCACCGCCTGAGCGGGCAACGCGAGCGGAACGCGAACGCAACCGATCGTGTCTTGTCCTCTGAACTCTGCCTCTATAGGTTTTCGGCCGACCTTGTGGCCTGGGGCACACCGACGCCGTCGGGGTTGCCGCGCCACCGAGCCGAGGAGACCCGGTGACACCACCCGCACCACCCGGTGGCCAGACCACCGACGACGCCCAGCTCGCCGCGCTGGGCTACACCGGCGAGTTCCACCGCAGCATGGGCCTGTGGGCCAACATGGCCCTCGGGTTCACGTACCTCTCGCCGCTGGTGGGCGTGTACTCGCTGTTCGCCTACAGCCTCTCCATCGGCGGCCCGCCGGCGATCTGGTGGATCGTCATCGTCGGCGTCGGTCAGCTGCTGGTGTCGCTGGTCTTCGGCGAGGTCGTCTCGCAGTACCCGCTGGCCGGCGGCATCTACCCGTGGACCCGGCGGCTGTGGAACCGGCGCTACGCATGGATCGTCTCGTGGGTCTACATCTGGGCGATCATCGTCACCGTCACCTCGGTGGCCGAGTTCGGCGGCGGGTTCGTCGCGGCCCTCTTCAGCATCGACGCCACCCCCGGCGTGGCGCTGGCCACCGCCGTCGGGCTGCTGGTCCTCGCCTTCGTCATCAACTACAGCGGGACCCGCACGCTGGCCCGCATCGCCAAGATCGGCCTGGCCGCCGAGCTGGTCGGCGTCATCGCGCTGGGCCTGTTCCTGCTGCTGTTCCGCCGCGAGCAGCCGTTCTCGATCTTCTTCGACACCCTCGGCGCGGGCGGGGGCAGCGGGTACGCGGGCACCTTCCTCGCCGCGGCGCTGTCCGGCCTGTTCCTCTTCTACGGCTTCGAGGCGTGCGGCGACGTGGCCGAGGAGGTCGCCGACCCGACCCGGCGGATCCCCAGGGCGATGATCCTGACCATCCTGGTCGGCGGGGTCTCGGGCTTCCTGTCCTACGCCGGCTACGTGCTGGCCGCCCCCGACGCCCAGCTCCAGGCGATCATGGCCGGGGAGGACACCGACCCCATCCCGACCATCCTCGAGAGCACGCTCGGCACGGCCGGGTCCAAGGTGTTCCTCGTCGTCACGGTGGTCGCGTTCATCTCCTGCGTGCTCTCGCTGCAGGCCGCCGGCAGCCGGCTGCTCTACGCCTTCGCCCGCGACCGGATGCTCCCGGCCAGCGGCTGGCTCTCGCACGTCTCGGAGCGGCACGCCGTGCCCACCAACGCGCTGCTCGTCGTCTGCGTGGTCCCGGCGCTGATCTGCCTGTTCGTCTTCTGGCAGCCGGACTCCCTGGCCCGCGTCACCGCCTTCGCCGTCCTGGGCATCTACATCGCCTTCCAGGCGGTCGTGCTCGCCGCGCTGCGCCAGCGGTTGATGGGCTGGCGCCCGGCCGGGCTGTGGAACCTGGGCGGCGCCGGGCTGGTGGTCAACGTGCTGGCGCTGGCCTACGGCGTCTTCGCGATCGTCCTGCTGGTCAAGCCGGCACCCGGCACCGAGACCTTCCTCGACCGCTGGATCGTGGCGATCGGCCTGGTCATCGTCGCGGGCACCGGCCTGCTCTACCTGTTCCTGGCGCGGCCGGACCGGCACTCTGCGCACATCCCCGAGGGCGACGCCCGCGAGGTCGCCCGGCAGCTCCAGCAGATCCGGCGGGACGCCGGTGTCCCGGTGAGTGAGGAGATCCGATGAGGTTCAGCTACGCGATGCTGCCCGACTACTCCCTGGAGGAGTCGCTGCGGGCGATCACGCTCGCCGACGAGCTCGGCTTCCACGCCGTGTACTCGGCCGACGAGACCTGGCACAAGGACCTGTGGCTGCTCTTCGCCGCCGCGGCCGCCCGGACCTCGCGGATCCGGATGGGGCCCAGCGTCTCGCCGGTGACCCTGCGCGAGCCCACGCTGATCGCCCAGGCGGCGGCGACGCTGGACGAGCTGACCGGGGGCCGGGCCGAGGTGGTGCTCTCCAGCGGCAACTTCGGCCTGCTGGCGCAGTACAAGATGGACTGGACGAAGACCAGGCCGCTGTCGCGGGTGGTCGAGGCGGTGCACGTCGTCCGCACCCTGCTCGACGACGGGGCGATCACCTTCGACGGCGAGTTCTTCCGGTACGACGGGCTGTTCACCTTCGCCCGGCCGGTGCAGGCGCACCTGCCGGTCAAGATGGGCGCGATGCGCGGGCCGAAGTCGTTCCAGGCCGCCGCCGAGCACTCCGACGGCTGCCACCACGCGCTCAGCTACAGCCGCGAGGCCTACGAGTACGCCGCCGAGAACCTGCGGATCGGCGCCGAGCGGGCCGGCAAGGACTGGACGACGCTGGACTTCGGCGCCTGGGTGGTGGTCGCGGTGGGCCGGGACTCCGCGGCCGCGAAGGACGCCGCGCGCAGCATGGTCGGCATCTACGCCTCCTCCATGCCCGCCGAGCAGCTGGAGCGGCACGGCATCGAGGCGGCGCAGCTGAAGCCGATCATCGACGCCATCGGCGCGGGCGACCTGGCCCGGGGCATCGAGCTGACCACCCCGGAGATCGCGGACAAGCTGTCGTTCGCGGGCACCCCCGAGGAGGTGACGGCGAAGATCAAGGAGATCGAGCCGACCGGGGTCAACCACCTCATCGCCGCGATCACCGACGCCTCGATCGTCAAGACCTTCACCGGGCGCGAGCTGCCCGGCGTGGCGACGGTCGAGGAGCAGCTGCAGCTGATCCACGACGAGGTCATGCCCGCGTTCGCCTGAGCCCCACCCGGGGTGGAGTGGGAGGGCGCGGTCCGTGCGCCCCTCTCACTCCACCGCGGTGGGCGGGTGCAGCGCGAGCCAGAGCTCGGCCCGGACGCCGGGTGAGTCCAGGTCGCGGCCGAGCAGCTCGGCGACCCGGTGGATGCGCTTGCGCAGGGTGTGCCGGTGGACGCCGAGGCGCGCGGCCGCGGGCTCCCACTGACCGTGCGCGGCCAGCCACACCCGCAGCGACTCGACGAGGTCCCCGGCGCCGGCGCGGTCGGCGGCGACCAGCGGGGCGAGCGCCGCCTCGGCGAACGCGGCGGTGGCCCCGGCGTCGAGCAGGGCGGCCAGGCCCGCGCCGGCGAGGTCGGCGAAGGCGGTGACCGGCCGGCCGGTGACCCGGCCGTGCTCGGCGGCCTGCCGGGCCTGCCGCACGCCCTCGGCCAGCCGGCCCCACGGGACCGGCGGTGCCGTGCCGACGACCGCGCCCGGCACCCGCTCGGGGAGGACGGCGAGCCGGCGGTCCAGCGGTCCCTCGGCGGCGACCAGGACGACCAGCGCGTCGTCCAGCTCCGCCGAGAACACCGGCTCCCGGACCTGCGCCGCGGCGTCGGCGGCCACGTCGACGGCGGCGGCCCGCTGCTCGGCGCTGCCGAGGACGGCGAGCGGACGCACCGGCCCGGTCGGCAGCCGGTCGCCGAGCGCGGCGACCACCGGGGCCACGGCGGCCTCCTCCCCCGCGAGCAGCAGCCGCAGCAGCGCGGCCCGCAGCGCCGCGGTGGCGCTGTCCAGTGCCCGCGACTGCTCCAGCCGCAGCGTGAGCAGCAGCGCCGCGGCGTTCACCACGTGCCGGTCGGCGGCGGGGAACGGTCCCGGGCGCCCGACCGCCAGGAACCCGCGGGTGCGGCTGCCGGTGCCCAGCGACTGGAGCAGCACCGTCTCGTCGGGGTGGGTGAGCGCCGCACCGGCCGGGGGACGGGCGCCGCGCAGCCGGTCGATCGGCCCGGCGAGGTCCCCCGCGCGGGCCAGCGCTCCAGGCGGAGCCGCCTCCAGGGGCGTCCCGACGGCGTCGAGCAGCAGCGCCCACCCGCCCAGGTGCCGGGCGAGCCGGTCGACCACGGTGGCCGGCGCGCCGGGGGCGACCGCGGCGCGGGTGAGGTCCTGCTGGACCGCCGAGGCCCGCGCGACCGCCGCGTACTCCTCCGCCGCGAGCGCACTGGAGACCGCCCGCGACAGCGCGATGAACGGCGTCTGCCGGGGCACCTCCAGCACGGCCAGCCCGTGCGCGTCGGCCGCGGTCACGAGCTCGTCGGGCACGCGGGGGTGGGACAGGCCGGTGCCCAGACCCAGGGCCACGACCCCCGTCTCGGCCAGCCGGCGCACGTAGTCGGCGATCCCCGACCCGCCGGGCGGGAGGGCCAGGCCCGTGCTGAGCACCAGCTCGCCGCCCTCGAGGAACGGGGTGGGGTCGACCAGCTCGCTGACGTGCACCCAGGAGACGGGGCGGTCGACCGCGGCGGCCCGGGTGTGCAGCGTCAGCTCCAGGGACCGGGTGGCCAGCAGCGTCGCGACGGTGACCGGCACGGGGGACCTCCGACGGAATGGACACCAGGGCGTCCTCGGGACGCCACACCGGACAGTACCGACGGGGCGCCACGAGGCCCACGCTGGACGCCGGGTGCTCGCCCGTCGGGGGCGGCCGGCCTGGAGGAGACGCGATGACCCTGCACGCGACGACCGACGAGCTCACCGCGACCGGGCCCGTGCCCCAGGAACGCCGCCTGGTCACCGAGATCCCCGGCCCCCGGTCGCGGGAACTGGGCGCCCGCCGGGCAGCCGCCGTCTCGTCCGCCGTGGGCAGCACCCTGCCGGTCTACGTCGAGCGCGCGGGCGGCGGCGTCGTGGTCGACGTCGACGGCAACTCGCTGATCGACCTCAGCTCGGGCATCGCGGTCACCAACGTCGGCAACTCCGCGCCGGCGGTGGTGGCGGCGGTGCAGGAGCAGGTGGCCGCCTTCACCCACACCTGCTTCATGGTGGCGCCCTATGAGGGCTACATCGCGGTCTGCGAGGAGCTGGCCCGGATCACCCCGGGGGACCACGCCAAGAAGTCGGCGCTGTTCAACTCCGGCGCCGAGGCGGTGGAGAACGCGATCAAGGTCGCCCGGCACGCCACCGGCCGCTCCGCCGTCGTCGTCTTCGACCACGCCTACCACGGCCGCACCAACCTCACGATGGCGCTGACGGCCAAGAACATGCCCTACAAGCACGGGTTCGGCCCGTTCGCCGCGGACATCCACCGGGTGCCGATGTCCTACCCGTTCCGCGACGAGCCGGGGACCACCGGGGCGCAGGCCGCGGCGCGGGCCATCTCGATCATCGAGTCCCAGGTCGGCGCGGCCAACGTCGCCGCGGTGCTGATCGAGCCGATCCAGGGCGAGGGCGGTTTCGTCGTCCCGGCCGAGGGCTTCCTGCCCGCCATCGCCGACTGGTGCCGCCGGTCGGGCGCCCTCTTCGTCGCCGACGAGATCCAGACCGGCTTCTGCCGCACCGGTGACTGGTTCGCCTGCGAGGCCGAGGGCGTCGTCCCGGACCTGGTCACCACGGCCAAGGGCATCGCCGACGGGCTGCCGCTGTCGGCGGTCACCGGCCGTGCCGAGCTCATGGACGCCGTCCACACCGGGGGCCTGGGCGGCACCTACGGCGGCAACCCGATCGCCTGCGCCGCCGCGCTGGCCACCATCGCCACCATGCGGGAGCAGGAGCTCGCCGGCGCCGCCCGCGCCATCGAGGCGACCATGCTGCCGCGGCTGCGGGCCCTGCAGGAGCGCACCGGCGCGATCGGCGACGTGCGCGGCCGCGGCGCCATGCTCGCCGTCGAGATCGTCCGCCCCGGCACCACCGAGCCCGACGCGGAGCTGACCGGCCGGATCGCCAAGGCCTGCCACGCGCAGGGCGTCATCGTGCTGACCGCCGGCACCTTCGGCAACGTGCTGCGTTTCCTGCCGCCGCTGGTGATCGGCCAGGAGCTGCTGACCGAGGCGCTCGACGTCCTCGACGCCGCCTTCGCCGAGCACGCCGCGGCGCGCTGAACTCCTCGGTCGCCCCGGCGCGCGGAGCTCGCCGGGGCGACCGCCGGGGACCCACCACCGTGGGGGGGGCGGCCCCCGGCGGCGCCCGCCCGGGGGGGGGGCGGCGGGGGGGGGGGCCGGGCCGGGCGCGGGGGGGGGCCCCCGCCGACCCCCGCCGCCCCCCCGCTCCCGGTGCTCAGACCGCGCGGACGTTCTCCGCCTGCGGGCCCTTCTGACCCTGGGTGATGTCGAACTCGA
>NZ_JBJGYR010000015.1:0-139345 GCF_054050095.1 Geodermatophilus sp. SYSU D01105
CGGGGACGACCGTCCCCGCCCCCGGGGGTAGGTCACCCGAGGGAGCCGACCAGGTCGCGGCAGGCCTGCTCGCAGCGGCGGCAGGACTCCGCGCAGACGCGGCAGTGCTCGTGCATCTCCGCGTGGCGCGCGCACTCGTCACCGCACGCCTTGCAGGCGGCGGCACAGGCCTCCAGCACCGCGCGGGTGAGGTTCGCGTCGTAGCCGGTGTGCCGCGAGAGCACCCGGCCGGTGGCGTCGCACACGTCGGCGCAGTCGGCGTTGGTGCGGATGCACTTCGTGAGCTCGGCGACCGAGTCCTCGCTCAGGCAGGCGTCGGCGCACGCCGTGCACGCCTGCGCGCACTCGACGCAGGCCTCGATGCAGGCGCGCAGCTTCTCCCGGTCGACCCCGCCGAGGTCCTTCGGGTACGTCTCGAGCATCTGTCCGGCAACGGTCATGGCTGTCCTCTCGTCGTGCTCGGTCCGTGCACGTGTCGGTACCCCGGACGCCCGCCGGGACGCATGACGTCATCGAGCCGTCATCTGCCCAGGTGGGAGCGGCGGCCTCCTCGGGTAGGGCACCGGCCATGCCGCGCACCGACCGGATCGCCGAGCCGTGGGGGAGTCGCACACCGTACGGGCCGGGGGAGACCTGGCCGACGCGGGTGGACTCCTATCTGGCCGATGGGCTGACCGAGGACGACGTGGACCGCTGGGTCCAGACTGCGTCGATCCTGCACTCCAACGGGGACGCCTACGACATGGCGGTCAAGGACGGCCGGATCGTCGGCGTCCGGGGCCGGGCGGTGGACCGGGTCAACCACGGTCGGCTGGGCCCGAAGGACCTGTTCGGCTGGCAGGCCAACAACTCACCGGACCGACTCACCCGTCCCCTGGTCCGGCGGGACGGCGATCTGGTGGAGTGCGACTGGGACACCGCGATGGACGCCGTCGCCGGCCGCTGCCGCGAGCTGCTCGACGAGCGCGGCCCCAGCTCGATCGCCTTCTACACGACCGGGCAGCTGTTCCTGGAGGAGTACTACACGCTGGGGCTGATCGCCCACGGCGGCATCGGCACCAACCACGTCGACGGCAACACCCGGCTGTGCACGGCCACCGCGGCGGCCGCGCTCAAGGAGTCGTTCGCCTCCGACGGGCAGCCGGGGTCCTACACCGACCTCGACTCCGCCGACGTCATCTGCCTGTACGGGCACAACATGGCCGAGACCCAGACGGTGCTGTGGACCCGCGTCCTGGACCGGCTGGCCGGCCCGAACCCGCCGGCGATCGTCTGCGTCGACCCACGCGAGACCCCGGTCGCCCGGGTGGCCACGGTCCACCTCGCGCCACGGCCGGGCACGAACGTGATGCTCATGAACGCGCTGCTGCACGAGATCGTCGCCAACGGTTGGGTCGACTCCGGCTACGTGGCGGCGCACGCCGTCGGCTTCGAGGAGCTCGAGAAGCGGGTGGAGGACTACCCGCCCGAGGTGGCCGCCGAGGTGTGCGACGTCCCGGTGGCGCAGATCCGCGAGGCCGCGCGGCTCATCGGCACCGCGCAGCGGCTGGTGTCCACCGTGCTGCAGGGCTTCTACCAGTCCCACCAGGCCACCGCGGCCGCCGTCCAGGTGAACAACGTGCACATCGTGCGCGGCATGCTCGGCCGCCCCGGCTGCGGCCTGTTGCAGATGAACGGCCAGCCCACCGCGCAGAACACCCGGGAGGCCGGCGCCGACGGCGACCTCCCGGCGTTCCGCAACTGGAGCAACGAGGCGCACGTGGCCGACCTGGCGCGGGTGTGGAACGTCGACCCGATGGACATCCCGCACTACTCACCGCCCACCCACATCATGCAGCAGCTGCGCTACATCGAGGAGGGCTCGATCCGGTTCTTCTACGTCACCTGCACCAATCCCGCGGTCTCCCTGCCGGAGCTGCGGCGGGTGCGCGAGCTGCTGAGCCAGGACCGGCTGTTCCTCGTCGTCCAGGACATCTTCCTGTCCGAGACCGCGCAGCTGGCCGACGTCGTCCTGCCCGCGGCCACGTGGGGCGAGAAGACCGGCACCTTCACCAACGTCGACCGCACCGTGCACCTGTCGGAGAAGGCCGTCGACCCGCCCGGCGAGGCCCGCCCGGACCTGGACATCCTCATCGACTTCGCCCACCGCCTCGGCCTGGAGGACAAGGACGGCGCCCCGCTGGTCAAGTGGACCGACCCGGAGGGCGCGTTCGAGGGCTGGAAGGAGTGCAGCCGCGGGCGGCCGTGCGACTACACCGGCCTGTCCTACGACAAGCTGCGCGGCGGCAGCGGCATCCAGTGGCCGTGCACCGACGAGCACCCCGACGGCACCGAGCGCATCTACGTCGACGGGCAGTTCTGGGCCGAGCCGTCCTACTGCGAGAGCTACGGCCGCGACCTGGTCACCGGCGCGCCGCTGGACGAGACCGAGTACCGGGCGCTGAACCCCACCGGCAAGGCGGTCCTCAAGGCCGCCGAGTACCTGCCGCCCCACGAGCTGCCCAGCGAGCAGTTCCCGTTCCAGCTGATCACCGGCCGGACCCTCTACCACTTCCACACCCGCACCAAGACCGGCCGCGCGCCACAGCTGCAGGCCGCCGCCCCCGAGGTCTGGGTCGAGATGGCCGCCTCCGACGCGGCCGACCGCGGGTGGGGCGAGGGCGACCTGCTCGAGGTCGCCACGCCCCGGGGCCGGGTGCAGGGCCGGCTGCGGATCAGCGGCATCCGGCCGGGTGTGGTGTTCCTGCCGTTCCACTACGGCTACTGGGACGAACCAGGAGGCTCCGAGCCCTCGGGGGAGGGCGGGCGCGCGGCCAACGAGCTCACCCTCACCGACTGGGACGCCTGCTCCAAGCAGCCGGTCTTCAAGACCGCCGCCGCCGCGGTCACCCGGCTCGCCGAGGCCACCGGCCCCGCCCCCGCGCCCACCACCACCGGCTCCCGGCCGGTGGCGAGAGGGGTGCCGGCCACCCGCGGCGGCTCGGATGCCGAGGCCGTCGAGGAGCTGGTCGAGGGAGGTGCGCGGTGAAGCTGCACCTGGCGATCGAGGAGCTGCACCGGTCGGAGAACCACCTGGCACGGGTCCTGCTCGCGATCTCGGACCGGCACAAGGCCGACCACGAGGTCTTCTACGTCGCCCGCGACATCGCCGGCTGGTCGCAGCGGCACGTCACCGAGCTGGCCCGGATCGGCAGCGACCACGGCCTGGACCTGGATCCGGAACCCCGGGGGGAGCCCGGCATCCTCGAGCGGGTCCAGCAGGCGGCCTCGGACCTGTTCGGCCGCCGGCCCGAGCCGGGCCTGCTGCTGCTCGCCGACCTGCGGCACGTGCACCGGGAGGCCGCCGGGGTGTCGCTGGACTGGGAGCTGCTGGCCCAGGCTTCCCAGGGGGCGCGGCAGCGGGAGCTGTTCGAGCTGGCGCGGCGGTGCCACCCCGACACGCTGCGGCAGATGCGCTGGGCCAACGCCAAGCTCAAGGAGTCCGCGACCCAGGCCCTGGTCAGCTGATGGCGGAGCCCGCCACCCGCGTGGTCCTGCGCCCGGTCGCGACCCCGCTCCCGCTGGGTTTCCTGGCCCTGACCCTGGCCACCGTCGTCTTCGCGGCGGTCCAGCTGGGCTGGGTCCCGCCCGACCAGGGGCGCGTCGCCGGGTTGACCGCCCTGGCGGCGACGGTGCCCCTACAACTCACCGCGGCGGTCGTCGGGTTCCTCGCGCGCGACCCGGTGGCGGCCACCGGGATGGGCGTGCTGACCGGCACGTGGGCCGTCGTCGCCCTCACCACACTCACCTCACCCCCGGGTGCCACCAGCGCGGGCCTCGGCGTCCTGCTGGTGACCGCCGGGGTGACCATGCAGGTGCCGGCCGCCGCTGCCGCGGCGAGCAAGCTCGTCCCCGCCGCGGTCATGTGCCTGGCCGGCATCCGGTTCGCCGTCACCGGTGCCGCCCACCTGACCGGGTCAGCGGCCTGGCAGACGGCCGCCGGGTGGGTCGGTCTCGCGCTCGGGGTACTGGCGCTGTACGCGGCGCTGGCGCTGGAACTGGAGGGGAGTGAGGGCCGCACCGTCCTGCCCCTGGGCCGCCGCGGCGCCGGCCGCGCCGCCGTGGCGGGGCAGGGCCCGGTGACCTCCGCCGCGCTGGCCCGGGAGGCGGGCGTCCGTCCGCAGCTCTGACCTCGTTCGGGGCGTGGGAACGGGGGACACGGGTGATGACCTGCACAACTGATCGTGCGCAACCGAACAGTGGAGGCCTCGTGGCCCTGCAGTACCCGACCCAACCCGGCGACATCGACCACCTGATCGCCGATGACCACGCCGTCGTCGAGCGGCAGTTCCAGCACCTCGAGGCCGGCCGCGGCAACCGGCGGGTCCTGGTCGACCAGATCTCCTTCGAGCTGGCGCTGCACGCCTTCGCCGAGGAGGTGGTCCTCTACCCGATCTGGCCCGAGGTCGGCATGACCGACGAGCACGACGACGCCGAGCACGAGCACCAGGAGATCAAGGAGCACCTCGTCGTCCTCGACCGCACCGAGCCGGGTGAGCCGGAGTTCGAGCAGGCGCTGACGGAGCTGATCGAGGTCACCCGCCACCACGTCCACGACGAGGAGGACGAGGAGCTGCCGGAGTTCCGGTCCAAGGCCGGGGCGGAGCGGATGGCCGAGCTCGGCGGGCAGTTCCTCGCCGCCAAGCGGCAGGCGCCGACGCGGCCGCACCCACACGCCCCGGAAGAGGGCGTCGCCGAGCGGCTCGCCGGCATGCTGGCCAAGCCGCTGGACGTGGTCCGCGACCTGCTGTCGGGCAGGGAGCAGGAGCTGGGCACCGACCCGTCGGGCCTGCTGAACCCGCAGGCGCAGGCGATCGTCGACGCGCACTCCTCGCTCGGGCCGTTGCCGTTCGAGATCCTCGAGCCCGACGAGGCCCGCAGGCAGCCCGGCCCCGACGACGCCGTGAAGAGAGTCATGGCGGACCGCGGCATCGAGGGCCCCGAGCCCGTGGGCTCCGTCGAGGACCTCACCGTCCCGGACGCGGCCGCTGGGCAGATGCGGCTGCGGGTCTACAAACCCGCCGACGCCGGGTCCGGCCCGCTGCCGGTCGTCGTGTGGGTCCACGGCGGCGGCTGGGTGCTGTTCGACATCGACACCTACGACGCCTCCTGCAGGGGCGTGTGCACCAAGACCGGCGCGATCGTCGTCAGCCCCGACCCCCGCCGGGCTCCGGAGGCGGTCTTCCCGGCGTCGCACGACGATGTCCTGGCCGCCTACCGGTGGACCGTGCAGCACGCCGCCGAGCTCGGCGGTGACCCCGCCCGGATCGCGATCGGCGGGGAGTCCGTCGGCGGGACCATGGCCCTGGCCACCACGCTGCAGCTGGCGCAGGCCGGGGAGCCGGTGCCGAGCGCAGTGATCGCCGTCTACCCGCTCACCACGGCCGAGCAGTACGGCGAGTCGATGACCGACGCCGCCGACGCCCGGCCGCTGAACCTGCCGCTGCTGTCGTGGATGGCGATGCACGCCTTCCAGGGTGTGCCCGAGGCCGCCACCGACCCCCGCGTCGACCTGCTGGGCTGGACCCCGGACCAGCTGACGCTGATGCCGCCCACGCTCGTCATCACCGACGAGCGCGACGTCCTCCGCAGCCAGGGCCAGGAGTTCGCCCGGAGGCTCGAGGCCGCCGGCGTCCCGACGATGCACCGTCACCACGTCGGTGTCATGCACGAGTTCTTCGGCGCCGCCGCCGTCCTCGACGAGGCGGAGCAGGCCCAGCAGGAGGCAGCGGCGCACCTCACCCGTGCCTTCGCCGGGACCGGCGCGTGACCGCCGACCGGATCGCCACCGATGAGACGCTCGGCGAGCTCGAGGTCGTCCACCTCTTCGACGGGGCGATGCCCACCGGCGTGACCGTCTCGCACACCGGCCGGGTGTTCGTCTGCTACCCGAAGTGGGGCGACGACGTCGGGTTCACGGTGGGGGAGCTCCGGGACGGCGAGGTGGTGGCGTACCCGAGCCAGCAGCAGAACGACAACGTGAGCGACGCCGACCCCGAGCGGTTCGTGTCGGTCCAGAGCGTCGTGGTCGACCCGGCCGACCGGCTGTGGGTCCTGGACACCGGGTCGCCGATGTTCCAGCCCACCGAGCACGGCGGCCCGAAACTCGTCTGCGTCGACCTGACCACCGACACCGTGGTGCGGACGATCCTCTTCCCGACCGACGTGGCGCTGCCGACGACCTACCTCAACGACGTCCGGTTCGACCTGCGTCGCGGTGAGGCCGGGACGGCGTTCATCACCGACTCGTCCGACCAAGGGCCCAACGGCGTCATCGTGGTGGACCTGGCGAGCGGCGAGCCCTGGCGGCGGCTGCACGAGCACCCGTCGACCAAGGCGGTCACCCCGCCCGACCTGCGGATGGTCGTCGAGGGCCAGGAGTTCTGCGAGCGCTCGCCGGACGGCAGCACCTCGCCGGTGCGGATGGGCGCCGACGGCATCGCCATCTCCGCCGACGGCGAGCGGCTCTTCTACTGCCCGCTGGCCGGGCGCCGGTGGTACAGCGTCTCGGTCGACGCGCTGGCCGACCGGTCGCTCGACGACGCCGCGGTCGCCGCGACGGTGGTCGACGAGGGCGACAAGGGCTGCGTCAGCGACGGGCTGGAGATCGACGAAGCCGGTCGCCTCTACGTCACCGACGGCGAGCACGACGCCATCCACCGCCGGCTGCCGGACGGGACGTGGGAGACCGTCGTCCACGACCCGCGACTGCTGTGGCCCGACACCATGTCCGTCGCCGCTGACGGCCACCTGTACGTCACGGCCAACCAGCTCCACCGGCAGGAGAAGTACCGGGGTGGGGAGGACCAGCGTCGCCGGCCCTACGTGCTGCTCCGGACGCCGATCGACGCGGGTCCGGTGCGGCTGCGCTGAGCGGGCCGGGGTAGGACTGCGGGATGCGTCAGCTGCTGGTGGTCGTCAACCGGTCGGCGGGCACCGCCGACGACGACGCGGTGGCCGCGGCCGTGGCCGAGCTGCGCCGGCACGCCGAGGTGGAGGTCGCCGCGACCGGGGACGAGGCCGAGCTCGACGCCGCGGTCGCCGCCCGCGGCGAGCGGCGGCCGGTGGTCGTGGGCGGGGACGGCTCCGTGCACGCGGTGGTGCGTGCGCTCGACCGCGCCGGACAGCTGGACCCGGCCGAGCCGATCGGGCTGGTCCCGCTCGGCACGGGCAACGACCTCGCCCGGGCCCTCCGGCTGCCGCTCGACCCCGTCACGGCCGCCGCTGTGGTGGTCACCGGCGTCCCCCGGCGGCTGGACCTGCTCCGTGACGACGCCGGAGGGCTCGTGCTCAACGCCGTCCACGCCGGGGTCGGGCCACGCGCCTACGCCGCGGCGGCCCGGGTCAAACCCGTGCTGAAACGGGCATCCTTCCCGGTCGGGGCGGTGCTCGCCGGCCTGACGACGACCGGGTGGGACCTCAGGGTCGAGGTCGACGGACACGCCGTCACGGCCCCGGGCTCGCGGGTCCTCGTGGCCGCGGTGTGCAACGGGCCGACGATCGGCGGGGGGCGGCCCCTCGCGCCGGACGCGCGGCCGGACGACGGTCTCGCCGACGTGGTCGTCTGCACGGCGACCGGCCCGCTGGCCCGGGCCGCCTTCGCGCTGGCTCTGCTGCGCGGCCGGCACGTGGAGCGCGACGACGTCGTCGTCGCGCGGGGCCGGGCGGTGACGGTCGCCGGGGGGCCGGTCACGCTCGACGCGGACGGTGAGCTCGGGGACCCGGTCTCGTCCCGGACGTGGCGGGTGCAGTCCGCTGCCTGGTCGGTCCTCACCGCCGGCTGAGCGGCAGCCGGCCGGGTGACAGCCGGTCAGGGCACCGCGTCCCGCTCCTGGTCGGCGTAGGTGTCGAGCAGCTGCCGGGCGTGCTCGCCGGACGGACCCTCCTGCGCCAGCCCGGCGCGGAAGGACCCCAGCTTCGCCTCGCCGGCCGGGAACGGCGGCAGCAGCGGCACGTCGGGGTCCACCAGGACATCCAGGACGACCGGCCGGTCGGCCGACAGCGCCCGCTCCCAGGCCGGCCCGAGCTCCCCGGGGTCGGTCACCCGGATGCCGGTGAGCCCCAGCAGGTCGGCGTAGCCGGCGTAGGGGAAGTCGGGCAGGGACTGGCTCTCGTCGAACCGGGGGTCGCCCTCCATCTCCCGCTGCTCCCAGGTGACCTCGGCGAGGTCGCGGTTGTGCAGCACGCAGACGACGAACCGCGGGTCGGCCCACTGCCGCCAGCGGTGCGCCACGGTGACCAGCTCCGCGTTGCCCAGCATCTGCATCGCGCCGTCGCCGCTGAGTGCCACCACCGGCCGGCCGGGCTCGGCGAGCTTGGCGGCCAGCCCGTAGGGGACCGAGCAGCCCATCGAGGCCAGGGTGCTCGACAGGTGGGCCGGCACGCCCTCGGGCAGCCGCAGGTGCCGGGCGTACCAGCAGGTCACCGACCCGACGTCGACGGCGACCTGCGCGTCGGCGGGCAGCCGCGGGCTGAGCTCGGCCACCACCAGCTCGGGGTTGACCGGCTCGGCCGGGGTCCGCGCCCGCTGCTGGGACAGCTCCCGCCAGGAGCGGACGGCGCCCTCGACCTCGGCCCGCCACGGCGTCTCCCCCCGTTCGTCCAGCAGCGGCAGGAGGGCGCCCAGCGTCTCAGCGGCGTCGCCCAGCAGGGGCACCTCGAGCGGATAGCGGTCGCCCAGGTGCCGGCCGTCGAGGTCGATCTGCACGGCGCGGGCCTGCCCCGGCGGCGGGTAGAACTCCGTCCACGGGTCGTTGGTGCCGACCATCAGCAGGGTGTCGCAGTTCCCGAGCACGACGCCGCTGGCCGTCGTCCCCAGGTGGCCCATGACCCCGGCGGCGAGGGGGTGGGTCTCCTCGACGTGCGGCTTGCCCAGCAGGCTGGTGGCGATCCCGGCGCCGAGCCGCTCCGCCACGGCGAGCACCTCCTCGCGCGCGGTCCGGGCGCCCTGGCCTACGAGCAGCGCCACCCGCTGCCCGGCGTTCAGCACGTCCGCGGCGGCGCGCAGGTCCTCGTCGTGGGGGAGGACGCGCCCCTGCCGCCAGGTCGGCGCGGTCACCACCACGCCGTGCTCCTGGTCGGGCTCCGGGGCCGGCAGCTGCTGCACGTCGTGGGGGAGGACGACGACCGTGGGGGAGCGGGTCGCCAGCGCGGTGCGGAACGCCCGGTCGAGGACGAGCGGCAGCTGCTCGGCCGTCGTCACCGTCTGGGCGTACTGCGCGGCGACGTCCTTCACCAGGCCGAGCAGGTCGATCTCCTGCTGGTACTCCGAGCCCAGGGCCGTGCGCTGCTGCTGGCCCATGAGCGCGACGACGGGGACGCCGTCGAGCTTGGCGTCGTAGAGGCCGGTGAGCAGGTGCACCGCGCCCGGGCCCTGCGTCGACAGGACGACGCCGACCCCGCCGGTGTACTTGGCGTGCCCGACGGCCATGAACGCCGCGGCCTCCTCGTGACGCGCCTGCACGAACTCCGGCTCCCCGGCCCGGCGCAGCGCGCCCATGACGGCGTTGATGCCGTCGCCGGAGTAACCGAAGACCCGGGGCACGCCCCACTGCCGGAGGCGCTCGACGACGACGTCGGCGGCCAGGCGCTCGCTCACGTCGCCGCCTCCCCACGGAGCCGGGAGGGTGCGGAACAGCGAGCAGCGACGGGTCCCATGCGGTGCCCCCTACCCGGACGACCGGCTCCGCACCGCTCGCCGGGGATCCGTCCGGCGCGGCGGGTTTGTCAGCGCCCGTTGCACGGGCAGTGCCGCGCCATGGACGCCGAGGTCACCCTGACGGTCGACGGCGCGCGCCGCCGGCTGACCGTCGACACCAGGACCACGCTCCTGGACGCGCTCCGGGAGCGGCTGGGCAACCCCAGCCCGAAGAAGGGGTGCGACCACGGCCAGTGCGGCGCCTGCACGGTCCTGCTGGACGGCGAGCGGGCGCTCAGCTGCCTGGCACTGGCCGTCGCGCACGACGGCGCGGAGGTCACGACCGCGGACGGGCTGGCCCCGGAGGGGGAGCTGCACCCGGTGCAGCAGGCCTTCCTCGACCGCGACGCCTTCCAGTGCGGCTACTGCACGCCGGGCCAGGTGTGCTCGGCCGTCGGCCTGCTCGACGAGGTCCGGCGCGGCTGGCCCAGCTCCGCGAGCCCGGACCTGACCGCCGACCCGGAGCTGACCCCGGCCGAGGTGGCCGAGCGGATGAGCGGCAACCTGTGCCGCTGCGGCGCCTACGCGAACATCGTCCCGGCGGTGCAGCAGGCGGGCGGGACGAGCGCGTGAAGCCGTTCGCCTACGCCCGCCCGGCCGACGTCGCCGAGGCCGTGCGGACCGTCGCCGCCGAGCCCGCCGCCGTCTTCCTGGGCGGGGGCACCAACCTCGTCGACCACCTCAAGCTCGGGGTCGCCCGCCCCGACCTCGTCGTCGACGTCCGCCGGCTGACCTCCCGGGAGGTCACCGACACCGAGGACGGTGGGCTGCGCGTCGGCGCGGCCGTGACCAACAGCGAGCTCGCCGCCGACCGGCGGGTCCGCGAGCGGTACCCGGTGCTCGCCCAGGCGCTGCTGGCCGGCGCCAACGGGCAGCTGCGCAACCTGGCCACCACCGGGGGCAACCCGCTGCAGCGGACCCGGTGCGTGTACTTCCAGGACGTCACGACCCCGTGCAACAAGCGGGAGCCGGGCAGCGGGTGCTCGGCGGTCGGCGGCTACACCCGCTACCACGCGGTCCTCGGCGTCCCGGCGGCGCTGCCCGACGCCACGGCGCCGGAGACCTGCATCGCCACCCACCCGTCGGACATGGCCGTGGCGCTGGCCGCGCTCGACGCCCGGGTGCACGTGCAGGGCCCGGCCGGCGCGCGCGTCGTCCCGTTCGTCGACCTGCACCGGCTGCCCGGCGACGACCCCTCCCGGGACACGGTGCTCGAGCACGGGGAGCTGGTCACCGCGATCGACCTGCCCCCGCTGCCGCCCGGCGCCGGGTCGGCCTACCGCAAGGTGCGCGACCGCGCCTCCTACGCCTTCGCCCTGGTGTCGGTGGCGGCGGTCGTGGCCGGGGACGACGTCCGCATCGCGCTCGGCGGGGTGGCCCACAAGCCCTGGCGGGCCGGCCGTGCCGAGGAGCTGCTGCGCGGGGGCCCGCTCACCGGGGACGCCGTGCGCGCCGCGATGGAGGCCGAGCTGGCCGCCGCCCAGCCGCAGCCGGGGCTCGACGGCGGCAACGGCTTCAAGATCCCCCTGGTGACCCGCACGGTCGCCGCCACCCTGCGCGACCTCGCACCGGAGGAGCCGGCATGACCGACCTGCTCGAACCGCGGGCCATCGGCCGGGACCTCGTCCGGCGCGACGGCGTCGCCAAGGTGCGGGGGACGGCGACCTACGCCTACGAGACCCCGGTGGAGCGGCCCGCCTACGCGTACCCCGTCCAGGCCACCGTCGCCCGCGGCCGGGTCACCGCGGTGGACACGACCGCCGCCGAGGCGCTCGACGGCGTCCTCGCCGTCCTCACCGTGTCGAATGCCGAGCGGCTGGCCTCCACCGACGACGCCGAGCTCGCCGTCCTGCAGAGCGACGAGGTGCCCTTCCGCGGCCGGCCGGTCGGCCTGGTGGTCGCCGAGACCTCGGAGCTGGCCCGGCAGGCCGCCGACCTGGTCGGGGTCACGTACGCCGAGCAGCCGCACGACAGCGCGCTGTCGGTCGACCGCCCGGACCTGTACGCGCCGGAGAAGGTCAACCCCTCCTTCGAGACCGACACCGCCGAGGGCGACGTCGCCGCGGCGATGGCCTCGGCCGACGTGACGGTCGAGCAGACCTACACGACGGCGATGTACCACAACAACCCGCTCGAGCCGCACGCCACGACCGCGCTGTGGGCCCCGGCCGAGGACGTGCCGCTCACCCTCTGGGACTCCACCCAGGGCGTCCACCCCGCCCGCGCGGCCGTGGCCGGGGTGTTCGGTCTCGAGGAGGAGCGGGTCCGGGTCGTCTGTCCCTACGTCGGGGGCGGGTTCGGCTCCAAGGGGGAGCCGCACGTCCACGTCGTCCTCGCCGCGATGGCGGCGCGCGCGGTGCCGGGCCGGCCGGTCCGGCTCGCGCTGACCAGGCAGCAGATGTTCTCCCTCGCCGGCTACCGGACGCCCACCATCCAGCGGGTCCAGGTGGCCGCTGACCGGAGTGGCCGGCTGTCGGCTATCGCGATCGACGTCGTCGAGCAGACGTCGCGGATCAAGGAGTTCGCCGAACAGACCGGCGTCCCCACCCGGATGATGTACGCCTCGCCCAACCGGAGGACGACGCACCGGCTGGCCGCCCTCGACGTGCCGGTGCCCTCCTGGATGCGCGCGCCGGGGGAGTGCCCGGGCATGTTCGGTCCCGAGGTCGCGCTCGACGAGCTCGCCGAGGCCCTGGGCATGGACCCTATCCTGCTGCGCATCCGCAACGAGCCCGAGGTCGACCCGGAGACGGGCAAGCCGTGGTCGAGCCGGCACCTCGTGGAGTGCCTGCGCGAGGGGGCGCAGCGGTTCGGCTGGGCCGACCGGCCGCCGCCGCGGCACCGGGACGGCGATTGGTTGGTCGGCACCGGCGTGGCGTCGTCGGTCTACCCGACGATGCGGATGGCCGACTCGGTGGCGCTCATCCGCTTCGAAGGTGGCCGCTACGTCGCCGAGATCGGCGCCGCGGACCTCGGCACCGGGACCTGGACGACGCTGCCGCAGATCACCGCGGACGCGCTCGGCGTGCCGGTGGAGGACGTCGACGTGCGCATCGGCGACACCCGCTACCCCAAGGCGTCGGTGGCCGGCGGCTCCTCCGGCATGAACACCTGGGGGTCGGCGGTCGTGGAGGCGGCCCGCACGTTCCGCGACAAGCACGGCCGCGACCCCGCCGACGGCGACGAGGCCGAGAACAGCGTGGACCAGGCCGCCCAGGACGAGGACCACGCTGCCTACGCCTTCGGGGCGCAGTTCGTGGAGGTCCGGGTGCACGTCGACACCGGCGAGCTCCGCGTGCCGCGGCTGTACGGCGTCTTCGCCGCCGGCCGGGTCATCAACCCGCGGACCGCCCGGTCCCAGTTCATCGGCGGGATGACCATGGGGCTGTCCATGGCCCTGCACGAGACCAGTGTCTGGGACCCTCGCATCGGCCAGGTCGCCAACCACGACCTCGCCGAGTACCACGTCGCGGTCAACGCCGACGTCGGCGACGTGCAGGCGCACTGGCTCGACGAGCACGACCCGTACGTCAACGCGATGGGCACCAAGGGCATCGGCGAGATCGGCATCGTCGGCACCGCCGCGGCGGTCGTGAACGCCGTCCACCGCGCCACCGGCGTCCGGGTCCGGCACCTGCCGGTGACCCTCGACGAGTTGCTGCCCGCCCTCCCCTGAGAGGGGACCACCCCAGGGCCTCGAACTCCCAGCGGTGGATCTCGGTGGTGACGCACAGCCGGTCCCCCTCGACTCCCACACGTGCGTCCTGGGTCTGCATGCGCCCGCTGGACGGGAGGGTGCTGATCGCGGCGTGGTCGGGGCCGCTGGACCCGTGTCACCCCCCGGACGCCCCGCGGCCCTCGGCCAGCGCCGCGCGCACCTCGTCGTCGGTGGTGGCGCGGAAGTCGTCGTAGCCCTGGCCGACCGCGGCGAACGAGGACGGAGCCCAGAGACAGACGACCTCGTCCACCTCGCTCGCGATCCGCTGGCAGGCGAACGGTGAGGCGACCGGCACGGCGACGGTGAGCCGGGCGGGAGCCTGCCGGCGGGCGGCGGCGAGGGCGGCGCGCATGGTCGACCCGGTGGCCAGGCCGTCGTCCACCACGACCACCGGCCGCCCGGAGAGGGGGGTGGCCGGCCGGTCCCCCCGATAGGCGGCCTCCCTCCGGCGCAGCTCCGCGATCTCCCGCTCGCGGGCCCGGTCGAAGGCCTCGTCGTCCACGTCGACGCGGCCGAGCACGCGCTCCTCGCGCACCGTCTCGACCTCCTCGCCGATGGCGGCGACCGCACCCATCGCCAGCTCGGGCCGCCACGGCACGCCGAGCTTGCGGACCGTCACGATGTCGAGGGTCGCGCCCAGCGCACGAGCGACCTCCGCGGCGACCACCACCCCGCCGCGGGGCAGGCCGAGCACGACGAGGTCCGGGGCGGCGGAGTCGGCCAGGCGCCCCGCAAGCGCGCGGCCCGCGGCCGTGCGGTCGGCGAAGGGCTTGGTCGAGGAGGCCATGGTGTCCCCCGGCGGGTGGACGTCAGGCGCGCCGTGCGGCGTCGGCCGCGCGCCGCACCAGGTCCTCGTGGACCGACGGGTCGTCGCCGTCCACGACCGGGTAGCCCGCGTCGTCCCAGTGCAGCTCGGTGCCGGGGTTGTGCACGTCCGACCCGTCGGCGAGGAAGAAGTGCGGGGCGACGTCGACGGTCATGCCGGTCCGCTACCCGCTGGTGGGCGCGGCTCACACGGCGGTCGGTCGTCGGCCGGGCGGCACGGACGGGCGCGCGGTGCCCGCTGCCGCTCCGCGTGCGGGTGCCGCCGGGCGGCGGTAGCTTTCCCGCCCCGGAGACCGCCGGTCCGACGAACAGGGGGCAGCAGTGCCCGCACCGCGTTCGATCTGCTTCTACACGCCCTCGACCGACCCGTCGGGGATGGGGGCCCACATGGTGGACCTCCTCGCCGAGTACGCCGGGGCCGCCGAGGTGGCGCTCATGATGCGCCCGACGCCGGGCGGCCGGCGGTTGCTCGACCGCGCGGCCGCGCTCGGTGCCCGCACGGTGGAGCTGCCCTCCCCCCGCGACCCGCGGTTCGCGCGGGTGGTGACCGGCTTCCTCGACGCCCACCGGGTGGACGTCTTCCACTGCCACGTCGGGACCGGCGCCGAGGACTGGGACGGGGTCCGGCTGGCCCACCGCGCCGGGTGCCGGGCGGTGGTGCAGACCCAGCACCTGCCCTACCTGGTGGCCCACCCCCGCAAGCGGCGGGCCTTCCACCGTTCGATCCGGGAGGTCGACCGGCTCATCGCCGTCTCCGAGGGGCTGCGGCGCACCTACCAGCGGATCGGCGTCCCGCCGGAGCGGTTCACCACCGTCGCGAACGGCGTGGCGCCCCTCCGGGACCGGCTCGACCGTGCCACCGCGCGCGCGGCCCTGGGGCTGGACCACGACCGCCCGGTGGTCATGACCGTCGGGCGGCTGACCCACATGAAGGGCCAGTGGCACCTGCTCGACGCGGTGCCCGCCCTGCTGGCGCGCTTCCCCGACCTCGCGGTGGTCCTGGTGGGTGACGGGCCCCTGCGGGAGGCCCTGGAGAAGCGGGCAGCCGGGCTCGGCGCAGGGGAGGCCGTGCGGTTCGCCGGTCACCGCACCGACGCCCGGCAGCTGCTCGCCGCCGCCGACGTCTTCGTGCTCCCGTCGCGGTGCGAGGGGATGCCGCTGGTCGCGCTGGAGGCCATGGAGGCCGGGCTGCCGGTCGTCGCCACCCGCGTCATCGGCAGCGAGGAGGTCGTCGTGGACGGCGTCACGGGGGCGCTGGTCCGGCCGGGCGACCCGGCGGCCCTCGGCGCCGCCCTGGCGCGGCTGCTCGCCGACCCGGACCTGCGCCACCGGCAGGGCGCGGCGGGCCGGCGCCGGCACCGGGCGGCCTTCACCCGCGAGCGGATGGCCCGGGACACCGCGGCGGTCTACGAGGAGGTCCTGATGACAGCCGGGCGCCCCCTCGCCGGGGACCGCACGTGAGCCGGCTGCGGGTCGGGGTCGTCGGCACCGGCTTCATCGCCGGCCGGCACCTGGCCGCGCTCGCCGGCTTCCCCGACGTCGACGTGGTCGCGGTCGCCGACCCCGTCCGCGACCGCGCGGAGGCGGCCGCGGCCCGCGTCGGCGCCCGCTCCCACGCCGACGGGACGGCGCTGCTGGAGACCGAGGAGCTCGACGCCGTGTGGCTGTGCGTGCCGCCGTTCGCGCACGGGCCGCTGGAGGCGGCGGCGCTCGCCCGCGGCCTGCCCTTCTTCGTGGAGAAGCCGCTGGCCCTCGACCTGGCGACCGCTGAGGCCGTCGCGGCCGAGGTCGCCCGGACCGGCCTGACCACGGCCGTGGGGTACCACTGGCGGCACCTCGACGTCGTGCGGCGCGCGGCGGAGCTGGTGCCGGTCGGTGAGGCCGCGCTGGTCACCGGGTCGTGGCTGGACAAGACCCCCGGGGTGCCGTGGTGGGCGCGCCGCGACGGCTCGGGCGGGCAGGTGCTGGAGCAGACGACGCACGTCTTCGACCTGGCGCGGCTGCTCGCCGGCGAGGTCGAGTCGGTCACGGCGCTCGAGCGGCCCGCCGCCGCGCAGGAGGAGGTCGCCACGGCCGCGGTGGCGCTGCTGCGGTTCGCCTCGGGTGCCGTGGGCAGCATCTCCTCGGCGCGGGTCCTCGGCTGGCGGCACGCCGTCGGGCTGGAGCTGGTGGCCGAGGGGCGGGCGGTCGAGGTGTCCGAGCGGAGCCTGGACGACCACGCGCTGCGGGTGGTGACCGCCGACGGGGAGGAGTCCGTCCGCAGCGACCAGGACCCGATCGCCACCGAGGACCGGGAGTTCGTCGACGTCCTGCTCGGCCGGGCGCCTGGCGTCCGGGTGCCCTACGCCGAGGCGCTGCGCACCCACGCGCTGGCGTGGGCGGCCGACCGGGCGGCGCGCGAGGGCGGCTCGGTGTGGCCGGGGTGAGCGGTTGCCGACCGGCCGGCCCGGGCAGGGAGGCCGCGTGACGACGAGGATCGGCCTGGTCGGGGCGGGGTTCATCGCCGGGCGGCACGTCGACGCCCTGGGCGGGATCGAGGGCGTGAGCGTCGCCGGGATCGCCGACCCCCGCACCGACCGGGCGGAGGTGCTGGCCGCCCGGTCGGGCGCGACCGCGTACGCCCGGTGGGAGGACCTGCTCGAGGCCGAGGAGCTCGACGCGCTCTACGTCTGCGTGCCGCCGCACGCGCACGGGCCGGTGGAGGAGGCCGCGGTCGACCGTGGCCTGCCGCTGTTCGTCGAGAAGCCGCTCGCCGCCGACCTCGCAACCGCCGAGCGCCTGGCCGATCGGATCGACGCCGCGGGCCTGCTGACCGCGGTCGGCTACCACTGGCGCCACCTCGACACCCTGGAGCTGGCACAGGAGCTGCTCGCCGGCACCCCCGCTCGCATGGTGCTGGGCGCGTGGCTGGACAAGGCGCCGCGGGTCGACTGGTGGGCCCGGCAGGAAGGCTCCGGCGGGCAGACCGTCGAGCAGGCCACCCACCTGTTCGACGTCGCCCGGGTGCTCGTCGGAGAGGTGGCCGAGGGCTGGGCGACCGGCTCGCGGTCCCCGGACGGACCCGGGGACATCCTCGACGTCTGCACCGCGGCACTGCGGTTCGAGAGCGGCGCGGTCGGCTCCTTCGCCAACAGCTGCCTGCTCCCGCGCGGCTTCCGGATCGGGGTCGAGCTGGTCGCGCCGGGCCTGGGCCTGTTCCTCACCGAGCACCAGCTGGTGGTCAGCGACGCCTCGGGGGAGCGGACGGTGGACCGGGGCGCCGACCCGATCGAGGCCGAGGACCGCGCGTTCGTCGCCGCGGTCCGCGGGGAGGGCGACGACGTCCGGACGCCGTACCGGGAGGCGCTGCGCACCCACCGGCTGGTCACCGCCGTGGCCGGCGCGGCCGCCGATGGCGGGACGGTGCGGCTGTGAGCGGCTCGGTGATCGACCGGCTGCGCCGGGCGGGAGCGAACCGGAGAGCGTTGTGAGCAGCCGCCCGATCCGGTCCATCGGCGTGGTCGCGCCCGGGCAGCCGGCGATCCTGGACGACACCGAGCCCGAGCCCGGTCCCGGCCAGGTGTGGGTGCACACGGAGTGGAGCGGGGTGAGCGCCGGCACCGAGGTGGCGATCGTCCGTGGCACCGACCCGCACCACCTGCTGCACTGGGACCCCGACACCCGCTCGTTCGACGACGGCGGCCCGGCCGCGCCCTACCCGGTCCGCTCACTCGGCTACATGGAGGTCGGGCGGGTCACCGAGAGCCGGACGCCCGCCCTCGCCGAGGGGGCGCTGGTGGCGATGGCCTACGGGCACCGCACCGGCCGCTGTGTCGACCCGGCCACGACGACGGTCGTGCCGGTGCCCGGCGACCTCGACCCGGTCCTCGGCGTGTACCTCGCCCAGATGGGGCCGATCTGCGTCAACGGTCTGCTGCACGCGGCCGCGGCGCTCGCCGGGCCCGGTGCGGACGTCGACGCCGGCGTGCGTGACGGGCACGTGCTGGTCACCGGGGCCGGGGTGATCGGCCTGCTGTCGGCGCTGCTCGCCGTCCGGCACGGGGCCGCGGACGTCGTGGTCGCCGAGCCGTCGCCGGCCCGCCGGGCGGTCGCCGAGGCCCTGGGCCTGGCCACGGTGGACGACGCCGACGCGTCGGCCTGGCGGGCGGTCAAGCAGCGGTGGCGGCACGGCCCCGGGGACGCCGGCGCCGACGTCGCGCTGCAGTGCCGCGGCCACGACGCGGCGCTGGCCACCGCGCTCAAGGCGCTGCGGCCACAGGGCGTCGTCGTCGACCTGGGCTTCTACCAGGCCGGGGCGGAGGCGGTGCGGCTCGGCGAGGAGTTCCACCACAACGGCCTCTCCGTCGTCTGCGCCCAGATCTCCCGGGTGCCCCGTGGCATGGCCGACGCGTGGCCGCGCACCAGGCTGGCCGAGGTCACCCTCGACCTGCTGCGGGCCCGGGGGGAGGAGGTCCGCGGCTGCCTGGTCACCGACGTCCTGCCGTTCGAGGAGGGGCCGGCGCTGCTGGCCGACCTGGCCGGCCGCCGGCTGGCCGCCCCACCGTTGCAGGCGGTGCTGCGCTTCGACGCCCCCTGATCGACGTGCGGGTCCTGCTGGTCGGCAACCACTGGACGCCGGGCCCCGGCGGTGCCGAGACGGTGCTGGCGCTCACCGCGGACCTGCTGCGGGCCGCCGGGCACGAGGTGGTGCCCTTCGCCGTCGCCGAGGCGGCGACCCTGCCCACCCCGGTGCGCGACCTGCTCCCGGCCGCGGCGGGCAGCGGGGCCCGCACCCGCTTCGGCGAGGCGTGGGCCGGCACCTGGTCGCCGCGCGCGTACCGGGCTCTGACGCGGGTGGTGGACGCGGTCCGCCCCGACGTCGCCCACGTCCACCACGTCTTCGAGCGGCTCACCGTCTCGGTGCTCGACGCGCTGCGCCGCCGGGGCGTGCCCACGGTCATGACGCTGCACGACTACAAGCCGGTGTGCCCGAACTACCGGTTGTTCACCGAGGGCGCACCATGCACGCGGTGCCTGTCGGGGCGGTACGTCGAGGTGGTGCGGCACCGCTGCCTGGAGGGTTCCCGCTGGCGGTCGGTCGCCGCGGCCGTCGACGCCCACGCCTCCCGTGCTCGGGGGTTGTACGGGCGGGTCGACGCCCTGATCGCGCCCAGCCGGCACCTGCGCGACCGGGTCGTGGCCGGCGGGCTGCCGGCCGCGCGGGTCGGGGTGCTGCCCAACCCGGTGGTCGCCGCGCCCGCGCCGCGCCCCGTTCCCGACGGACCCCCGGTGGTGCTCTACGCCTCCCGGCTGGTCGCCGAGAAGGGCGTCGACGTGCTGCTGGACGCCGCCGCGCGGCTGCCGGCCGGCGTCCGGCTGCGGCTGCTCGGCTCGGGCCGGATGGAGCGGCAGGTGCGGGCGCGGGTGGACGCCGAGGGGCTGCCGGTCGACGTGCTGGGACCGCAGCCGCCGGAGGGGGTCCGTGCGCACCTGGCGGCGTCGACGGCCGCCGTCCTCCCGGCGCTGTGGGAGGAGAACTGCCCGATGGCGGTCCTGGAGGCCGCGGCGCACGGCGTGCCGGTGGTCGCCTCGGCCATCGGCGGCATCCCCGAGCTGGTCGACGACGGCCGCACCGGCCTGCTCGTCCCGCCCGGCGACGCCGGCGCCCTGGCCGGCGCGCTCACCCGGCTGGTGACGCACCCCGCCGAGGCCGCCGCCATGGGCCGGGCGGGCTGGTCGCGAGTCCGCGAACGGCACGACCCGGCGGCGCACGTGACCGCCCTGCGGCGCGTCTACCGGCGTGTCGTGGGCACGCCGTGACGGACGGACTTGTTCCACAAGCGCCGGAGCGGGATCCTGCGCTCGACGCCGCGGACGCCGGGTTCCCGGGCTGCGCGGCGGCTCCAGGAGAGGGGCCGTCATGGAGTGGGCGTTCGTGAGCGTGCTCGGCTTCCTCGCGGCGACCGGACTGGTCATCGCGCTGGCGAGGAGCAACACCGCCCGCTGGGAGGCGCACCACCGGGCGGCCCAGGCGGCGATCCGGGCCCGGGAGGAGGCGTCGCTGCGGGCCCGGGCGGCCGCCCTGCTGGCGCAGCGGGCGCCCGGCGCCGTGCGGCACCTGCCGCACCCCCACGTGCCGCACCTGCACCTGCCGCACGTGCACCTGCCGGCCCGCATCGTGGAACGGCTGCCGCACCCGCACCTCCCGCGCCTCGACGGGCACCTGCTCCACCTCGACGGTCGGTTCGCGCGCCGGCTGGCCGCGCTCCCCGGGCGGCGGCGGCGCACCGACGGGGAGCCCCCGCGTGCCGACGGCGTGGTGCCCGCGCGGCCCGACGGCGAGGTGGTCGAGCCCGACGGCGAGGGAGTCGGCCGTCCCGACGGCGAGCCCCGGGGCACCGCCGAGGAGACCCCGACCGGGGCGTCGTCCTAGCTGTACTGACCAGAGACGTTGGTCGAGGGCGTGTGACGACACGATCGGACTGATCTTGTTCGGGGAGGACCTCCGGACGTGGAGTGGAGCTGCTGAAGGCGACCACTCACACGACCCGGAGGTCCTCGTGGCCCACGCTAATGCCGCCCTGACTCCGCGCCACCGTCTCAGGCTCGCCCGGGCGATCGTCGACGACGGCTGGCCGATCGCCTACGCCGCGGCGGTGTTCAACGTCTCCTGGCCCACGGCCAAGAAGTGGGCCGGCCGCTACCGGACCGGCGGGCCGACGGCGATGGCCGACCGCAGCTCCCGGCCGCACCGCTGCCCGCGGCGCACGCCGGCACCGGTGGTGCGGCGGATCGTGCACCTGCGCTGGAAGCAGCGGCTGGGCCCGGTCGCGATCGCCGACCGGCTCGGCCTGGCGCCCTCCACGGTGCACGCGGTGCTGGTCCGCTGCCGGATCAACCGGCTCTCCCTACGTCGACCGCGCGACCGGGGAACCGATCCGGCGCTACGAGCACGACACCCCCGGCGCGCTGCTGCACGTCGACGTCAAGAAGCTGGGCAACATCCCCGACGGCGGCGGCTGGCGCTACGTCGGCCGGGCCCAGGGCAAGCGCAGCCGGGCCGCCACTCCGGGCAAACCGCGCACGGCTGTGCACGATCCGAAGCTGGGCACGGCGTTCGTGCACACCGTGCTCGACGATCACAGCCGGGTCGCCTACGCCGAGATCCACGACGACGAGACCGCCGCCACCGCCATCGGCGTGCTGCGCCGGGCGGTGGCCTGGTTCGCCGCCCGCGGCGTCACGGTGCAGCGGGTGCTGTCGGACAACGGCTCGGCCTACCGCGCCCACGCCTGGCGCGACGCCTGCGCCGAGCTCGGGATCAAGCCCAAGCGGACCCGGCCCTACCGGCCCCAGACCAACGGCAAGATCGAACGCTTCCACCGCACCATGGCCGAGGGCTGGGCCTTCGCCCGCATGTTCCTCAGCGAGTCAGCCCGCCGAAAGGCCCTGCCGGCCTGGCTGCACGAGTACAACCATCACCGGCCCCACACCGCGATCGGATGCCACCCGCCGATCACCCGCTTGAGCAACCTCTCCGGGCAGTACACCTAGCACGGATCCCACGGAACCCGGGACCGGGCGTCGGCAGGCAACCGTGGTCGGACCTCGCCCGGTTCGTGGTCTCGACGAGCCCTGAGCCCAGGCGGAGCTGCTAGTAGCGGGCGGCCGGCGCACCCGCCGGGGCGCCCGGGCCGGCCGGGAGCTCCGGGCAGGTCCGCTCGTAGGGGAGTCCGGGGAGGACCTGGTCCCACTCCTCGATCGACATGTTCCGGTTGAGCAGCGAGCACCCCGCGCTGCGCCACGAGGAGAACTGCCAGTTCCACAGCCGCGCCGTACCGTCGAGACTCGCGCTGGCGAGTGAACGGCCGTCGGGACTGAACGCCACGGCGAGGACCTGGTCGGTGTGGCCGGTGAGCACAGGGGGCCGGGGCGTGCCGTCGGCCGACGCCCAGACCCGGATCGACGGGTCACCGGTCGATGCGGCGATGACGTCGCCGTGCGGGCTGAACGCCACGTCGTAGACCTCGCCGGTCGCGCCGAGCAGCGGCTCGCCGAGCCGGCGGTGGGATGCCACGTCCCAGCGCAGCACGGTGCCGTCGGCGCTGGCCGAGGCCAGCTCGGACCCGTCCGGGCTGAACGCGACGCCCCACACCGTCGTCGAGTGGTCCCTGAGCGCCGGGCCGTCCTGCCGGCCGCTCGCCACGTCCCACAGCCGGACCGTTCCGTCGTTGCCGGCCGAGGCGACCGTCGAGCCGTCCCGGTCGAGTGCCACACCGTAGACCTCCGCGGCGTGCCCGGTGAGCTCCACGACCTGTCGTCCGGATACCACGTCCCACACCCGCACCGTGGTGTCGGCACCGGCCGAGACCAGGCGCCCACCGTCCTGGCTGACGTCCACCGCGGTCACCTCTCCCGCGTGTCCCTCCAGGGCGCCCGTCTGCCGACCGGTCTCGGCGTCCCAGAGCCGGACCAGACCGTCCGCACCGGCGGTCGCGAGGAACCGGGGATGCCGTCCGAACGCGACACCGTTGACGGCCGCGGGGTGGGCCAGCTCGGGGACCTCGAGCGGCCGGCCCGAAGCGGCGTCCCACAGCCGGACGGTCGCGTCCGCGCCGGCCGTGGCGAGCCGGCGACCGTCCGGGCTGACGGCCACGTCGTGGACGGCCTCGGTGTGGCCGACGAGCGGATGGCTGACCGTGACGGTCGGGGCCACGTCCCACAGCCGGACGGTGCGGTCCCAACTGGCGCTGGCGACGGTCCGCCCGTCCGCGGAGAAGGCGACGCCCTCGACCTCGTCGGTGTGTCCCCGGAGGTCCGGTCCGAGTGGCCGGCCCGTGTCCACGCTCCGCAGCCGCAGCGCGTCGTCGGCGTCAGCCGTCGCCAGCACGGTGCCGTCCGGGCTGAAGGCCACGTCCCGGACTGGTTGCTCGTAGCCGTCCAGCGGAGGACCCACCGGCTCGCGGGACACGGGGTCCCACAACCGGACGGTCCGGTCCCAGCTCGCCGTGGCCACCCGGCGACCGTCCGGGCTGAACGCGACGCCCTGGACCGCGTCGGCGTGCCCACCGAGCGGAGCGCCGTCGGGGCGCCCGGTGGCGACGTCCCAGAACCGGACCGTGGTGTCGGCGCCCACGGACACCAGGAGACGGCCGTCCGGACCGAAGGCCACGTCATACGCCACGTCCGTGTGCCCCACCAGGGGGTCGCCGCGCTGCTGCCCGTCCACGACGTCCCAGAGCCGCACCGTCCCGTCCGCACCGGCCGACCCCAGCAGAGCACCGTCGGGGCTGAACGCGACTCCCCACACCATGTCGGCGTGCCCCAGCAGCGGTTCGCCGCGCTGCCGCTCCTCGGCGACGTCCCAGAGCCGGACCGTCCCGTCTTCACCGGCGGACGCCAGCAGACGACCGTCGGGGCTGAAGTCCACGGCCAGCACGCGGCCGTCGTGCCCGAGCAGGGGACCGCCGGACAGCGAGCCCGTCGCGAGGTCCCACAGGTGCACCGCCCCGTCGGCGCCGGCGGCGGCGACCAGCCCGCCGGCACGGCTGACCGCGACGTGGTGGACCTGGTCGCCGGGGCCGGTGAGGGTCCTCGACGCGTGCGTGGTCCGGGCGAGGCCGGTGACCAGCCCCTCGGGGGGCTCCGGGCCCTGGTCCCGCGCGAGGCTCATGCTCTGCAGGCCGGCGAGGATCGCCGTGTCCGGCTGACTGTCGACCAGTCTGTTCGACTGGGCAGCCACCTGGCGCGACAGGGCCAGCCGGTTCTTCGCCTGGGCCTGCTGGTTGGCCACCCAGGCGACCGCACCGGCGGCCAGCGCGACGACCAGCAGGACCGCCAGCACGCCCGAGAGGGAACGAAGACGGCGGTTGGACCGTCGGGCGGCAGCCAGTTCGGCCGAGGCGAGCGCACGGCTGGCGTCCAGGAACTGCCGTTCGGCGGGACCCACGTCGTCCGGGTGCTGCGCCGCCCACCGGTCGAAGGCGGCCAGCCGGGTGCCGTGGACCAGGAAGGACTCGTCACGTCGGGCGTGCTCCCAGTCGGCGGTCAGCCGTTCGAGCTCGGAGCGCAGGCGCAGCCACGAGCGGGCGTCCTCGATGGCCTCCCGCAGCGGTGGCCACTGCCTCAGCAACGCCTCGTGCGCCACCTCCACCCAGTCCTCGTCGGTGGTCAGCAGCCGGGCGTCGACGAAGCCGTCGACGACCATCTGCTCATCCCGGGTGAACGCGCTGCGGCGTACGTGCCGTCGGGACGGCTCGGACTCGCCCTCGACGTTCGCCAGCCTGAGCAGCGTCGGCAGCACCAGCCCGCCCCTGCCACGGCGGTCCAGCTCGTCGGCCAGGCGGTCGGCGCGGTTGCGCAGAGCGCCCACCACACCGCCCAGGGCCTCGTAGTCCTCGATCGTCACCCGTCGGGTGCTCGCGTCCATCCCCTGGTACAGCTCGCTGAGGGTGTAGGCCAGCAAGGGGAGGGCATCGCCGCCCGAGGTCTCCTCGACCATGCGCTGGACCAGCCCCGGGCTGAACTCGATGCCCGCCCGCTCAGCAGGCCGCTCGATCACCTCCGGCAGTCGCGACCGACTCAGCGGCTCCACCACCAGGGAGTCGTCCATGGCGTCGGCCAGGCCCGCCCGGTCCGGCGCGGTCGACAGGAACTCCGACCGCACCGTGGCCACGACCCACAGCGGGCTGTCCTCACCCCGGGCACCCTCGAGCAGGCTCAGGAAGGCCTGCTGCTCACGCGCTCCGCTCCGGGTGACCAGTTCCTCGGCCTGGTCGACCACCACGAGCACCGCCACCGGGTCGTCGCCGGACCCGCCGGCCAGGTCCACGGTGAGCTCCCGCAGACAGGCGGGCCCGCGACGCAGGCACGCCTCCACCTCGTCCGGTGCGCGGGAGCGACCCCGAGCGGTGAAGGCCGCCTCCAGGCTCCGGGCCAGGTTCCGTGTCGGCTGCCGGCCGGGCCGCAGGGGTGGGACCACCACCCACCGGGTGGGGAGCCGCTCCAACCGGGGCAGCAGCCCGGCTCGCAGCAGGGAGGACTTGCCGCTCCCGGACGGCCCGACGATGCCGATGAACCGGCCCGGGCCGTGTTGCAGGGTCGGTTGGAGCAACTCCGTGAGGCGGGCCACCTCGCGGTCGCGACCGAAGAACACCGCCGCGTCCTCGGCGCTGAAGGGCTCCAGGCCGGGGAACGGCCGCCGCATCGGGTCCCACGCGAAGGAGGCCGAGGGATCGAGCCCGGCCCGCCGCAGTCCCTGGAGCAGCGCGGCGTAGCCCCCGTCGTCCCAGTCGACCCACTGCACGTCCCGGAGCAGCGGCAGCCGGGGCCCGCCGGGGAGGCGGACCGGGAAGACCGGCTTGCCGAGCGACCGGGCGAGTGTGAGCTCGGCGAAGCACCACGAGGACGCGACCGAGCTCTCACTCGCCAGGAAGACGACCGCGTCGGTCCGCCGCAACCGGGCGTACAGCTCCTGTTCCCAGTTGCGTCCGGCCGGGATCCCGTCGGCAGGGTCGAAGTCCAGGAACAGCCCGGAGACGCCGTCGGCGCGCAACCGCTCGCACAGCTGCTCGACCGCGGCCCGGTCGCGGCTGCTGTGGCTCAGGAAGAGCGCGGTCATCCGATCGTCGCGCCACCCGTCCCGGTCCGGGGCGGCAGGTCACTCCTGGATGGCGACGCAGGGCCGGCAGGGGAGCGCGTACTCCACCGCCGACTGCACCGTCCCGTCGACCACGGGGTTCACGTACGCGAAGTCCTGGAGCGTGAACTCCCGCCCCCTGTCGTCCTCGCAGGCGAAGTCCCTCGGGAGCCTGCTCGTGCCGCCCGTGTGGTCGCAGGTGAACTCGGCGGGACTCCGCACCCTGGTCCTCTCCTGGTCGGCGGTGGAGCTCGCGGCGAGGAGGGGTTCCGCGGCGCCGGTCGCCGACCCGGTGAGCCGCGCGCTGAAACCCGCGGCCGGGTCGGCGCAGTCGTAGTCGGCATCCGGTGTGCCGGCCTCCTCGAACTCGATCAACCGGCAGGTGAAGGAGTCGGTCGCACCGGGGACCGGACGTCCGGGATCGACGATCGAGAACGCCCTCGACCTGTTGTGGATGGCGAGGGCCGCATCCGCGACGACGACCGGCCAGACGAGAGCCGCGACGAGACCGAGTCCGACGAGGCGGGACCTGCGTCCGGGGGTGGACCGCTGTCTGTGGGCCATCACACCGCTCCTCTCACTGCGGGCTCTCCCGGGGGACGCCGAGGGGAGACACGGTCGCGGCCTCGGGCTGGGTCCCGTCTCGCACCTCCCGGCCTCCGCGCACGGGGAGCGTCTGCGCCCACGGTCACCGTCGATCCCGCCGTGGCGGCTGCCTCGCGTGCGCCCGCGGGCGTGGGGCAACCGTAGGAGGTGGCCGTCACGGCTCCGTCACCACAGCCTCACGGCGCAGCCCGGATCCCGGGCTGCCCCGGCGAACGGCCGGCCGTCCCCGCGACCGCACCGGGGCACGGTCCAGCGGTCCTACGCCAGGGCGCGGAAGATCCCCACCAGCCGGTCGGCGTGCGCGTCGAAGGTGTGCCGCTCGCGCACCGCCAGGGCCGCCGTCCCACCCCGCCGGTCCGCGAGCTCCCCGGCCAGCACCCCGGCGACGTCGTCGGCCGACCGGTAGAACAGGCCGGTCCCCTCCTGGCGCAGCACCCGCTCCACGGAGACCAGGGAGCCGGGGTTGGCCTGCTGGAGCAGCGGCAGCCCGGCCGCCAGGCAGACCGGCAGGCGGGCGGGGGAGTTGAGGTCGTCCCAGGTGGCCAGCCGCAGGTCGCCGCCGTTGGCGCTGGGGAACCGGTGCAGCCAGCCGGCGTCGTACCGGGACAGCTCCCGCACCCAGTCCTCGGGGCCGACCGCGGGGTGCAGGTGCACGTGCTCCGGCGCGGCGGCCCGCGCCCGGTCCAGCCAGCCGGCCCACGCGCCCTTCGGCCCGGGCGCACGGACCTGGCCGTACAGGTGGGTGTGCACGCCGCGCCGGGCCAGCTCCAGCACCCACTCCAGGTCGAACCCGGACGGCCGGCCCACGACGACGGTGTGCGGCTGCCCGTCCCGATCGGAGAGCTTCGGGGACAGCGGCGCGTCGAGCCAGTCCCGCTTGGGCAGGTCGCCGTCGAGGACGCCGAGCCGTGCCGGGTCGACCCGGCCGCGCAGCGCCGCGGCGAACCAGTCCCGCTCCTCCTCGGTGGCCAGCAGGCAGGCGTCGGCGCTCGCGACCAGGTCGGCCAGCAGCGGCCACTCGCCGCGCACGGTGCTGCGCTGCGGGGCCTCCTTGAACGTCCAGACGAAGGGCAGCTCGGGGAAGGCCTGCCGCACCGCGTGCGCGAAGGGGACCGCCCGCCAGTTCAGCTGGGCCCACACCACGTCCGGCGCGAGCGCGCGCACCTCCTCGGGCCACCGGTCCCGGTCGAGGTCGGGCACGCCGCCGAAGGGCAGCGGCCCCACCGTCGCGTCCCCGAGCCCGTCGGTCGTCCAGAGCCCGGTCAGCCGGTGGCCGCGCTCGGCGAGGGCCAGCACCCGCTCGGGGTTGAACGCGAGCTCGCCGACCAGCAGCACCGACAGCCCGTCGGGGGACGGCGGGTACGCCCGGTCCCGGAACCGGGCGTAGCGCGCGACCTCGTCGACCGCGCCGCCGTCGGTGGAGGCGAAGCGCAGCGGGGTGGCCACCCGGTAGCGGCTGCGGAACACGTTCACCCCGCCGTCCCGGGACTCGCGGATCGCCGCCGACCGCTGACCGGGGTGGCGCGTCCACGCGCAGGTGACCCGGCCGGTGTCCGCCGTGGCGCCGCGGGCCCGCAGCCGGTCCCACATCAGCCGGCCGAGGTCGTCGGTCTCCAGCTCGGCGCGCTCGGTCCAGCGGTCGGCGGTGCGCCGGTGCGCGACCTGCACGAGCTGCTCGTAGCCGGTGCCCGGCGGCTCGGTCAGCCTGCTGCGGGCGAGCACGATCCCCGGGTCGGCCAGGCAGGCCAGCAGCGCCGCCAGGTGGTCGGGGGCCCAGACGTCGTCGGCGGGCAGGTAGGCGACGACCGGCGCGTCCGCGACGTCGAGCCCGGTGTTGAGAGTCGCGCCGAGACCGCGGTTGTCCGGCCGGCGCAGCAGCCGCAGCCGCCGGTCGCCGACGGCGTCCATCACCGCCCGGACCGCGTCGGGGTCGGGCGAGCCGTCGTCGAGCACCACCGCCGACCAGTCGCCGTGCCGCTGGGCGAGCAGGCCGTCCAGGGCGCGGGGCAGGAACGCCGCCTGGTCGTGCACCGGCACCAGGACGGCGACGGCCGCACCGCTGCTGCGCTCGCCGGGTGACCTCGCGGACTCGGTCACACGACCTCCCGGGCCGCGGGCACCTGCCCCCGGACCCGCGCGTAGACCTCAGCCACGCGCCCGGCCAGCCGCGGCCAGGCGTAGTCGGCGGCGCGGGCGCGCGCACCGGCCGACAGGCGGGCACGCAGCCCGGGGTCGGCGGCCAGCCGGTCGAGCGCCGCGGCCAGGGCGGCGACGTCCCCGGGCGGCACGAGCAGGCCGGACTCGCCGTCGGTGACCACCTCCGGGATGCCGCCGACGTCGCTGGCCACCACCGGCAGCCCGCTGGCCATCGCCTCGGTCAGCACCGACCCCATCTCCTCGTAGGCCGACGGGAGGACCAGGACGTCGAGCGAGCCGAGCACCGCCGGCACCGCCGAGTGCTCGACGAAGCCGGTGAGCGTGATCCGGTCCGCGCGGGGACCGGCCGCGGCCAGGCGGCGGACCTCGGCGGCGTCCGGTCCGTCGCCGACCACGACCAGCGACGCGTCCTCGCGCATCCGCCCGAAGGCGGTCACGAGCAGGTCGGCCCGCTTCTGCGGCGCCAGCCGCCCCACGTAGCCGATCCGGGGCCGCCCGACGGCCGGCAGGACGTCGGCGTGTGCGGAGGCGAACAGGGCCGGGTCGAACCCGGAGGGGATGGTGGCGACCCGGTCGGCCGGGATCCCGTCGTCCCGCAGCGCGGCCGCCGTCCGCCCGGTCAGGACGACGACCGCGTCGGCCCGCCGCAGGGCAGCCCGCTCGACCCGTCCGCCGAGGGCCCGCAGCAGCCGGGCGCGGGCGGACCGGCCGAGCACGGTGTGCCCGACGCTGCAGTGCACGGTGACCACGAGGGGGCAGCGGTGCCGCCGGGCGGCCAGCAGGGCCAGCGGCAGGGTGGCGAGGTCCTCGCCTTGGTGGGCGTGCACCACGTCGACCGGGGCCCGCCGCAGCGCCGCGGGCAGCGCGCCGAGCGCCCAGAGCTGGCGCAGCAGGGGGATCGGCAGACCGGTGCGGTGGACCCGCGCCGCGCGGCCCAGCGGGGTGGTGCCGCGCGGGCCGGCCAGCCGGGAGGTGACCACCGTCTGGACGGCGCCCTGCCCGTCGAGGCAGCGGGTCAGCGTGGCGGTGTGGTTCTGCATGCCGCCGATCGGGTCGTAGCGGGCTGTCCGGTGCTCGAGTTCCCCGGGCACGCTCCCCGTCCCGGCGCTGCGGACGGCGGGCGGCGGCTCGAAGACGCTGCACAGCCGGAGCACGTGCAGGTCCCGGAGCGGAGCGGAGGTGCTGCCCACCTGGCCTCCCATCTGCGCGGACCCGCAGTGAAGCAGAGTTACGACCGCGGCGCCGACGGGAAGGAGGGACAGGTGAGCGCCCCCCTCGCCGACCCCGCGGTGCGCCGCGTGGCGCTCGTGCGGCTGCGGGTGGGCCTGGGCGACCTGCTGTGCTCGCTGCCCGCGCTGCGCCGGCTGCGCGCCGCCCGCCCCGACCTGGAGGTCACCCTGGTGACCTGGCCGGAGATGGCCCCGGTCGTGGCGCGGATGGGCGAGGCGGTCGACGAGCTGCTGCCCTTCCCCGGCGTCGACGGCGTCCCGGACCGCCCGCCCGGGCGCGTGCCGGACCCCGACGGCTGGGCGCCGTTCCTGGCCGAGGCCGCCCTGCGGCGCTTCGACCTCGCCCTGCAGGCGTACGGCGACCGGCCGGCGGCCAACCGGGTGACGGCGGCCCTCGGGGCCCGGCTCGTGGGTGGGTTCGCCCCCACCGGCTGGTCCCCGCCGCCGGGCACCGAGGCACTGCACCTGCGCTATCCCGTCGAGCTGCACGAGGCCGAGCGGCACCTGCGGCTGGTCGAGCACCTGGGCCTGCCCGCGGGCGGGGCGCCGGAGATGACCTTCCCGGTCACCGCCGACGACGAGGCCGAGGCCACGGCCACGCGCGCGGCCGCCGGGCTGGTGCCCGGCCGGTACGTCGTCCTGCACCCGGGCGCCTCGTCCCCGACCCGCCGCTGGCCCGTCGAGCGCTACGCCGAGGTCGGGGACGCGCTGGCCGCCGACGGCGTGGCCGTCGTGGTGACCGGCGGTCCGGCCGAGCGGGAGGTCGGTGCCGCGGTGGTCGCGGCGATGCGGGCGCCGGCGGTGGACCTCACCGGCGCCACCAGCCTCGGCGGGCTGGCCGCGCTGCTGCGTGACAGCGCCCTGCTGGTCGGCAACGACACCGGGTCCGCCCACCTGGCCGCCGCCGTCGGGGCGCGCAGCGTCACCGTGTTCCTGCCCGGCGACCCCGTGCGCTGGGCGCACCGCGGGCCGCGGCACAGGGCGGTGGTCGCCGACGTGCCGTGCGCGCCGTGCCCGCACCTGGTCTGCCCGATCGACTTCCGCTGCGCCGCCTCGGTGCGGCCCCGCGACGTGCTCGCCGCCGCCCGCGACCTGCTGTCCCCGGCCGCCCCGTGAGCGGCCCCCGGCGGATCTCCCTGGTCTGCGACTCCGACGCCTGGGGCGGCGCCGAGGTCTACCTGACCCACCTGCTGCGGCGGGCCGGCGGCCTGGGCTGGACCGCGTCCCTCGTGGTGGCCGAGCCGGTGGCGGACCGGTTCGCCGGCTGCCTGCCCCCGGACCGGCTCACCGTCGTCCCGCTGGCCCGGCACACCGGCGCGGCACCCGCGGTGCGCGCGGCGCTGGCCACCCAGCGGCCCGACGTCGTCCTGGTGAACCTGGTCGACCCCGGCTCCAACGCCGCCGCGGTCGCCGCCGCCCTCGCCGTCGCGCCGACCGCCGCGGTCCTGCACCTGCCGGGGGACACCGGGGACGGCGAGCGGCGGGCGCACCTGGCCGGTCTCCACGGCCGCCTGGCGGCGGTGCTCACCCCGGCGTCGGGGGCGCGGGACCAGCTGCTCGCCGACCTGCACCTGGCGGCCGACCGGGTGCACGTCGTCCCCAACGGGATCGACGTCCCCGACGACCCGGCGGGTCCGGCGGGCCGGCCGGTCCCGCGGGTCGGTGCCCTCGGCCGGCTCACCGCGCAGAAGGGCTTCGACGTCCTGCTGGCGGCCGTCGCGCGGTTGCGCGCCGACGGCGTGCCGCTGGAGGTGGTCGTCGGGGGAGAGGGCCGGGACGGCGCGGCGCTGCAGGCCGCGGCCGCGGACCTGCGGGTCACCTTCCCCGGCTTCGTGACCGACGTCCGCGGCTTCCTCGCCGGCCTGGACGTGTTCTGCCTCCCTTCCCGCCGGGAGGCGCTGCCGCTGGCGCTGCTCGAGGCGATGGCGGAGGGCCTGCCGTGCGTGGCCACCGACGTCGGGGACGTCGCCGTCGCGGTCGGCTCCGACGCCGTCGTCGTCCCGCCGGAGGACCCCGCCGCGCTCGCCGCCGCGCTGGCCGCGCTGCTCACCGACCCCGCGCGCCGGGCCGACCTGGGCGCCCGTGCCCGGCGGCGGGCGGTCGCGGCGTTCGACGCCGGCCGGATGGCGCGGCGCACCCTCGACCTGCTCGCGGGCGTGTGCGCCCGCCCGGGACGGGGAACCGGGGAGCCATGAGCAAGAAGCCGAACCAGCAGGAGCAGCAGGCCGCCGCCCGGGAGGCCAAGAAGCAGGGGATGTCGCCCAGTGAGGCGGGGGCGACCACCGGCGCCTCCAAGCAGATGCGCCACGTGGCGAAGGGCGACGACCGGCACGAGCACTCCAGCGCCCAGGGCAAGAGCAAGACCTGACGTCCGCGACGGGACGCCGAGACCGAGCACCCAGGGAGGACCCCATGGCCATCGCCACGATCAACCCGGCGACCGGCGAGACGCTCAAGACCTACGAGCCGCTCTCCGAGGAGGCGCTCGAGGACAAGCTCGCCCGTGCCGCGGCCGCGTTCGCCGACTACCGGCTGACCTCCGCCCAGCAGCGGGCCGGCTGGCTGCGGTCGGCGGCCGACGTCCTGGAGGGCGACGTCGACCTGGTCGCCGAGCTCATGACCACCGAGATGGGCAAGACCCTGGCCTCGGCCAAGGCCGAGGCCACCAAGTGCGTCAAGGTGCTGCGCTACTACGCCGAGCACGGGGAGGAGTTCCTGCAGCCGAGGCCGGCCGACGCCGAGAAGGTCGGGGCCACCGAGGCCTACGTCGTCCACCAGCCGCTGGGCGTGGTGCTGGCGATCATGCCGTGGAACTTCCCGATGTGGCAGGCGATGCGCTTCGCCGCACCGGCGCTCATGGCCGGCAACGTCGGCCTGCTCAAGCACGCCAGCAACGTGCCGCAGACGGCCCTCTACCTGGAGGAGCTGTTCCGCAAGGCCGGCTTCCCCGCCGACGTCTTCCAGACCCTGCTCATCGGGTCGGGCACGGTCGAGCGGGTGCTGCGCGACGACCGGGTGGTCGCCGCGACGCTGACCGGCAGCAACGCCGCGGGGGAGGCGGTCGCGCGGGTCGCCGGGGAGGTCATCAAGAAGACGGTGCTCGAGCTCGGCGGCAGCGACCCGTTCATCGTCATGCCCTCCGCCGACCTGGACAAGGCGGCCGAGGTCGCGGTGACCGCGCGCTGCCAGAACAACGGGCAGAGCTGCATCGCGGCCAAGCGGTTCTTCGTCCACCGCGACGTCGCCGAGGAGTTCACCCGCCTGTTCGCCGAGAAGCTGGCGGACCTGACGGTGGGCGACCCGATGGAGGAGGGCACCAAGGTGGGCCCGCTGGCCACCGAGTCCGGCCGCGAGGACGTCGAGCGCTACGTGCAGGACGCCGTCGACAAGGGCGCCACCGTCGTCGTCGGCGGCAAGCGGGTGGACCGGCCGGGCTGGTTCTACGAGCCGACCCTGGTGACCGACGTGACGCCGGAGATGTCGATCTGGTCCGAGGAGGTCTTCGGCCCGGTCGCGGCGCTGCACACCGTCGCCGACCTGGACGAGGCGCTGGCGCTCGCCAACGACCACGTCTACGGGCTGGGCGCCAACCTCTGGAGCGAGGACCAGGGCGAGCGGCTGCGGTTCATCCGCGACGTGCAGTCGGGCATGGCGTTCGTCAACGGCATGGTGACCAGCTATCCGGAGCTGCCCTTCGGCGGGGTCAAGCAGAGCGGCTACGGCCGCGAGCTCACCGAGGTCGGCATGTTCGAGTTCACCAACGCCAAGACCGTGTGGATCGGCCCGCCGGGCCGCCAGCAGGGCGAGGGCGACACCGGGGCGGCCGCCTCCGAGTGAGGCCCCGCCCGGGGGCCCGGACAGCCGGGCCCCCGGCGGGGTCCCGGAACAGCCTGCCCCGCGGCCGGGTTGCGGTCGGGCGTGACCCGTGTCGTCCTGGCTCCCCGCTACGGCGGACCCGAGGTGCTCACCGTCGTCGACGAGCCGGTCGGCGAGCCCGGCGCGGGCGAGGCGCGGATCGCCGTCCGCGCGGCGGGGGTGAACCCCGCGGACTGGAAGTCCTACGGCGGCGCCTTCGGCGCCGACCCGGCCCGGCTGCCGCGGCGGCTGGGTTCCGAGGCGGCCGGGGTGGTGACCGCGGCCGGGCCGGATGCCGTCGGCCCGGCCGGTCCGGTCGCGGTGGGCGACGAGGTCATCGGGTTCCGGCTCAGCGGTGCCTACGCCGCCGAGCTCGTCGCGCCCGCCTCGGCGCTGGTGCCCAAGCCGCCGTCGCTGGGCTGGGAGCAGGCCGCCGGGCTGATGCTCGCCGGGGCCACCGCGGTGCACGCCCTGACCGCCACCGGCGTCGGTGCCGACGACACCGTGCTGGTCCACGGGGCCGCCGGTGGCGTCGGGCTCATGGCCGTCCAGCTGGCCGCCCTGCGCGGGGCCCGCGTCCTCGGCACGGTCGGCGGGGGCAGCGCGGACCTGGTGCGCCGGCTCGGCGCCGAGCCGGTCCGCTACGGCGCCGGGCTCGCCGACCGCGTCCGGGAGCTGGCGCCCGGCGGGGTGACCGCGGCCGTGGACACCGTCGGCACCGACGAGGCCGTCGACGTCTCCCTGGAGCTGGTGGCCGACCGGCAGCGGATCGCCACCATCGCCGCCTTCGCCCGCGGCGCGGCCGAGGGGGTGCGCGTGCTGGGCAGTGGTCCGGGCGGCGACCCGGGGACGGCGCTGCGCGATGCCGCCCGGACCGAGCTGGCCGAGCTCGCCTGGACCGGCCGGCTCGAGGTCGTCGTCGCCGGCACCTTCCCGCTGGACGACGTCGCCGCGGCGCACCGGGAGGGGCTCGCCGGGCACACCCACGGCAAGCTCGTCCTCATCCCCTGACGCCGGTGCGGGCACCGATCCGCGAGTGCCGGTAGCCGTAGACGGCGTAGACGAGCAGGCCGAGGACCAACCAGGCGAGGAAGCGCAGCCAGGTCTCGATGCTCAGGTTGAGCATCAGGTACAGGCAGGCCAGCGCCGAGACGGCGGGCAGCACCGGGGACAGCGGCACCCGGAAGGGCCGGGCCATGTCCGGGCGCGTGTACCGCAGCACGACGACCGCGACCGACACCAGCAGGAACGCGAACAGGGTGCCGATGCTGACCAGGTCGGCCAGCGTGCCCAGCGGCACGAACGTCGCCATGACCAGGACGAGGGCGGCGAAGGTGAGGGTGACCCGGACCGGCGTCCCGGTGCGCGGGCTGACCCGAGCCACGACCGGCGGCAGCAGCCCGTCGCGGCCCATGGCGAAGCCGATCCGGCTGACCGTGATCAGGTCGACCAGGATCACCGAGGTCAGCCCGGCGACCGCGGCGAGCGCGATCAGCGCCGCCGCCCACCCGAGGCCGACCTGGTCGAAGGCGTCGGCGATGGGGGCGCCGCGGTCGAGCCGGTCGTACCGGACCATGCCGACGACGACCAGCGAGACGCCGATGTAGAGGGCCGTCGACAGCCCGAGGGTGCCGAGCAGGCCGAGCGGCAGGTCGCGGCCGGGCCGGCGGGTCTCCTCCGACATGTTGGCCACCGCCTCGAAGCCGGTGTAGGCGAAGAAGACCACCGCGGCGGCGGTGAGCACCCCGCCGACGCCGAACGCGACCGGGTCGATGCCGGCGATCGCCTGGATCACCGGGCGGGCCAGGCCGCCGGACTCCTCGGCCGGCTGGGCGGCGGGGACGAAGGGGGTGAGGTTGGCGCCGCGGACGAACCAGGCCCCGGCGACGATCACGAAGACGCAGACGGCGACCTTGACGACCACCAGCGCGCCGGTGACGCGGGCGGACTCCCGGATGCCCAGCGCTGCCACGACCGTGAGGACGACGACGATGAGCGCCGCTCCGACGTTGACCGTCGACTCCTCGCCGAACAGCGACGGCGGGAGGTCGAGCAGGTTGCCCACGTAGCCCGACCAGCCGCGCGCCACCACCGCCGCACCGAGGGCGAACTCGAGGAACAGGTCCCAGCCGATGACCCAGGCGACCAGTTCGCCGGCGGTGGCGTAGGCGTAGGAGTAGGCGCTGCCGGCGGTCGGCGCCGAGGCGGCCAGCTCCGCGTAGCAGAGGGCGGCGAGCAGGGCGACGACGCCGGCGAGGGCGAAGGAGACCACCACGGCCGGCCCCGCTGTGTCGCGGGCCTCGACCCCGGTGAGGGTGAAGATGCCGGTGCCGATCACGACGCCGATGCCGAAGCCGACCAGGTGCCGGGCGCTCAGGTGCCGCCGCAGGTGCCCGACGTGCTCGGACTCGTCGTCCCCCAGCATCTCGACCGGCTTGGTACGGAACAGTCGCACCGGGTCACGCTAGGCGCGGTCGGCGGCTCCCGCCTGCTGGGCGGCCGGCTCGGCCAGCCACCGCAGGACCCGGTCGGCCGTGCCCCGCGGGTCCTCCACGTGGGGGACGTGGCCGACCCCGGGGAGCACCTGCACCTGCCAGTCCGGCCGGGTCGCCGCGAGCGCCCGGGCGGACGCCACCGGGGCGAGCGGGTCGTCCTCGCCCTGCAGGTACAGCGTGGGGGCGGCAACGGCGTCGACCGTCGCGCGGAACCGGCGCGGTCGCATCAGCACCGCCATCGTGTCGGTGATCGCCCGCCACTGCGCCCGCTGCGCCGCGGCGGCGTCCGGCCGGGCGGCCCGCTCGCGGGTCTCGGCCACCATCACCGCCACCACCTCGGCCGGGATGCGGTCGGCGTGCGGCGTGGCCTGCCGGATCTGGGCCTCGACGGCCGCCTCAGGCGTCATCCGGCGCAGCTTCGCCGCGACCGCCCGCTCGACCGGGGGCAGCCGGAGGAACGCGCGGCGCGCGGCGAGGACCGGGTCGACCGGCAGCCGGGTGGGCCGGGGGACCGGCGGGCCGACGAGCACCAGCCGCCGCACCGTCTCCGGGGCGCCCGCGGCGTGCTGGATGGCCAGGACCCCGCCCATCGACTGACCGACGAGGACCACGGGCGCCCCGACCACCGTCTCCACGACGCGGCCGATCAGCCGCTGGTTGCCCGCGGCCGCGTCGGCGCCGGCCGACGAGGCGCCGTGGCCGAGGAGGTCCACGGCCAGCACCCGGTGCTGGCCGGCGGCGAGGAGCGGGCCGACCAGGCCGAAGGTCAGCGCCGAGGCGCCCAGGCCGTGCACGCAGAGCAGGACCGGCGCGTCCGGGGGGCCGCCGAGGTCCAGCAGCCGCACGCGGTCGCCGCCCAGGGTCACGGTCGCCGACCGGGCTCCCGGCGGCCAGGGGACGGGCTGGGCGTCCACGGCGGCTCCCGGGCTCAGACCTCGACGACGTCGAACGTGCGGGAGGGTGCCACGAACTCCTCCTGCGCGGCGACCAGCAGGATCTCCCGGGACCCGGCGTCCTCGGTCCGCTTGAGCAGCCCGTACACCGAGGCGGCGGCCGCACCCAGGGCGGTGCCGGCGTCGCGGCTGGCCAGCCAGTGGGCGAGGAACAGCGCCGCGATCGCGTCCCCCGCGCCGTTGACCGACACGTCGAGGCGCGGCGTCCGGACCCGGAAGTGCCGGCCGCCCTCGGAGGCGAGCAGGTCGACCGAGTCCGCCGGGGTGTCGTCGGTGACCAGGGACGTCGTCAGCACCACCCGGGGGCCCAGGGCCTGGACGGCGGCGACCGCGTCGGTGACCTCGGCGAGCGTCCGCGTGGTCCGGCCCGACAGCGAGTCGAGCTCGAAGTGGTTGGGCGTGACCACGTCGGCGGCGGGCACCGCGACCTCGCGCATGAACTCCGGGATGCCGGGCCGGACGAACACGCCGCGGCCGACGTCGCCGATCACCGGGTCGCAGCAGTACACCGCCTGCGGGTTGGCCGCCCGCACCCGGGCGACGGTCTGCACGACCGCGTGGCCGATGTCGGCCGAGCCCAGGTACCCGGAGAGGACCGCGTCGCAGCTGCCGAGCACGCCCCGCTCGGAGATGCCCTGCACGACCTCCTCGATGGCCGGGCCGTCGAAGACCCGCCCGCGCCACTCGCCGTAGCCGGTGTGGTTGGAGAACTGCACGGTGTGCACCGGCCACACCTCGATGCCGAGGCGCTGCAGCGGGAACACCGCCGAGGAGTTGCCCACGTGCCCGTAGGCGACGTGCGACTGGATGGAGAGGACGGCGACCATGGGCAGAACGGTCGCACAGCGCCGTCCGCCCAGGCTGCTGCGGTCCCCGGGAGGGCGGGCCGGGCAGGATGGCGGCATGGCACTGCCTCCACTGAGCACCTCCGGGGTCGTCGGCGCCGCCGGCCGGGTCGGCGAGCCGGTCGACGTCCGCACCGGCGACCTGCGGCTGGCCGGGCGCCCGCTGCCGGTCGTCAGCCCCGCCCGCGTCTACGTCTGCGGCATCACCCCCTACGACGTCACGCACCTCGGGCACGCGGCGACGTTCGTGTGGGCCGACGTCCTGGGGGCGGTGCTGCGGCTGGCCGGCGCCGAGGTCCGCACCAGCCGCAACGTGACCGACGTCGACGACGTCCTCACCCGGGCCGCCGACGCCCGCGGCCGCCACTACGACGAGTTCGCGCTCAGCCAGGAGTTCGCCTTCGAGCAGGACATGCGCGCCCTCGGCGTCCGGCCGCCGACGGCCGCGCCGCGGGCCCGGCACCACGTCTCGCACGTCCAGCAGCTGGCCGCGGCGCTGCTCCGGAACGACCGGGCCTACGTGCGCGAGGGGCACGTCTACTTCCGCGCCGGGGACGTCGTCGCGCGCTCCGGGCTGGACGTCGGCCGGGCCCGGCAGCTGGCGGCGGAGTTCGGCGACGGACCCGACGACCCGCTCCGCGACGATCCGTTCGACGTGCCGGTGTGGCGGCCCTCCGGCGACCGGGACCCCGCGTGGCCCAGCCCGTGGGGCTGGGGGCGGCCGGGCTGGCACGCCGAGTGCGCGGCCATGGCGACGGCGACCCTCGGGCACGGGGTCGACGTCCTCGTCGGCGGCGCGGACCTCGCCTTCCCGCACCACGGCTACCAGACGGCCATGGCCGAGGCAGCCTCCGGCGTCGGCCCGTTCGCACGGGCGCAGGTGCACGTCGGGGCGGTCGCCCAGGACGGCGCCAAGATGGCCAAGTCCACGGGCAACCTCGCCCTGGTCGCCGACCTGCTGCGGGTCGCCGGCGGCCCGGCGCTGCGCCTGCTGGTGCTCGACCGGCCGTGGTCGCAGCCGTGGGAGTACCGGCCCGAACTGGTGGAGCGGGCCTCGGAGCGGCTCGACGCGCTCTACTCGGCCGCCGGTCGGCCGTCGTCCTCGCCGTCCGCCGCCGGTGCGGTCACCGACCGGCTGCTCGACGACCTCGACGTCCCGGGCGCCCTGGACGTCGCGCTGGCCGACGGCGGCGACGCCGCGCGGCTGCTGGTGCGCGTCCTCTCCCTCGGCTGACCGGTCCGGGCCGCCGGACGTGGACAGCGGCCCGTCGCCCTGGTGCCCTGGACCGCATGCGCTCCTCCGACGGGGTGTCCCACCCCGTGTTCGCCCGGCTCTACGCCCGCCTGGCCGAGGGCATGGAGCGCTCCGGTGCGGGGGAGTACCGGCAGCGGTTGCTCGCGGACGTCTCCGGCCGGGTGGTCGAGGTGGGCGCCGGGACCGGGGCGAACGTCGCGCACCTCCCCGCGGCGGTCACCGAGGTGGTGGCCGTCGAGCCGGAGAGCTACCTGCGCGCACGGGCGGAGGAGGCCGCGCGGCACGCCCGCGTACGGGTGACGGTGGTGGACGGCGTCGCCGAACGGCTCCCGGCGGGGGACGGGACGTTCGACGCGGCCGTCGTCTCGCTGGTGCTGTGGAGCGTCCCCGACCAGGCCGGCGCGTTGCGGGAGATCCGCCGGGTCCTCCGGCCCGGCGGGCGGCTGCACTTCTGGGAGCACGTCCGGGCCGACGGCGGCGCCCTCGCCCGGGTGCAGGCTGCCCTCGACCGGACGATCTGGCCCCGCATCGGCGGCGGGTGTCACGCGGGCCGGGACACCCTCGCAGCCATCGAGGCCGCCGGGTTCACCGTCGAGCGGGTGGAGCGCTTCCGCTTCCCGGACTCGCGGGTCCGGTGCCCACGGCTCCGCAGGTGCTGGGGACCGCCGTCCGCCGGTGACCCGTGCCGCCGCGGGGACGGGTCGTCCGGCGGGTGACCCGGGACCTCCGGCCCGGTGTCTCTGGCGATCCGCCGCTGTCAGGCTGGGCCGGCCCGTCGCCGAGCACACCGGAGGCCGCCCGTGGACCGTCTGAGCACCGTCGACCCGTTCGAGCCGCCGGCCCGGCGGGGCGAGGTGGTCGGCTTCGCCCCGCCCTACGAGCGGGACGGCGTCACCGTCATCACGGCGACCGCCTCCCGTTCGCACACCGCGACCCGCCGCGACGCCGGTGTGGCCGGTGACGGCGGGTTCGACGCCGAGATGGCCGGGGCCCGGCCGCTGGGCGCGTTCGTCATCCGCGACGGCCGGGTGCGCTGGCGCCCGGCGGTCGACCTCACCCGTGTGCTCACCACCGCCGAGGTCGTGGTGGGCGGCGTCCTGGTCGCCCGGCGCCTGGCGACCCGGCCGAGCGGGGCCAAGGCGCTGGTCACGATGGGCCCGGGCGGCTGGGTGAGCATGAAGGGCGGGGCGATGGCGGTGCGCCCGGCCCGCCGCCTGTGGCGCCGTGCGGACCCCGCTCCGCCACCGACCCGGCGTCCGTGGTGGGCGCGGCTGCTCGCCGCCGTGACGCTGGAGTCGCTGGTCGGCTGATCGTCACGCGACAGACCCCACACCGCGCGCCAGGCGTGGGCGGTGGCGCGGCCGGCGTGACCTCCGGGGTCTCGGACACGCGCGGTCGCTGACCGCCGTGACGCTGGAGTAGCCGGCCCCTGACCTCCCTGCGGCCGAGCCCGCACCCACGGCGGGCACGTGCCGTCGCGGTGGGTGCGGCGTGGGTCAGAAGGGTGGGGGGTCCTCGGTGGGGTCGGGTGCCGGTGGGGGCTGGGGTGGGGGTCCGGCCAGGACGCGGGGGCCGGTGAGGGGCAGGGCCGGTCGCAGGCCGGGTGGTCGGCTGGTCCGGGTGATGCCGCGGGGGGTGGTGACGATCAGGGTGCCGTCGGCGGTGAGGGCGTAGGTCCAGCGCGTCCAGCGGTGCGGTGACCGTCAGGTGCGCGCCGACCGGCGCCCGCTCCTCCCAGGGGCGCAGCACCAGGTCCGCGAGGGCGCCGATGCGCAGCATGCCCAGCGGCCGCTGGTCCCCGGCCTGGTGCGCGGCGCGGGCCAGCCGGTCGAGGGTCTGCCGGCAGGCGGCGGCGAGCTCGTGCGGCATGGTGGCCACCAGCTCGGAGACGCCATCGCCCACCGGCCGCACCGCGACGGTGGCGCCGCGGGCGGCGTCGGCGCGGTGGGCCTCGGCGGCGGTGGCGTCGCGGGCGGCCAGCTCGGCGGCCACCGCGGCCTTGAGCCGGCGCACCGACAGCTCCGCGGCGCGGGGCAGCACCGCGGCCTCCACCTCCGCCACGATCCGCGGATCGGTGGCGCGGGCCTGCCGGCCCAGCTCGGTCGCGATCGCCCGGGCACGGGGCCAGTCCAACCGCGCCCTCGGCGAGTGCCGCCCGGGTCGCCGGCAGCGCCCCGGTCAGCGCGCTGGCCTGATCGATCAGCGTGCTGGCCGCCGCGCGCGAGGTGTGGAGCACCAGCGCCAGCTCGTCGGCGAAGAACTCACCGACCCCCTCCGGCCGCCCCGGCCCACCCCTCCCCCGCGCGGCACCGGCCTCACCGGCCTTGCGGTCGAAGGTGTCCGGGCGGTCGGCGGCCAGCCCGGCGACCAGGTCCCGCTCGTAGGCGGCCAGCATCGCCTTCAGCCGCTGCAGCCGCTGCAGCTCGGCGGCCTTCTCCTCCGCCGACCGGGCGTGCACCGGCAACGCGTCGGACAGCTGCACCGGCACCGGATGCCGAGGCACACCGGCAGGCGGCTCCAGCAGGGCCACCGTCAGCCCCACCCCGAACCCGCTGCCGCCGAACACACCCCCAACCCAGGCCGGAGGTACGACACTTCCCGGCCCTGAGCAGCGAAGAGGTACACGGGTTGCGGAGCAGGGCTCGAACCGGGCCGGAGGAAGGGAGTCCCTCGATGACGGAGCGACAGAGCGACAGGTCGACTGGTGTCCCTGTCGACAGGGCGACACGGAGACGAGTCGATCCGCGGCGTCCGGGTCGATCCGCGACGTCCGGGTCGATCCGCGACGTCCGGGTCGATCCACCGCGTCCGGACGCCCCCCCGGCGCGGCTCCGGTCAGCGCTCGCGGCCGCCCCCGTCCCGCGTACGTCATCACCGGGACCTTCGACCCTGCCGGCACGGGGCAACGCCGCCCCTAACCTGTGCCGACAGCGGTCCCGCGCGCCCGTGTGCGGCCGCTCGGCGGTGGACGGAGGGTGGCGGTGAGCCCAGTCGGGAACGGCCGCGAGATCCGGGTGTTCCTCCTCGACGACCATGAGGTGGTCCGGCGGGGCGTCGCCGACGTGCTGGAGAGCGACCCCGGGATCACGGTGGTCGGCGAGGCCAAGAACGCCGCCGAGGCGATCGCCCGCTGCCCCGCGCTGCGGCCGGACGTCGCCGTCCTCGACGTCCGCCTGCCCGACGGGGACGGCGTCTCGGTGTGCCGGGAGCTGCGGTCGCGGATGCCCGAGCTCAAGGTCGTCATGCTGACCAGCTACAGCGACGACGAGGCCCTGTTCGAGGCGATCATGGCCGGCGCGTCGGGCTACCTGCTCAAGCAGATCCTCGGCCAGGACCTGGTCAGCGGCGTCCGCGCCGTGGCCGCCGGTGGCTCGCTGCTCGACCCGACGGCCACCACCGCCGTGCTGGAGCGGCTGCGGCGCGCCGCCGAGCCGGCCGGCCCGCTGGCCAAGCTCAGCGACCAGGAGCGCACCGTCCTCGAGCTGATCGGCGAGGGGCTCACCAACCGGCAGATCGGGGAGCGGATGTTCCTCGCCGAGAAGACGGTCAAGAACTACGTCTCCCACCTGCTGGCCAAGCTCGGCCTGGAGCGCCGCACGCAGGCCGCCGTCCTCGCGACCGAGCTGCGCGGGGCCACCCCGCCGTCCTCGCGGCAGGCCTGACCGGACTCAGCGGACCGGCGCCCACCACCGCAGCCGGGTGCCGCCCTCGGGGAGGGCCTGCACGCTCATGCCGCCGCCGCGCCGCCGGGCGCGCACCTCGAGGTTGCGCAGGCCGCTGCGGGCGGCGCGGGGCTCGATGCCCCGGCCGTCGTCGGTGACCTCCAGGACCACCTCGTCGGTGACGTCGACGGTGACGGTGACGTGCCCGGCGCCGGAGTGCCGCGCGGCGTTGCTGACCGCCTCCCGGGTGACCGCCTCGACGTCGGTGGCCAGCTCCCCGGTGACCAGGCCGTCGACCGCGCCGGACATGCGCACCGTCGGGTGCAGGTCGCGGCCGGCGGTCTCGGTGACGATGTCGAGGACCCGGCGGCGCAGGCTCGTGTCGGTGTCGTCGGTGGTGTGCAGGTCGAAGATCGTCGTCCGGATGTCGCGGACGGTCTCGTCGAGCTGGTGGACCACCTCCCGGATGCGCCGCTGCGCGTCCGGGTCGGCGACCCTCGGCAGCACCGACTGCAGGCCCAGCCCCGCGGCGAACACCCGCTGGATGACGTGGTCGTGCAGGTCCTGGGCGATGCGGTCGCGGTCGGCGTAGACGTCGAGCTGCCGCGCCAGCCGCTGACGGGCGGCCATGTCCAGCGCGGCGGCGATCTGGTCGGCGAACGAGGCGAGCAGCGGCGGCAGGGTCGCTGCGAAGGGGGGCGTCCCCGCGCGGCGCGTGGCGACGAGGACGACGTCCTGCGCGCTGCTCAGGGGCAGCCGGACGCCGATGCACGGCCCCCGCGACACCTCGGCGGCCGGACCGGGGAGGTCGAGCCCCGCCGCGCCCAGCGTGACGACCGAGCCGGCCGCCGCGGTGGCCGCCAGGACCGGGTTGTCGCGGGCGGAGAGCCGGGCCTCACCGCCGTCCCCGGCGGTCTCCCCGGCCTGGGCCCGGACGACGTGGCAGCCGTCGTCCGGCTCGGGACCCGTGAGCACCCACGCCGCATCGGCGCTGGTCAGCTCGGCGACCCGCGTGGCGATCAGGCCGAGCGCCTCGGAGGGGGAGGAGGCGCTGAGCAGGCAGGCGCGGACGTCGGAGACCGCGGCCGCCCAGCGGCGGCGGACCTCGCCCTCCTCGTACAGGCGGGCGTTGTCGATCGCGATGCCGGCGGCCCCCGCCAGCGCGGTGAGCACGGCCTCGTCCTCGGCGGTGAACTCGCCCTGCCGCTTCTCGGTCATGTACAGGTTGCCGAACGCCTCACCCCGTACCAGGACGGGCACCCCCAGGAAGGACCGCATCTGCGGGTGGTGCGGCGGGAAGCCGACCGAGGCGGGGTGGCGGCTCAGGTCGGGGATCCGCAGCGGGTGCGGCTCGGTGATGAGCTGCCCCAGCACGCCCTTGCCCTCGGGCAGCGACCCCATCCGCGCGGCCAGCTCCTCGTCGATGCCGACGTGGATGAACGCCGCCAGCCCGCCGCCCGGGGCCAGCACGCCGAGCGCTCCGTAGCGCGCGTCGACGAGGTCGGCCGCGGCCTCCACGATGCGGTGCAACGTGGACTCCAGGTCCAGGCCGGTCGAGACGCTGAGGAAGGCGTCGAGCAGGTGGTGCACCCGGGCCTGGCTGCGGGTGACCTCGGCCAGCCGCTCCTGGACCTCCTCGAGCAGCTCGGTCAGGCGCGTGCCGCCCGACGGGGACCACCTGGTCCCGGGCGGCCGGCCCGGGTCGGACGGCGCAGGCGACATGGCGCGGACCCCCTCTCCGCCGATCCGAGACTCCCACGTCCGGATGGGGAAGGGAAGGCGCGTCGTGCCGGTCAGGCGGGGTCGGCGACCGCGGGGAGCACGGCCGCGGCGGAGGCGGCCGTGGCCCTCGCCGGTACCGCCCGCCAGCCCTGCACGAGGGCCATCCCGACGGTGACGTAGCACCGGTCGGGCCGGCGCCCCGGCGGCGTCCACGGCAGCCGGTCGAGGACGGCGGCCTCGTCGCGGTCGGTGACCGACCGGGAGGGACCGACGACGGTGACCGTCCAGCCGGTGCCCCCGTGCTCGTCGAAGCAGTCCACCTCGAACGCCACCACCGCGCCGCGGGTCCCCGGCAGCAGGGAGCTGCCCGTCCCCACCGGGATCACCACCCGGCCGTCGTGCACGCGGAACGCCACCGGCTGGATGGCCGGGAGCGCGTCGCGGGTGAACGCGAGCCGGCCGATCCGGACGGTGCCGATGAGCGCGCGGCACTCCGGCTCGGCGAGCACCTCGACGACGCGGTCGGTGTCCGTGGGGTGCACGGTGTCCTCTCGGCCGTGGTGGGGCTGCGCCCTCGGGGGACGGCGGCCGCAGCAGGTGGACGGCGCCTCCCCACTCTCGGCGCGCGGCGGACGCGCGGCTCAGGGACCGAGGTCCCGAGCCTGACGGCCGACCGTCCTCGGGATGCCCGCCGCCGGGCCGCTCAGGTCAGCGCGACCGCGCTGCGGACGGCTCCCCGCGGCGGCGGGACCAGCGGCCGGCGCACCGGCACCACCAGGACCGGGCAGGCGGCCGCGCCGGCCAGCGCGGTGGTGAGGGCGGCCGGCGAGGCCGGCGGGCGTCCGACCACCAGCAGGTCCGCGGTCAGGGACGCGGCCAGCAGGGCCTCGGCGGGGTCGCCGTGCCGCACGTCCACCGTGATCGGGACGCCGGGATGGCCCTCGCGGCGCGGGTCGAGGTACTGCTCGACGAGGTGTCGCTCGGCCGCGTCGACCGCGGCGCGGTGGCGGTCCTCGGCGGCTCCGGGCACCTCCCGCCGGCGGGTCCAGGTGTGCACCACCCGCAGCGAGGTGCTCCGCAGGCACGCGCTGAGCACGGCGGCGTCGAGCAGGTCGGCGGTGCCCGGCCCGCCGTCCACCCCGACCACGACCCCGGACCCGGGGGCCGGCACCGGCCGGTCGACGAGCACCGGGCAGGCCGCGCGCCGCAGCAGCGCGGCCGTCGCGTCGTCGAGCCGCCCGGTCGTGCCGCCCCCGACGACGAGCAGCTCGGCCCGCCGGGACTCGTCGGCCAGGACCAGGTCGACCGGCCCGTCGCGGACGACGACGGTCACCGAGCCGGCCGGCAGCGCCGCGACCGCCGCGGCGCGGGCCTGCTCCAGCCCGGGCCCGGCCGGCACCTCCGCCCGCGACGGGACGGCCTGCACGATGCGCACCGGCAGCAACCGCCGGGCGGCCTCCTCCGCCGCCGTGCGGGCGGCCGCGGTCGCCGCGGTGGAGCCGTCGACGCCGACGACGACGGGACGGAACCGGCTGCTGGCGGCCCGCTCGTCCGCCGGCGGCGCAGAAGGGGAAGACGGGGACATGGGGAGCTCCCTCGGTCGACGGTGCTCCGCCAGCGTCGGCCGGACCGGGGTGCGAGGTCCTCGGCCGGGGGTCCCGGAGAGCACGGACCAACGTCCCGCATCCGCGCGCACCGGGCTCGGGCAGGTCCGGTGCGGCACCGGGGGCCGCGCCGACGGCCGCGGTCACGCCCCGAGGCGGTGCTCGAACCGGGCCGACAGCAGCGTCCCCCCACCCGCGGGGACCCAGAAGACGAGCAGGCGGAAGACCAGGGCGGCCGCGCAGGCACTGGCCAGCGGCGCGCCGAGGGCGGTGAGCGCGAGCAGCAGGGTCACCTCCGCGGCGCCGGGCGCCCCGGCGGCCGGCAGCAGCGACCACAGCAGGTGCAGGCCGGCGTAGATGGTGGTGGTGGCCAGCAGCGGGAGCGAGCCGCCGACGGCGTGCACCGCGGCGGCGAGCGCGGCGCCCTCGAGGGCGACACCGACGACCGACCAGCCCAGCTGCGCCCCGCGGTGCCAGGGCAGGCCGGTCCCGTTGCGGGCCAACCCCTCGCGGAGGGTGCGCGCGACCTGCCGCCGCACCTGCGGCGCGGTGTCGGCCCGCCGGGCGAGCCACTGGCCGGCCATCACCAGCGCCCAGGCGCCCAGGCCCAGCGCCACGGCCGGCACGAGCGCCTCCGGGGTGCGCCGGTCCCCGAGGCCGCCCTCGACCAGCGCGAGCACGAGCGTGGCCACCGCGACGAGGACGGCGGCGACGACCGACCCGGCGACGAGCCGGTCGACCGCCCGCCGCGCCGCACCCGGCAGCACGCCCGCGCGCTCCAGGAAGCGGGCCGCCGACCGGTCCCACCCCTCGGCGCCGTGCAGCAGCGACGCGCCCTCGGCAGCCATCGACGCCCCGTAGGTCCGTCCCAGTGCCACCCGGCGGTCCACGGTCAGCAGCGCGGCGGTCGCGTGCGCGGCCCGCGCCAGCACCGCCAGCACCGCCGCCGCGCCCAGCCACCGCCAGCCGCCGTCCTCGACGGCGTCCAGCAACGCCGTCGCGCCGGCCAGCAGCGGCACCCCGACGAGCACCAGCGCGCACCCGGCGGCGACGGCCAGCCGCGCGGCCGCGCCGGGCGGCCCGAACTCCGGCCGGTCCGGGTCGGGCAGGTCGAGCCGGCGGCGGACGGCGGTCATCAGCGCGTCCAGCCGGGAGGGGTCCTCCCGGACCTCCGAACGGGTCGCCGACGACAGGCTGAGCGGGGTCAGCCCGGGCAGGGCGGTGGCCACGGCGTCGGGTCCGAGCACCTCGACGGCGCGGTCGACGACCAGCGCCGGGTCGGTGCGCAACGCCAGGGAGGCCATGAGCTCGGCGACGTCGTCGGCCAGCGCGTCGTCGTCGGCCCCGGTGAGGGCGTTGCCGAAGTCGACGATCCACGGCCTGCCGCCGGCGTCGACCAGGACGCTGGCGGCCACCAGGTCGTGGTGGGCGACCCGGGCCGCCCTCAGCAGCCCGACCTGCTGCCACACCCGCGTCAGCAGCTCCGGGGTCAGCTCGCCGGCCGGCAGCTCGTCGAGCCCCCGCCCAGGCACGAACTCCTGGACGACCACGGCGCCGCGGTCGGTGCCGCGGGCGAGCAGCACGGGCGGCACGCGGACGCCGCGCTCCCGGGCGGTCATCGCCGCGACCGCCTCGTGCTCGGCCTGCTGCCCGAGGGGTGCGACGGCGTCGGCGTCCTTGACGTCGCGCACGGCCAGCAGCCGCCACATCCGGTACAGCCAGTCGCGCTCGGCGCGGTCGGGTTCGAGGAACTTCACGTACAGCCGCCGGCCGCGCTCGTCGACCGCCTCGAAGGGGTGCGAGCTGCGCGCCCGCACCGCCGCCGGGCGCAGCTCGCGGACCGGCAGGCCGTAGCGCTCCAGCAGCCGCCCGACCGAAGCGGTCGCCACCTCCCGGCGCGGCACGCCGAACGCCCAGTGGACCAGCGAGCCGATCGCCCAGCCCAGGCCGAGGCCGCAGACGACGTCGAGGGGCAGGTGCGCGCCGACGTAGACGCGGGCCAGCGCCACGGTCCAGGCCAGCACCCACGCCCACCGCCGTCCCCGCCGGGAGAGGTACGGGACGACGGCGGTGGCCAGGGCCGCAGCCACCGCGGAGTGGCCCGAGACGAAGCCGAGCCCGGCGACCGGCCCCTCGGGCAGGTTCACCTCGAGCGCGAACCCGCCCGGGCGCTCCCGCTGTACCAGGGTCTTCACCAGGTCGGCGGCGAGGTGGGCCAGCACGCCGGAGACGAGGATGTCGCGCGCCGTGCGGACCCGCCGGGTGAGCGCGGCCAGCCCCGCCACCACGGGCACCGTGACCACGTTGCCCAGCTGCATGACCGCCCAGACGACCGGGAAGACCAGCGCGGGCAGGTCGTTGACCAGGCGGAACACGTCGCGCTCGAGGACCGGCAGCTCCCCGCGCTGGGCGACGAGCAGGCCCAGCGCCAGGACGGCCAGCCCCAGGACCGCCCGCACCAGGTCGACCGGGTGCCGCTGCACCGGCCTGCGGCCCGGACCCGGGCCGGGACCGCGCAGCCCCGGCCCGGCGGGCTGGACGACGCGCGAGGTCATGGGGGGAGTCCACACCGTCCGGTCCCGGAGCGCTCAGGGTCTTCCGGCCCCCGCCGCGAGGTGGACCGGGACCTCGGTCCCCGGCCGGGCACCGACGGAGGTCGGTGTCCGGCCGCCGCGCGTCCCCCGAGGCTGGGGACGCCCCGTCGGCGGCCGCGCGACCGCGCGGCCCGAGCGGGCGACAGCGAGGACCGGTGCCGTGACCGAGCAGCACACGCCCTACCCGGTGCGGGTGGACGCGGCCGTGGACGCGCCGCTCTCCCGCTGGCTGTGGCTGGTCAAGTGGATCCTGCTGATCCCGCACGCGATCGTGCTCGCGCTGCTGTGGATCGCCTTCGTCGTGCTCACCGTGGTCGCCTGGTTCGCGATCCTGGTCACCGGGAGGTACCCGCGGGCCCTGTTCGACTTCGACGTGGGGGTGCTGCGGTGGAGCTGGCGGGTGCACTACTACGGCTACGCCGCCCTCGGCACCGACCGGTACCCGCCGTTCACCCTCGCCGACGTCCCGGACTACCCGGCCCGCCTCGACGTCCCGTACCCGGAGCGGCTGTCGCGGGGCCTGGTGCTGGTCAAGTCCTGGCTGCTGGCGATCCCGCACCTGCTGGTGGTCGGCCTCTTCGCCGGCGGCGGCATCTGGCTGGCCGGCGGGGACGGGCCGGAGGACTCCGGCTGGGCCGCCGGCGGACTCGTCGGCCTGCTGGTGCTCATCGCCGGGATCGTGCTGCTGTTCACCGGCCGCTATCCGCAGCCGCTCTACGACTTCGTGCTCGGCATGGACCGCTGGGTGCTCCGGGTGGCCGCCTACGTCGCGCTGATGACCGACCGCTATCCGCCGTTCCGCCTCGACATGGGCGGTCCCGACCCGGCGTCGCTCGCCGCCGGTCCCGGCGGACCGCCGCCGCGGCCATCGCCGCGGGCGTCCACCCCCACCGCGGGCTGGAGCGCGGGCCGGGTGGCCGCGGTCGTCGTCGGCGCGGTGCTGCTGCTCGCCTCGACCGGCCTGCTCGCCGGCGGTGCCGGGCTGGCGTGGGCCGACACGAGCCAGCGCGAGGACGGCTACGTCTGGACGCCGACCGAGGACCTCAGCACCGAGCAGTACGCGCTGGTCACCGACACGATCACGCTGGACACCGCGGGCGACGAGTGGCTCGTCGACGACGTCCTCGGCGACGTCCGGCTGCAGGTCACCGCGGAGGACCCGTCGACGGAGCTGTTCCTCGGCGTGGCGCCCAGCACCGAGGTCGACCGGTACCTGGACGGCGTCGGCCGGCGCGTGGTCGACGAGATCGGCCCCCAGCCCGGCGCGGGCGGTGAGGAGCGGCGCGGCGGCCCGCCGGCACAGCCCCCGGGCGAGCTGGACACCTGGACCGCGCAGGCGCAGGGCTCGGGCACCCAGACGCTGACCTGGACGCCGGCCGACGGCGACTGGACCGTCGTGGTCCTGCGCGCCGACGGCACGGCGGGCCTGGACGTCGAGGCCCGCGCCGGGATGACCGCACCGGGTCTGCCGTGGCTGTGGGGCGGCCTGCTCGTCCTCGGCGGGCTGTTCCTCCTGTTCGGCGTCCTGCTCGTGGCGCTCGCGGTGCAGCGCGCGCAGGCCGGTCCGGCCGGGGGCGTGCCCGCCCCACCGGCGCCGCCGCCGGTGCCGGCCGCCGGCCCTCCGGCGCCTGCGCCGGCCCCGCCCGCGCCGCGCACCGAGCCGGAGTCCGACCGCCCGGTCGGCCCCCTCCCCGGGACCGAACGCTGACCCGCCGCGGCGCCCGGGCTGACCGCCGACCGCGGTGAGCGACCGCGCCGGGTCGGTCCGCTTCAGCCGGCCCGGTCGGCGGCCTCCCGCAGCCAGCCGGCGACCTCGTCGTCCACCTCGGCCGGGTCGCGCACCTCCAGGTGGTGCACCCACTGCTCGCCGGTGGGGTGGACGACCTCCTTCCACCGTGGTGAGCCGTCCTGCCGGCCGAGGGCCACGGTGAGCACCACCTCCGCGGGAGGCGAGCGCAGGTAGCGGCCCGGACGCCACAGCCAGGCGAACCCGCGCCGACGGCGGAAGCCGACCTGGCTGGCGGTCACCCGGACCTCGGCCGCCCCGGCGTCGTCCACCGTCGCGGCCACCCGCTCGTACACCGCCAGGCCCAGCGGTGAGCCGGCGAAGAACTCCTCGGGCGTCGCGGTCCCCTCGGCCCGCTGTTTCGGTGTCACATCACCAGGTGCGCGCGCTCGCCCGTGGCCTGCTCGACGTCCTCGGTGGCGGTGCGCAGCAGCCGGCGGCCGAGGTCGGTCAGGGCCCGGGCGACGGCGATCTCGTCGCCGATCTCGGGGACGTCGGTGTCGCTGGGGCTCAGCCGGGCGAAGCCGACGCCGACCATCCGGTCGCCGTCCCCCGTGTCCAGCCGGGCGATGGCGCGGGTGTGCCCGTCGTGCTCCCCGATCTCGACGTCCACGGTCCAGGTCTTGGTCGTGTCCACTGCGGTCCTCCGTTCCGGTCCGGTCGTCGTCCCGGGGCCGACTCTGACGCCCGGGGGCCGGGGGCGGGGCAGGTCCGAAGGCGCGAGCGTCAGGGACTTCGGGCCCCGCCGGCGTCGACCCCGCCCGCCGGGTCGTTCGTCTTCGTGCCGCGAGGGTCGGCGCACGGCTCCGGGAACCCCGGGAGAGCGCCGCGCGGATCCTGGTCGTCACCACACCCGGCGCGATCCGCCTCGTCGAGGGCGTCCACGAACTGCTCGGCGCCGGTGGCCGGCCCGACCCCGCTGCGATGGCCGCGCTGTACGAGCGGTTCGCCAGCGAGATCGTCGCCCCGACGCCGTGACCCGGCGTCCCGCGCGTTTGTGCTGCTGGTGCGCGGCCTACCAGGCTGAGGGGAACCCCGACCGCCCGGAGGCACCATGAGCAGCACAGGCACGGACACCACGGTGGACATCACTGCGATGCCGGAGTGGGCGGCGCTGGTCGAGCACCACCGCGCCATCGCCGGCCGGCACCTGCGCGACCTGTTCGCCGAGGACCCCGACCGCGGACGGCGGATGGCCGCGCGCGCCGGTGACCTGTACCTGGACTGGTCCAAGCACCGGGTCACCGACGAGACGCTCCGGCTGCTGGTCGCGCTGGCCGAGCGGGCCGGGCTGCGCGAGCGGATCGACGCGATGTTCCGCGGCGGGCACGTCAACCCGACCGAGGACCGCGCCGTCCTGCACGTGGCGCTGCGTGCACCAGCCGACCGGGACCTGGTCGTCGACGGGCAGGACGTGACCCGGGACGTGCACGCGGTGCTGGCGAGGATGCGGTCGTTCGCCGAGCGGGTCCGGTCCGGGGAGTGGGTCGGGCACACCGGCCGGCGCATCCGGAACGTCGTGAACATCGGCATCGGGGGCTCCGACCTCGGCCCGGCGATGGCCTACACGGCGCTGCGGGCCTACAGCGACCGCGACCTCACCGCGCGGTTCGTCTCCAACGTCGACCCGACCGACTTCGCCGAGGCCAGCCGCGACCTCGACCCGGCCGAGACGCTGTTCGTCGTCTGCTCCAAGACGTTCACCACGCTGGAGACGCTGACCAACGCCAAGGTCGCCCGTCAGTGGCTGCTCGACGGCCTGGGCGGGGACGAGTCAGCGGTGGCCAAGCACTTCGTCGCGGTGTCGACCAACACCGAGGCGGTGCGGGAGTTCGGCATCGACCCGGACAACATGTTCGAGTTCTGGGACTGGGTGGGCGGCCGGTACTCCTTCACCTCGGCGATCGGGCTCTCGCTCATGGTCGCGATCGGTCCGGAGGCCTACGACGAGATGCTCGCCGGCTTCGCCACCATCGACGAGCACTTCCGGACGGCGCCGTTCGAGGCGAACCTGCCGGTGCTGCAGGGGCTGGTCAACGTCTGGTACACGGACTTCTTCGGCGCCCAGACCCACGCCGTGCTGCCCTACAGCCAGTACCTCTCCCGGCTGCCGGCCTACCTGCAGCAGCTGACGATGGAGAGCAACGGCAAGTCGGTCCGGTGGGACGGGCAGCCGGTGACGACGTCGACCGGCGAGGTCTACTGGGGCGAGCCGGGCACCAACGGCCAGCACGCCTTCCACCAGCTGCTGCACCAGGGGACGACGCTGGTGCCCGCGGACTTCATCGGCTTCGGCGAGCCCAACCACGACATCGGCGACATGCACGATCTGCTCATGGCCAACCTGTTCGCCCAGTCGGCGGTGCTGGCCTTCGGGAAGACCGCCGAGGAGGTGGCCGCCGACGGGACGCCGGCGGAGCTGGTGCCGCACAAGGTGATGCCCGGCAACCGGCCGTCGACGACGATCCTCGCACCGAAGCTGACGCCCTCCACGCTGGGCCAGCTGGTGGCCCTCTACGAGCACACCGTGATGACCGAGGGCGTCATCTGGCAGATCGACTCGTTCGACCAGTGGGGCGTGGAGCTGGGCAAGGTCATGGCCCGCCAGCTCGAGCCGGCGCTCACCGCCACCGAGGCGCCCGAGGTCGACCAGGACCCCTCGACGACGGCCCTGGTCGAGCACTACCGCCGGCTGCGCGGCCGGCCGGTCTGAGGGGCCGGCCGGTCTGAGGGGCCGGCCGGTCCGAGGGGCCGGCCGGGCGGTCAGCCGAGGTCGGCGGCCACCATCGGGACCAGGGTGAGGTGCGGGTTGTTCTGCTCGAGCACCCGCAGCGACCACTTGTCGGTGAACAGCGCCAGCAGCTGCCCGTCGGGGCGCTGGAGCACCTCGGCGCTGCGGACGGCGGCGAGCTCGGCGGCCGACGCCGCGTCGGTGACCCTGGCGAGGGTGTAGGGCAGGGGCTCCAGGGAGACCCGGGCGCCGAACTCGTGCTCCATCCGGTGGGCGGCCACCTCGAACTGCATCGGGCCCACCACGGCGAACACCGGGGCGCCGTCCCCGCGCCGCTCGGAGACCAGCACCTGGACGACGCCCTCGCCGGCCAGCGTCTCGACGCCCTTGCGGAACTGCTTGTAGCGGCTGGTGTCGGCCACCCGGGCGACCGCGAAGTGCTCGGGCGCGAAGGTGGTCACCGGGGGGTAGGTGACCGCCTGCCCGGCGTGGAGGGTGTCGCCGACCCCGAGCGCCGCGGCGTTCACCAGGCCGACGACGTCCCCGGGGTAGGCGGTCTCGATGGTCTCCCGGTCGCGACCGAAGACCTGCTGGGCGTACTTGGTGGCGAACGGCCGGCCGGTGCGCGCGTTGGTGACCACCATGCCGCGCTCGAAGACCCCCGAGCAGACCCGGATGTAGGCCAGCCGGTCCCGGTGGCCGGTGTCCATCCCGGCCTGCACCTTGAAGACGAAGGCGCTGAACGGGGCGTCCAGCGGGTGCGGCCGGCCGGCGGCGTCGGGTCGGGCGGTGGGCGCCGGGGCCAGGTCGACGAGGACGTCCAGCAGTTGGCCGACGCCGAAGTTGGAGACGGCGGAGGCGAAGAGCACCGGCGTGGTGACCCCGGCCAGGAAGAGCTCCTGGTCGTGCTCGGCGCCGGTCTCGGTGAGCAGGTCGGACTCCTCGACCGCCTGCCGCCAGGCGTCGCCCTCGCGCGCGGCCGCCGCGTCGGCGGGGAGGACCTCCTCGGGGGCGACGGTGGCGCCGCCCGCGGTGCGGGTGAAGTGCCGGTAGGTGCCGTCGCGCCGGTCGAGGACGCCGCGGAAGTCGCCGGCGATGCCCACCGGCCAGGTCAGGGGCGTGGGCGTGAGGCCGGTGCGTTCGGTGATCTCGTCCATCAGCGCGAGCGGGTCCATGCCGGGCCGGTCCCACTTGTTCACGACGGTGATCACCGGGATGCCGCGGTGCTTGCAGACGGCGAACAGCTTCATGGTCTGCGCCTCGAGGCCCTTGGCGGCGTCGACGAGCATCACCGCGGCGTCGACCGCGGTCAGCACCCGGTAGGTGTCCTCGGAGAAGTCCGCGTGCCCGGGGGTGTCCAGCAGGTTCACCACGCAGTCGCGGTAGGCGAACTGGAGGGCCGCCGACGTGATCGAGATGCCGCGGTCGCGCTCCATGTCCATCCAGTCGGACACGGTGCCGCGCCGGCCGGCCTTGCCGTGCACCGCGCCGGCCGAGCCGATGACGCGCGCGTGCAGGGCCAGGGCCTCGGTGAGGGTCGACTTCCCGGCGTCCGGGTGGCTGATCACCGCGAACGTCCGCCGCCGGGCGGCCTCCCCGACGATCGGGTCGCCCGCCGGGCGTGCGGGGGCGGGGGCCATGGGGGACGTGCTCACGGGGACTCCTGGGGACGCGCGCGGGGCGGGGCGACCGTTCCCGGACCGCTGACCTGCGGCAGACCGCGCGCAGTTCCGGGGTGCCCCTCCCTCCGACGTTACGGCACGCAGGAGTGCCGGGGGTGCGCCATACCGTTCAGCGGAGCTCCTCGACCAGCCCGATGACGACGCCCTCGGGGCCGCGGACGTAGCAGTACCGGTAGACGTCCCCGTACTGCGCCACCTCGCCCACGAGTTCGGCGCCGTGGGCGCGCAGGCGGCCGAGGACGTCGTGGACGGCATCGACGACGAACGTGAGGCGGGGGATCCCCGGGGTGTCCACCGGCGCCATCGGGGCAGTGTTGGTGGCCGCCGGCGCGGAGAACCTCGACAGCTCGACCCGACCGTGGCCGTCCGGCGTCCGCAGGAAGGCGAGGTCCGCCCGGACGCCGTCCAGCCCGACCAGCTGGTCCACCCACTCACCCTCGACCGCGGTCTCGCCCTCCAGTTCCAGGCCCAGTTCGACGAAGAACGCGATGGCCGCGGCGAGGCCCTCGACCACGACGCCGACGTGGTCCAACCGGTGAACCGTCATGCCCCCGGAACGTAGGGGACCGAGGACCCGACCGGCCTCCTCCGGGAGACCGACGCACTCCGCTGCGGGCGCCGCGGAGTGCGTCGGTCGGGCTCAGCCCCGCCCGAGCTCGGCGAAGGTGTCGGCCACCCAGTCGGCGATGAACGTGCTCACGTGCGGCAGGTGGTCCAGGCCGATGTGCTCGGTCGCGCCCTCCTCGGCGGTGAAGACGCGGAGCTCGCGCTTGGGCGAGTTGACCGCCTGCTCGTAGGAGCGGTGCGCCATCTCCAGCGGGATCTGCCGGTCGCCCGCGCCGTGGGCGATGAGGAACGGCACGGTGATGTGCTCGACGACGCCGTCGAGGTGGACGTCGTCGGCGAAGTCGAGGAAGGCGTCGAGGGAGTGCTCGTCGCCGTCCTTGCCCCACACCCAGAGCACGTGCTCCCAGTAGTGGGGAACCGGCCGCTCGCCCTCACGCTCCTTGCGGCGGCGCTGGACCGCGCCCCAGTCGTGGTTGGCGCCCCAGGCGACGCAGAGGGCGAAGCGCTTCTCGAACGCGGCGGCGCGGGGGGCGTAGTAGCCGCCGAGCGACCAGCCGACGATGCCGATCCGGCTCGCGTCGACGTCGGCGCGGGTCTCCAGCCAGTCGACGGCCGCGCCGGCCCAGACCTCGGTGTCGATGCGCGCGGTCAGCCCCTGCAGCCGCAGCGCCTCACCGGTCCCGGGCTGGTCGAGCATCAGGCAGGAGATGCCGCGGGCGGCCAGCTCCTCCCAGTGGTTCGAGGAGTACATGTGCTCCTTGGTGGAGTCCAGGCCGTTGACCAGCACCATCACCGGTGCGGGGCCGTCGTCGGTGGCCGGGGCGGCGCTGAAGTAGGCCGGCAGCGTGGTGCCCTCGTAGGGGATCTCGACGCGGGAGACGCGCGGGCTGTGCAGCTCGAAGGCCTTCTGCGCCAGCTCCAGCAGCCGCGTGTACGTCGGCACCCGGTTCGGGTCGGAGTGCGCGAGCATCCGCTCGGCCTGGGCCAGGTAGTTCGTGGCGCGGGAGTACAGCTGCCCGGCGGTGCGGGTGTGCCCGGCCTTCTCGGCCTCCTCGGCCTGGGCGACGAGCTGGTCGGTCAGCGCCGTCCACGCGCGCAGGAAGTCCGACGTCCCGGCGTCCTCGCCGGCGTTGGCGGCGTCCTTGATCGGCCGGCACGCGCGGTCGACCTCGTCGATCAGGCCGCCGGAGTTCAGCGTCGCGACGACGCTGAGGTTCCAGGTGTAGGGGCCGGTGGGGAAGTACTCGAACACGGTGCGGTTCCTCTCGGGTGGTTCAGGAGGCGGCGCGGACGGCGTCGCTGATGCTCTTCACGCCGCCGTGGGCGGTCATCCCGCCGTCCACGGGGATCTCGGCGCCGGTGATGAAGGAGGCCTCGTCGCTGATCAGGAAGGCCACCAGCGGGGCGACCTCGTCGACGGTGCCCGTGCGGCCGAGCGGGGTCTCGGCGACGTTGGCGGCGCGGAACGCCGGAGCCGCCGAGGCGGTCATCGGCGTCTCGATGTAGCCGGGGTGGACGGTGTTGACCCGGATGCCGCGCGGACCCAGCTCCAGGCACGCGGCCTTCGCCAGCCCGCGCAGCGCCCACTTCGACGCGGTGTACGCGACGGGGAAGTGGCCGGTCAGCGCGGCGACCGAGCCGACGACGACCACCGACCCGCCGGCGGTCATCAGCGGGGTGAGCGCCTGGATGCCGAGGAGCGTGCCCGTGACGTTGACGTCGGCGACCCGCGCGAGGTCGGTGGGGTCGAGGTCGGCCAGCCGGGCCCGCCAGGTGATACCGGCGTTGGCGACCAGCCCGGAGACGACGCCGTACCGGGCTCGCAGATCGTCGGCGAGCGCGGCCCAGCCGTCGGCGTCGGTCACGTCGAGCTGCCGGTACTCCACGCCCGGCAGGTCCTCGGCCGGCTCCGGGGTGCGGTCGCAGCCGACGACCGTGGCGCCCTCGGCGGCGAGCAGCCGCGCCTCCGCGGCGCCCTGTCCTTGGCCGGCGCCGGTGACGACGACGACCTCGCCCCGCAGCCTCATGCGGGTCGCTCCCGGACCCGTGGCCGGGGCCGGGCCGGGCGGACCGGCGGCAGGTCCAGGCCCTCGACGACGCGGTTGCGGATGGTGCCGATGCCCTCGACGGTCATCTCGACGACGTCACCGGGGCGCAGCGGGGGAGGAGCGGCCTCGCCGCGGCGGCCCCACAGCTCGGCCAGGCAGCCGCCGTTGCCGCAGGTGCCCGAGCCGAGCACGTCCCCGGCGCGGACCTCGGTGCCGCGGGAGGCGTAGCTGATGAGCTCCTCGAACGGCCAGCCCATGTTGGACAGCAGGTCCTGGCCGACCTCGGTGCCGTTCACCGACACCCGCAGGTCCAGCCCGAGGAAGCCCTCGTCGTCGCGGTGGGGCTCGAGCTCGTCGGCGGTGACCAGCCACGGGCCCAGGGTGGTGGCGGAGTCCTTGCCCTTGGCCGGGCCGAGCTTGACCGCCATCTCCCGGAACTGCAGGTCCCGGGCCGACCAGTCGTTGAGGACGGTGTAGCCGAAGACGTGGTCGCGGGCCTGCTCGGGAGTCAGCGACGCACCGTCCCGGCCGACGACGACGGCGACCTCGAGCTCGAAGTCGAACCGCTGCGAGCCCGGCGGGACGGGCACGTCGTCGAACGCGCCGACGAGCGCGTACGGGTTGGTGAAGTAGAAGGTCGGTGCCTGGTACCACTCCGGCACGACCGCCTCGCCGCTCGGGGCGACCATGCCCTCCACGTGCTCCTCGAACGCGACGAAGTCGCGCACCGTCGGCGCCGCCAGCGGCGGCAGCAGCCGGACGTCGTCGATCGGCACGGCCGGCCGGTCCAGGGCGACCGCACCGAGGTCGAGAGCGGCCGGCAGCCCCGCGCGGACGAGGTCGAGCACCGTCGTCCGCGCGGGGAGCTCGTGCAGCCCGGCCGTGCCGTCGGGGAGGGTGCTGACGACGCCGGCGCGGACCCGGCCGTCGGCCTCCCAGGTGGCGAACCGCATCAGACCGGCGGGGCCACGAACAGGCCCTTGTCCGGGTCGTTGAACGACTTCGCGGCCACGAACTCGTTCATGGCGTTGGCCGTGCCCCACTGGTCGGAGACCTCGGGCCGGGTGAAGTCGTAGACGTGCGGGTGCCAGGTGTCCTCGTCGAGGACCTCCAGCTCGGTCGTGTACTCGACGGTGTTGCCGTGTGGGTCGAGGAAGTAGGAGAAGGTGTTGTTGCCGGCCATGTGCCGACCGGGGCCCCAGATCTTCTCCACGCCCGCGCGCAGCAGGCGGCCGGTGCCGCGCATGTACTCGTCGATGCCGCGCAGCTCGAAGCTCGCGTGGTGCAGCGACGGGTGCGGGCCGCGGGCGATCGCCATCGAGTGGTGCCAGGCGTTGGTGCGCAGGAACCACATCATCGAACCCATGCGCGGGTGCATCAGCGTGTCCGACAGCGAGAAGCCCAGGTGCCGGTCGTAGAAGGCGACGGTGGCCTCGGGGTCCGCGGAGTTGAGGACCACGTGGGAGAGGCGCACCGGGACCGATTCGCCCTCCTCGATCGGCCGGTGCTGCCGCACGGCGACGTCGGAGCTGATCTCGATCGTGCGGCCCTCGTTGTCGAAGAACCGGAAGCCGTAGCCCCCGCCGGGGGTCTGCAGCGTCCCGGGCTCGGTGACCAGCTGCACGCCGTCGGCCGCCAGCCGGCCGGCGAGCGTGTCGACGTCGGCGGCGTCCTTCGCCCCGAACGAGATGAGGTCGATCCGCTTGTCGGCGGACTCCCGCAGCCGGACGACGTACTGCTCGGGGCTGCCCTCGGCGGCGAGGAAGGTGAGGCCTGCGTCGGTGTGCTCCTCCTTCAGGCCCCAGGTGTTCGTGAAGAACTGCCGCTGGACGGCGAGGTCGGGCACGGCCAGGTCGACGTGCCGCAGGTGGGTGATCAGGCGCAGGGTCATGACTGGTCCTCGGTTCGGCGCGAGATCTGCCCAGTGGTCACCGTCACCGGTCTGATGGCGACCACTGTGCAGATCTGGCGGGCGGGGTGGGGGTTCAGGCGGGCCGGCTGGTCAGCTGGGCGATGCGGCGCATCACCGCGGGGACGTCGCCCTGGACGTGGTCGAGCTGCCACTGGGCGACCTGGTTGGAGGCCTCGACGACGGTCGTGGCGCGCTCGAACCGGCGGGCGGTGAAGGCGTCCCAGAGGTCCCCGTCGACGGCGTCGCGGGTCAGCAGCAGGTCGGTGAGCGCGTAGGCGTCCTCGAGCGCCTGCGCGCCGCCCTGGGCGATGGTGGGCGGGCAGGTGTGCGCGGCGTCGCCGATGAGGACGACCCGGCCGCGGTTCCAGGGCGCGGGGAGCACGTGCGTCTCGAACCAGGTGTAGTTGACCCGGGTCGGGTCGGTGAGCGTCTCCCGGATCTCGTCCCAGGGGCCGTGGTAGGCCTGCGAGAGCTCTCTCATCGTGGCCAGCTGCTGCTCGGGCGTCAGCGTGGAGCGGTCCTGGGCGGGCTCGACGATGTAGGCGTAGAGGCTGTCCTCGCCGGTGGGGCAGTAGCCGGCGATGAAGGAGGGCCCGCCGTAGAAGAGGTCGGTGCGGGTGACGCTCGCCGGCCGGGGGCCGAACACCCGCCAGATGCCCATGCCGACCGACCGGGTCTCCAGGTCGATGCCCAGCGCCCGCCGGGTCCAGGAGCGGACGCCGTCGGCGCCGACGACGAGGTCGTAGCGCCCCGTCGACCCGTCGGCGAAGGCGACGTCGACGCCGTCCTCGTCCTGGCGCAGCTCGGTGTGCGTCGTCCCGAAGCGGACCTTGACCCCGACCTCGGCGGCGCGGTCGACGAGGATCCGGGCCAGCTCGGGACGGGACATGCCCATGGCGGCCGGGAGGTCGGGGCCGCCGGTCTTGGCGTCCGGGATCTCGGCGACCACCGTGCCGGCCGGGTCGGGGGCGCGGATGCCGGTGACGTCGAAGGCGTAGCCGCTGGCGCGCACCCGGTCCCAGACCCCCAGGGTGCGCAGCTCGCGCAGCGCGTTGCCCTGCAGCGTGATGCCGGAGCCCAGCGCGGTGGTCTCGGGCTTGATCTCGACCAGGTCGACGGCGACGCCGGCCTCGGCGAGGCGGATGGCGGTGGCGGTGCCGGCGAGGCCGGCACCGACCACGAGGACCGAGTTGACGGCGGGCACGGTCGGCTCCCTCACTTGACGGCGATCGGGTTGACCGGGGCCCCGACGGCGCCGGTCACGGGCAGGGGGGCGGCGGTCAGGAAGAAGTCCCACCGGCCGTCGGCGGCGCAGTCGGCCGCGAGCGCGTCGAGGTCCCACATCTCGCCGATGAACAGGCCCATGTTCGGGATGGCGACCTGGTGCAGCGGCTGGAACGCGACGTCGAACTCGTTGGGCCGGACCTCGAAGCCCCAGGTGTCGGTGGCGACGCCGGCGATCTCGGAGGCGTGCAGCCAGTCGGCGGTGGTGAACGACAGGCCGGGGGCGGCGCCGCCGGCGTAGTCACCCCAGCCGCGTCCCTCGGCGATGTCGCGGCGGGCTCGCGTGAGCCGGCCGGTGCGCACGAGCAGGAGGTCGCCGCGGCCGACCCGGGCGCTCTCGCCCTGGGCGGCGATGGTGGCCGCCAGGTGCTCCGCGGTGATGGCGAACCCGTCGGGCAGCTCGCCGTCGGTGCCGATGGCGCGCCCGACGTCGAGCAGGACCCCGCGGCCGGCGATGAGCGAGGCGACGGTCTCGATGCCGGTCACCGAGTCGCCCTCGCTGGTGACGACGTCACCCGCGCGGCGGCCGTTGTAGGCCATGCCGTGGTCGAAGATGTGGCCGAGGCCGTCCCACTGGGTCGAGCACTGCAGCGGCATGAAGACGACGTCGTCGGCGCCGCCGATGCCGTGCGGGAAGCCCTGGGTGCCGCGCTCGGCGTCCACGCCGGTGTCGGTCATGGTGTGCACCGGGTTGGTGCGCCGCCGCCAGCCCTTCTGCGGGCCGTCCGTGTCGAAGCGCTGGGCCAGCGAGAAGCTCACCCCGCGGCGGACGAGGCGGGCGCCCTCGACGCGCTTGGCCTCGTCGAGGAAGTTCAGCGTGCCGAGGACGTCGTCGGCACCCCAGCGGCCCCAGTTCGAGCAGCGCTTCGCGGCGGCGGCGATGGCGCCCTCGGGGTCGGTGCGGTCCAGCGGCGGGACGTCGGTGGTGGTGCGGGTCACGCCGTCCACGGTCGGGGCTCGCCGGGGTATCAGGGAAGACCGAAAGGGTGATGCCGGTCATCAACGTCGTCTATAGGCTGCGCGACCGTGAACCTGGCCAACCTCGACCTCAACCTGCTGGTCTCGCTGGACGCGCTGCTCGACCAGCGCAGCGTCACGCGGGCGGCCCAGCAGCTGGGGCTCAGCCAGCCGGCGCTGTCGGCGTCCCTGGCGCGGCTGCGCCGGCACTTCGGCGACGAGCTGCTCTCGAGGGTCGGCAACTCCTACCGGCTGACGCCGCTGGCCGCGCAGCTCAAGCCGCGGGTGCGACTGGCCCTCGACGGGGTGGAGCGGGTGTTCACCGCCCAGCCGGACTTCGACCCCGCCGAGTCGACCCGCGAGTTCTCCGTGCTGATCAGCGACTACGGCTGCGCCGTCCTCGGGGACACGCTGGCCCAGTTGCTGGAGGAGGAGGCGCCGGGGGCGCGCCTGCGGCTGGCGCACAACACCCCGGACGCGGTCGACCAGGCCCAGCAGACGCTGCTGAACACCGACCTGATGGTGCTGCCGCGCGGCTTCCTCTCGGACCTGCCCTACGCCGACCTCCACCGCGACCGGTGGGTGCTCGTCGTCTCCTCCGACAACGCCGAGGTGGGGGAGTCGCTCACCGTCGAGCACCTGCAGACGATGCCGTGGGTGGTCACCTACCACGGGCCGACGGCGTCCACCCCGGCCGCGCGGCAGATGCGGATGCTCGGCATCGAGCCCCGCGTCCAGGTGGTGACCGAGAGCTTCCTGACCGTGCCGGGGCTGGTGGCCGGCAGCGGCCGGATCGCGCTGCTGCAGGAGCGGCTGGTCCAGTTGCTCCCGTTGGACGCCGGCGTCCGGGCGCTGCCGCCGCCGTTCGACGTCGGGCCGCTGCTGGAGGCGATGTGGTGGCACCCGCTGTACGACGGCGACCCGGAGCACCAGTTCTTCCGCGGCCTGGTGGCGCGCGCCGCCCGGCAGGCGACCGACCCGGTCGAGTGAGGCATCAGCCACGCTGATAGGACGCATCAGGACTTCGCCGTTCCCTGATGTCCGCCGCGGTGCGCACACTCCTCGCCCAGTGACGCCGGTCACGGGACCGGCGCCCGATCGAGGAGTGCCCGTGTCGGAACAGGTCACGACCCCTGCCCAGGTCGTCGCGGAGCCGCTGGCCGGCGAGGTCGCCGTCGACCCCGCCACCGGGCGCCCGGCCGGCCTCCCGCAGGCCCTGGTCCTGCTGCTGTCCAGCTGCCTCGGCGTGCTGGGGTCGGTGCTCCTGGCCCCCGTGCTGCCGCGCATCCAGGACGCCTTCGCCGGCACGCCGGGCGTCGAGGCCCTGACCCCCATCGTGCTCACCGCGCCGGCGCTGGTCATCGGCCTGACCGCGATGGTCGCCGGGCGGATCGTGGACCGGGTCGGCCGCAAGCGGCTGCTCGTCGGCGCCCTGGTCGCCTACGCCGTGGCCGGCACCGCGCCCCTGTGGCTGGACTCCCTCCAGCTCATCGTGGCCAGCCGCGTGCTGGTGGGGCTCACCGAGGCAGCGATCATGACCTGCTGCACCACGCTGCTCGGGGACTACTTCCACGGTTCGCAGCGGGAGCGCTACTTCGGCCTCCAGGTCGTGTTCACCACGGTCGCGGCGACCGTCTTCTTCGGCCTCGGCGGCGCCCTCGGCGCCCAGGACTGGCGCACGCCGTTCTGGCTGTACGCGGTCAGCCTGCCCCTGGCGGTGCTCGCCGCGAGGTACGTGTGGCAGCCGACGCCCGTCGCCCGGACCGAGCAGCTGCCGCCGATGCCGTGGCGCCGGCTCGCGGCGCCGGTCGGCGTCACCCTCTTCGGGGGCCTGGTCTTCTACGTGCTCATCGTCGAGCTGTCGTTCGTCCTGGACGGCATCGGGGTCGAGTCCACCGGGACCATCGGCGCCGTGAGCGCCATCGCCTCGCTGGGCACGGCGGTCGGCGGGTTCCTGTTCGCCCGTTTCGCCCCCCTGGGCCCTGCGGTCACCGTGCCGGCGGCCTTCGCCCTCTCCGGGGTGGGGCTCGTCGGGCTGGGCCTCGCCGGCTCGGTGCCGATGGTGGTCGCGTTCGCCGTGGTCACCGGGTTCGGCAACGGGCTGCTGCTGCCCTCGATGCTCAGCTGGGCGCTCGGGTCGCTGGGCTTCGAGCAGCGCGGCCGCGGCACCGGCGTCTGGACGTCGGCGATGTTCATCGGCCAGTTCGTCTGCCCGCTCGTCGTGCTGGGGCTCAGCGGGGCGATCAGCGGGCTGGGTTCGGCGTTGATGGTGATCGGCGCCCTCGCCGTCGTCGCGGCGGTCGGTGTGCGCCTGGCCCGGCCGACCGCGGCCGCGGACCCGGCGGTCGCCCACTGACGGCTCCCGCGCTCGCTCCGGCCGGCCGCGCCCCTCGTTCGAGGGGTGCGGCCGGCCGACTCGTGCGGGTGGGGTGCGGTCCAGGGGTCGGGCGGGCCGGGCTGGGCTTCACGAGCCGGACACCCGCGGCTCGTGTCGGCGTCACGGGCTCGCCGCCCGGCCCCGACAGCGTGCGGACATGCGCGTCATCGGCCATCGCGGCACGCCCACCTGCGCCCGTTCCCCCGAGAACACCCTCGCCGCCGTCCGCACCGCCCTGGAGGGCGGCGCCGACGGGGTCGAGGTCGACGTCCGGAGCACCGCGGACGGCGTCCTCGTGCTGTCCCACGACCGAGACCTCGGGCGGGTGCTCGGCACCGGCCCCGGCACCGGGCCCCTGGTCGCGCAGACCGCGTCGGCCGACTTGCTGGACGTCGAGCTCCCGGGCGGCACCGTCGTCCCGACCCTGGGGGCGGTGCTCGATCTCGCCGCGGTGTTCGGGGCGCACGTCCTGACCGAGGTGAAGCCCGAGGATGGCGGCGAGGAGGCGTGGCGGACGGCGAACCTGCTGGCCGCGTTGTTGATCGACCGCCGTCGCCGGCTGCCCCGCGCCGACCGCGTCACCACGACGTCGTTCGACCTGGTCACCGCCGCGTCGCTGTCCGGGTGCGGCACGGTCTCCAGCGCCCTCATCGTCGCGCCGGAGCTCGATCCGGACCGGGCCGCCCGTCAGGCCCGTGAGCGCGGCCTGACCGACGTCCACCTGTCTCCGCTGCACGTGCGCCGCGACCCCGGGGTGGTGGCCCGCGTCCGCGCACTCGGCCTGCTGGTCGGCGTCGGCGTCGTCGACGACCCGGACGAAGTGGCCGGCCTGGCCGCCGAGAGGGTCGACATGGTGTGCACCGACGACCCTGTGGGCCTCGTCAGCGCCCTCGCGGGGGCGGCCGCCTGACCGGGAGTCCCGGGATGCGCGGACCAGCCCGCCCGGACGAGGTCCGGACGGGCTGGTCGGTCGGCCGAGTGCGGGTCAGGCGGCGCGCTGCTCCTGCCGGCCCACCCGCTCCGCGGCGTTCCAGCGCATCTCCATGTGCCGGCGCCCGGACGCGTCCACCACGGACACCCACCGACACTCGGGACACTTCTCGTCTCGCATGGTGGCCACCTCTCGTTCACCTGGTGTTCACCTTCTCGTCAGGTGGCGGCCAGAGCACACTCTCACGGGCGGATCGTGACCGATCCGTGATCTGCGGCTACAGCCAGCCCAGCACCGAGGCGCCGATGCCGACGTGCAGCACCGCGCCGGGCACCACCCCGACGGCCGTGCCGAGCGCGTGCGGCCACGGGCGCACGCTGGACAGCCCCGCCGCGTAGCTGACGATCCAGAACGGCACCGGGCTGACCCGCGCGGCGAGCACGGCGAGGAAGCCGCGGTCGCGGAACAGCCGGTCGGCGCGCGCCAGCCGCCGGCCGGTGAACCGGGCGACGGCGTCCCGGCCCAGGTGGCGGGCCACCGTGAACCCGCCCAGGCCGCCGAGCCAGCCGGCGGCGACCGCCACCGCCAGCCCCGCCGGGAAGCCGGCCGCGGCGCCGAGCAGCACCGACAGCGCCGTCCGCGGCACGGGTGTCATCAGCGCCCCGGCGCAGCCCAGGACGACGGCGGCCCACCCGAGCGGCCCCGCGTCGTGCAGCCAGCCGCGCAGGGCCGGGACGCCGGGCCGGTCGACGGTCAGCGCCAGGACGACGGCGCCGGCCAGCACCAGCCCCAGGACGACGAGCCGGCGCCGGCCGCTGGCAGGCTGCCCGCCGTGCGCATCGAGCGGATCGACCCCGTCACCGACGAGGCCCGCGCCCGGGAGCTGCTCGCCGTCCAGGCCGCCGCCTACGCGGTCGAGGCCGCGCTGATCGGCGACGACCGGATCCCGCCGCTGCGCGAGGACCTCGCCGGCCTCCGCGGCGCGGGCCTGTCCTGGCTGGGCGCGCTCGACGACGACGGCCGGCTCGCCGGGGCCGTCGCCTGGACCGAGGACGGCGCCCTCCTCGACGTCGAGCGGCTGGTCGTCGCCCCCGCCGCCGCCCGGCGCGGGATCGGGACGGCGCTGGTGCGAACCCTGCTCGCCCGGGCCGACGGGCGCCCCGCCGTCGTCGCCACCGGCCGGGCCAACGCCCCCGCCCGGGCGCTCTACGAGCGGCTCGGGTTCGTCCCGACCGGGGACCGGGAGGTGGTGCCGGGGCTCTGGGTCACGGCCTACCGCCATGCCGGCTGACAGCCCCGGGAGCATCGCAGCGAGGTACGAGCGAGGAGCGGACGGGAGCGCGGGAGCCGGCTGATGTGCATGCGGGGTGAGCGTCAGGCGTCCACGACGATCGGGATGACCATCGGGCGACGCCGGTAGGTCTTGTCCGCCCAGCCCGAGACCGCCCGGCCGATCAGCTGCTCGAGCTGCACCCCGCCGCCGACCCCCTCCTCGGCCGCCTTGGCCAGCGCCTTCTCGATCACCGGGATCGCCGTCTCGAACGTCGCCTCGTCGTGCACGAACCCGCGGGCGAGGAAGTCCGGCTCCTCGGCCAGCTGCCCGGTGTCGGCGTCCACGATGGCCACCACGGTGATGACGCCCTCCTGGGCCAGGGTGCGCCGGTCGCGCAGGTGGGCCTCGGTGGCGCCGCCGACGGTGGTGCCGTCGACGTAGACGTTGCCGGCGGGGACCTTGCCGGTGATCCGCACCTTGCCGTCGACCAGGTCCACGACGACGCCGTCCTCGGCGATGACCACCCCGCGCGGGTGGACGCCGGTCTTGACCGCGATGTCGGCGTTGGCCCGCAGGTGCCGCCACTCGCCGTGCACCGGCATGACGTTGCGCGGCCGGACGACGTTGTAGCAGTAGGCCAGCTCGCCGGCGCTGGCGTGCCCGGAGACGTGCACCTTGGCGTTGCCCTTGTGGACGACGTTCGCGCCCCACCGGGTGAGCTCGTTGATCACCCGGTACACGGCGTTCTCGTTGCCCGGGATGAGCGAGCTGGCCAGCAGGACGGTGTCGCCCTCGGTGATGCGGATGACGTGGTCGCGGTTGGCCATCCGCGACAGCGCCGCCATCGGCTCGCCCTGCGACCCGGTGCAGATCAGGCACACCTGGTCGGCGGGGAGCTTCTCCAGCTCACGCATGTCCACGAGCAGCCCGGGTGGCACCGACAGGTAGCCCAGGTCCCGCGCGATGCCCATGTTGCGCACCATGGAGCGCCCCACGAACGCCACCTTGCGGCCGTGCGCGTGCGCGACGTCGAGGATCTGCTGGATGCGGTGCACGTGGCTGGCGAAGCTGGAGACGATGACCCGCTTGGGCGCGGTCCGGAACACCGTCTCGATCGCCGGCACCAGCTCGCCCTCGGACGTGGTGAACCCGGGGACCTCGGCGTTGGTCGAGTCGGTCAGGAACAGCGAGACCCCCTCCTCGCCGAGCCGGGCGAAGGCGCGCAGGTCGGTGATCCGCCGGTCGAGGGGGAACTGGTCCATCTTGAAGTCGCCGGTGTGCAGCACCATCCCGGCGGGCGTGCGGATCGCCACGGCGAGCGCGTCGGGGATCGAGTGGTTGACCGCGACGAACTCGCAGTCGAACGGGCCGAACGACAGCCGGTCGCCCTCGCTCACCTGGCGGGTGGCCGGCCGGATGCGGTGCTCCTTGAGCTTGGCGTCGAGGAAGGCCAGTGTGAGCCGGGAGCCGACCAGCGGGATGTCGCGCCGCTCGCGCAGCAGGTAGGGCACCCCGCCGATGTGGTCCTCGTGGCCGTGGGTGAGGACGATCGCCTCGACGTCGTCCATCCGGTCCCGGATCGAGGTGAAGTCCGGGAGGATCACGTCGACCCCCGGCTGGTGCTCCTCGGGGAACAGCACGCCGCAGTCGACGATCAGCAGCCGGCCCGCGTGCTCGAAGACGGTCATGTTGCGGCCGATCTCGCCCAGGCCGCCGAGGGCCACCACCCGCAGGCCGCCGTCGGGCAGGGGCGGGGGCGTGCGGAGGTCCGGGTGCGCATGGCTCATGCCACAACGCTACGGCGGCCCCCTCGTGCGCCGGCGCACCCTAGGGCCGGTTGGATGGGTCCGTGGCGGAGGGCTGGCTGGTCAGGGAGGCCACGGAGGCGGACGCGGTCGGGTGCGCCGAGGTCTACGCGCCCTACGTGCGGGACACCGCCATCTCCTTCGAGACCGAACCGCCCGACGCCGCGGAGATGGGCGCGCGCATCGCGGCCGGCCTGCGCACGCACGCCTGGGTGGTGCTCGAGGACGCCGGCCGGGTGGCCGGCTACGCCTACGGCGGCCCGTTCATGACCCGCCCCGCCTACCGCTGGTCGACGTCGGTGAGCGTCTACACCGAGCGAGGACGCCGCCGCCCGGGCGCCGGGCGGGCGCTCTACACCGTCCTGTTCGACCGGCTCGCCGCCCGCGGCTACCGGATGGCCTTCGCCGGCATCGTGCTGCCCAACGAGGCCAGCGCCGGCCTGCACGCCGCGCTGGGGTTCGCACCGTGCGGCACCTACCGCCGGGTCGGCTGGAAGCTCGGCCGCTGGCACGACGTCGCCTGGAGTCAGCGACCCCTCGGCGACGGGGTGGACGACGACGGCGAGCCCGAGCCGCTGCGCTGACGGTCCGTCCCGCTCAGCGTGCGGGGGAGCGCCCGGCGCCGGGTCCGAGCGCGCGGTCGGCGGCGGCCGCGAGCTCGGCGACCACCTCCCCGGCCGGCCGGACGGCGGTCACCTCGCCCACGCCCTCGCCGGCGTACAGCGCCATCGCCTCGACCGTCCCGGAGACCGCGGTGACCGGCGGCAGGCCCGCGCCGCGGGGGAGCGGGACCTCCTCGCCGCCGACCCGGACGGTGCCGACGACGTCCCCGGGGAACCGGCCGACCTCCTGCACCGCGGTGCGGAGGACCCGGGCGCGGGGGCTGGTGGCGCACAGCGGGCACTGCGTGGCGAAGGCGCCGGTCACCACGGTGGAGCCCGGGCCGGCGCCGAGCACCGCCCGCTTGTAGTCGCGGTGGGCGGCCGACTCCTCGGTGGCGAGGAACAGCGTGCCGATCCGGGCCCCGTCCGCCCCCGCGGCCAGCACCGCGGCCAGGGCACGCCCGGTCGTGATGCCGCCGGCGGCCAGGACCGGGACGGAGACGGCGCCGAGGACCTCCTCGAGGAGGGGCCGCAGCGGCCGGTCGCCCCGGATGTGCCCGCCCGCCTCCACGCCCTGGACGGTGACCAGGTCGCACCCCGCGTCCTCGGCGGCCCGCGCCTCGTCGAGCGAGCCGACCTGCCAGCCGGCGAGCGCTCCGGCGGCGTGCACCTGCTCCACCAGCCGCGGGCGCGGCGCCAGCCAGAAGAAGTCGACCAGCCGGACCCGCTCCGCGGCGGCCGCGACGACGTCCTCGTCGACGTCCTCGGTCGGGAGGTTGACCGAGAGGACGCCGGAGGTGCGGGCGCGCACCTCCTCGATCGCGCGGAGGACCTGGTCGGCCGTCATGCCGAGCGCGCCCAGCGTGCCGACGGCGCCGGCCTCGGCCACCGCCGCGACCAGGGCGGGCCCGGCCACCGCACCCATCGGCGCCTGCTGCACCGGGACGGAGCAGCCGGTCAGCTCGGTGAACCGGGTGGACACCATGGCGCCTCCTCGCGCTGCGCCGAGGGCCGACCGTCGCGCTCCCCGTGCAGGGCGTCAAGGGTCCTTCGTCGCCGGTGGACACCGGCCGGTGCGGGCGCGGATACTAGGACGTCCAACTAAATTCGGCGGGGCGACGTCGCCCGGCCGGAGACCAGGGAGTGGCATGCCCGCCCAGCCGTCCGACCTGCACGTCCCCGTCCACCCGGTCCGGTTCGTGACCGCGGCCAGCCTGTTCGACGGGCACGACGCGGCGATCAACGTGATGCGGCGGCTGCTGCAGAGCCAGGGCGCCGAGGTGGTCCACCTCGGCCACGACCGCAGCGTCGACAGCGTCGTCCGGGCGGCGCTGGAGGAGGACGTGCAGGGGGTGGCGATCTCCTCCTACCAGGGCGGTCACGTCGAGTACTTCACCTACCTGGTCGAGCGACTGGCCGAGGCCGGTGCGGGGCACGTCCAGGTGTTCGGCGGCGGCGGGGGCGTGATCGTGCCCGAGGAGATCGCGCTGCTCCGGGAGCGCGGGGTGCGCATCTTCTCCCCGGAGGACGGCGCGCGGCTGGGCCTGCCCGGGATGGTCAACGAGCTGGTCCGCGCGTGCGACGTCGACCTCACGGCCCACGGCCCCGACGTCGACGCGCTGCTCACCGGCGAGCCGGCGGCGCTGGCCCGCGCGATCACCGTGCTCGAGGCCGGGCGCGACCCGGAGCTGGCCGGGCGGGTGCGGGAGGCCGCCGCGGCGCGGACCGTGCCGGTGCTGGGCATCACCGGCACCGGCGGCTCGGGCAAGTCCTCGCTCACCGACGAGCTGCTGCGCCGGCTGCGGCTGGACCAGGAGGACAAGCTGCGGGTCGCCGTCCTCGCGATCGACCCGACGCGGCGCCGCGGCGGCGGGGCGCTGCTCGGGGACCGGATCCGGATGAACGCCCTGGAGACCGGCGAGGGGTCGCACACCTTCTTCCGCTCGCTGGCCACCCGGTCGGCCGGGGCGGAGACGCCCGAGCACCTCGACGACGTCCTGTGCGCCGTCAAGGCGGCCGGGTTCGACCTGGTCGTCGTCGAGACGCCGGGCATCGGTCAGGGCGACGCCGGGATCGTCCCGTTCTCCGACGTCGCGCTCTACGTCATGACGCCGGAGTTCGGCGCCGCCTCGCAGCTGGAGAAGATCGACATGCTCGACTTCGCCGACGCCGTGGCCATCAACAAGTTCGAGCGGCGGGGGGCCGAGGACGCCCGCCGCGACGTGGCCCGGCAGATGCTGCGCAACCGGGAGGCCTTCGGCCAGCCGTGGGAGCAGATGCCGGTCTTCGGTACCAGCGCCGCCCGGTTCAACGACGACGGGGTGACGGCGCTCTACCAGCACCTGCTCGGCCTGCTCGCCGGGAAGGGCCTGCCGGTCGGGTCCGGCGTGCTGCCGCGGGTCGACGTCATGGCGTCGAGCGGCCTGTCCAGCGTGGTGCCGCCCCAGCGGTCGCGGTACCTGGCCGAGGTCGCCGAGGCCGTCCGCGCCCACCACCGCCGCACCGAGGAGCAGGCCGACGTCGTCCGGCGGCGGCAGTCCTTGCGGACCACCGCCGACCTGCTGGGGGAGGACCCGGCCGCCGACCGGGTGCGGGAGCTGCTCGAGGCCGCCGACGCCGAGCTGCTGCCCGAGGTCCGGACACTGCTGGAGGAGTGGCCGGCCCGCGTCGAGGACTACTCCGGCGACGAGTACGTCTACACCGTGCGTGGCCGGGAGATCCGCACGCCGCTGACCCGCGAGACGCTGTCGGGCAACCCGGTGCGCCGGGTGGCGCTGCCCCGCACCACCGACGAGGCCGACCTGCTGCGCTTCCTGCGGCGGGAGAACCTGCCCGGGTTCTACCCGTTCACCGCCGGCGTCTTCCCGTTCAAGCGGGCCGGCGAGGCGCCGGCCCGGATGTTCGCCGGCGAGGGCGACGCGTTCCGCACCAACCGCCGGTTCCAGCTCCTGAGCGCCGGGAACGAGGCCACCCGGCTGTCGACGGCGTTCGACTCCGTCACCCTCTACGGGCGCGACCCCGACCCGCGGCCGGACGTCTACGGCAAGGTCGGCACCTCGGGGGTCTCGATCGCGACGCTCGACGACATGGAGGTCCTCTACTCCGGCTTCGACCTCTGCGCGCCCACGACGTCGGTGTCGATGACCATCAACGGTCCGGCGCCGACCATCCTCGCGATGTTCCTCGACACCGCGATCGACCAGCGGCTGGACGCCTTCCGCGCCGAGGAGGGGCGCGAGCCCGACGCGGTCGAGGCCGAGGAGATCCGGGCCTGGGTGCTGGCCACCGTCCGCGGCACGGTGCAGGCCGACATCCTCAAGGAGGACCAGGGCCAGAACACCTGCATCTTCTCCACCGAGTTCTCGCTGCGGTGCATGGCCGACATCCAGGAGTGGTTCATCGAGCACGGGGTGCGCAACTTCTACTCGGTGTCGATCTCCGGCTACCACATCGCCGAGGCCGGGGCGAACCCGATCAGCCAGCTGGCGTTCACCCTCGCCAACGGCTTCACCTACGTGGAGTCCTACCTGGCCCGCGGGATGGCCATCGACGACTTCGCGCCGAACCTGTCGTTCTTCTTCTCCAACGGCATGGACGCCGAGTACTCGGTGATCGGCCGGGTCGCCCGCCGCATCTGGGCGGTGGCGATGAAGGATCGCTACGGCGCCGCCGAGCGGTCGCAGAAGCTGAAGTACCACGTGCAGACCTCGGGCCGGTCGCTGCACGCCCAGGAGATGGACTTCAACGACATCCGGACGACCCTGCAGGCCCTCTGCGCGATCTACGACAACGCCAACAGCCTGCACACCAACGCCTACGACGAGGCGGTGACCACGCCGTCGGAGCACTCGGTGCGCCGCGCCCTGGCCATCCAGGTGATCATCGACAAGGAGTGGGGGCTGGCCGGCAACGAGAACCCGCTGCAGGGCTCGTTCGTCATCGACGAGCTCACCGACCTGGTCGAGGAGGCGGTGCTGGCCGAGTTCGACCGGATCGCCGAGCGTGGGGGCGTGCTGGGCGCCATGGAGACCGGCTACCAGCGCGGCAAGATCCAGGACGAGTCGATGCTCTACGAGCACCGCAAGCACGACGGCAGCCTGCCGATCGTCGGGGTCAACACCTTCCTCGACCCGCACCGCGACGGGACCCCACCCAAGCCGCTGGAGCTGGCGCGGGCCACGGAGGCGGAGAAGCAGTCGCAGCTCGCCCGGCTCGCCGACTTCCACGCGCGGCACGCCGACGAGGCGCCCGCCGCGCTGGCCCGCCTGCAGCAGGTGGCGATGGAGGGCGGCAACGTCTTCGCCGAGCTGATGGACGCCGTCCGGGTGTGCTCGCTGGGCCAGATCAGCGAGGCGTTCTTCGAGGTGGGCGGGCAGTACCGCCGCAACGTGTGATCAAGGACCCCGCTGCAGGGCCCGGGGATCGAGGGATGCTGCTCATCGACGACCTCGGCACGCCGGTCGACCTCCCGCGGCCGCCGCGGCGGGTGGTCTCGCTGGTGCCCTCGCTCACCGAGGCGCTGGCGGTCACCGTGCCCGAGCGGCTGGTGGGCGCCACCGACTGGTGCACCCACCCCGCCGGCCTCGACGTGACCCGGGTGCGGGGCACCAAGAACCCCGACCGGGCCGCGATCGAGGCGCTGCGCCCCGACCTGGTCGTGGCCAACCGGGAGGAGAACCGCCGGCTCGACGTCGACCGGCTGCGCGCGGCCGGCGTCCCGGTGTGGGTCACCGTCATCGAGTCGGTCGACCAGGCGCTGGCCTCGATGCGCCGGCTGTTCACCGAGGTCCTCGACGCCGGCGAGCCGGACTGGCTGGCGGAGGCCGCCGCGATCTGGGCCGGGCCGGCGCCGGGGAGCGGGCTGCGGGTCGCCGTCCCGGTCTGGCGCGACCCGTGGATGGTCGTCGGCCCGCGCACCTTCACCGGCGACGTCCTGGCCCGGCTCGGCCTGGTCAACGTCTTCGCCGACGCGGCCGACCGCTACCCGAAGGTGGCGCCGGACGAGATCGCCGGCGCGGCGCCGGACGTCGTCGTCCTCCCCGACGAGCCCTACGTGTTCACCGCGGACGACGGCCCGGAGGCGTTCCCCGGCACGCGGTGCGCGCTGGTCTCCGGCCGCGACCTCACCTGGTACGGCCCGTCACTCGGCCCCGCCCGCGCGCGGCTGCTGGCGGCGATCAGCGGCTGACGTTCGCCGTGTCCGCGTCCGGAGGCGGCGCCGCTCGCACGACGTCCCCGCGGGAGCGTCCACGCGGTGCCGGCAGCCGAGGGTCACGGGCCGGCGCTCCCTGGGCTGCAGCTGCTCTGGGGGCGATCGCGGGGCCCGCCGCGAGCGCGCGGTGGAGTACTCGTCAGCTCTCCAGGGCGGCGTCGAGGGTGATGTCGTCCACCCGGCGAGCGCTCGGCTGACCGCACAACCGGCCTTGGCGGCCTGAGCGGCCTGCTCGAACCCCGTGGCGTCGAGGCCCTCGACCTCCCCGCGGACGGTCAGGCTGATCCTCGTGATGGTCGGCGCGCCGTCCTCCTGGCCGAGGGTCACGTCGGCGGAGACCTCCAGCGACTGGGGCGTGCCACCGGCTCTGGCGATCTCGTAGGCCAGCGCCATCGACAAGCACGACGAGTGAGCTGCCGCGACCAGCTCCTCGGGGCTCGTGGTGCCGTCGGCGTCGTCGGCCGTGCGCTTGGGGAAGGAGACGTCGAACGTGCCCACCTCGGAGCTGCTGAGCTCCACCTGGCCGGACCCCTCCTGCAGGGTGCCGTTCCAGGCGGTACGGGCGGTGCGGACGGCCATGGGGCTCCTCCTCGGCTCGGGGCGGCCGCGCCGAACGCGCGACCGCGCAGGCATCTGGACGTTCGGGTGGTCCATCCGCCGCAGTCGGATCCGCCGCTGCGGTCCTCGTCCGGCGCACCGACCCCTGCACCACTCCGTCGACGGGGACGGCCGTGGGGTGATCAGTTCCGTGGTCGCGGCTGCTCCCTCGATGGCTCCGTCGTCCCGACGCGCCGGAGCGCGCCGATGTCGTCACCCGCACTGCGCTCGACCCGGATCGCAGCGGAGGCTGGCGGGGCGTCTGGCTCATCGGAACAGGACGCCGTCCGCGCGGGTGACCTGCCACATGTGGCCGTCGGGATCGGTGAACGCGCCGGCGTAGGCGTCCGGGCTCCGAGCAGCCGCGGGCTCGTCATCCGCAGGGGCGGGGCCCCACGTCTGGTTCGCGGCGGCGTAGACGACGTCGCCGCCGGCATCCTGTGCGCGGCGCATCAGCTCGTCGACCTCGGCATCGGTGGCCAGCCCGATCACGACCAGGCACTCGTGCGCGCTCCGGGTCGACCGTCGCCGACCGATCACCCAGCCGAAGCCGACCGCCGGGATCAGCATCACGCGCAGACCGACGCTGACCTCGAACTGCAGGGGCTCGGGGAGGCCGTCGTTGCCCGGCTCGCCGACTGCCACGAACCCGAGGGCGCTGTAGAAGGCGTGTGACACCGAACGATCCCGGATGGGCAGGCACACGGTCGCGCGGTCGAGTTCCACCATGCCCCCTCGGGACGGATCGGGCTGCCCCAGTACCGACCCGACAGGCGCCCGAGAGTCATCGCTCGAGGCACAGCCGGCGCCGGCGGTCGCCGCTGCTCCGGCGCGCTCGCGCGGGAACGCGCGAGGCGGACGGCGTGACGACGTTCCCGCGGGGACGTCAGGGCGCATCTCGCGCAGGCCCACCGGTTGCCGGTTGCCGGGCTGGCGCCGCACGTCCGCTGGCGGCGCGGGAGACAGGGCGCAAGTCCCTGTCCGAGAGGTGACCCGAGCAGTTCTCCCAGCGCCCAGGGGCCGCCTTCTGTCCCCGAGCGGCCCACTTCGGAGACGCATCGCCGGGGGCGACCTCGTCCGGCGCGCAGTGGCCACCGCTGTCCCCCAGCGCCGATACTGATGGTCGGACCTGCCTGACGAGCAGATCTCGGCAGGTCCTCGTGCCGACGAGGAGTGCGTGGGTGACTGGAGACTGCTGTGGCGGCGGGGTCTCCGCCCGCATCCGCGTGCTGATCGTCGACGACCACCCAGAGGTGCGCAGGACTCTGGCTGAAGCCCTGTCCGACGAGGACGACCTCACCGTCGTCGGCGAGTGCGAGGACGGGTCACAGGTCCTGACGGCCGCTGAGAGACTACGACCCGACATCGTGTTCATGGACGTGTCCATGCCGGTGATGGGTGGCTTCGCGGCTACGGAAGCGTTGCGTGCTGCCCGATCCACCGCCCGGGTCATCATGTTGACCGGCGACGGCTCCGAGGCGCGCCTCGAGGCCGGGGTTGCCGGTGCTCGCGCCCTGGTGCCGAAGGGCACTCGTCTCGGTCCGCTGCTCCGCTGCCTGCGCACGGTCGCCGCCGACGGCACGGGCTGTCCCTACTGCCTGTGATGCCGTCGGGCACCTCCTCGGCCCCCACCGTCGAGGACATCGGCTCTCGGCGACGGAGGCAGCGGTACGCGGCAACCCGAGGTCTCGTACGCGCCGGCGCTTGCCGCTGAAGGCGCCCTCACGGCGGGCACGGCCACCTCCTGTCCCACAGTGGCCCGTCCAGGGTCGTGCCGTGCGCCGCGCCCCGTGTACCCACAGCGGCCGGGACGCGACCGTTCAGGCGACCTCGCCTGGTGCCGCGGTCAGCCCCGGGTGAGTACGGCTGACGGGGGTGATCGGATGTGTCCAGTTCAGCGCTCGGCGCAGAGGCGACGGAGGTCGCGGGTCAGTCGACGGCGGTGGCCTCGATCTCCACCATCATCTCGGGGAAGGCGAGACGGGTCACGCCGACCAGCGTGCTCGTCGGCCGAACTCCGGCCGCCTGGAAGCGCTTGGTCAGGTCGCCCCAGACGCCCAGCATCGCGTCGACGTCGGTCGTGAACACGCTGATGCGGACGACGTTGCCGAGCGTCATCCCGGCTGTGTCGAGCACGGTCTCGATGTTGTCGAGCGACAAAGACACCTGGGCCGGGAGGTCGCCGGCGTGCTGGGTCGTACCGTCGGCCGCCGCGGGGCCCTGCCCGGAGAGCACGAGTACCCGGCTCACGCCTTCCACGAGCTCCCCCTGGCTGAACCCGTAGGCGAGCGACCACGACCACGGGTTCACGGGTGTGCGGGTAGCGGTCATCGCAGCTCCCTCCCTCAGAGGCCGGCCCGATGGCGTCGACCTAGGGGTCAATGGTGGCTCGGACGGGCGGCATCCGAGCCATGCGAGCTGCGTGGACCCCGACACGGTGCCCAAACCGACGCTTCGTGTCTCCTGTGGTGCTACCGGTCAGCGAGCCGGCTGTGCAGCCCCGGGCGCCGACGCCAACCGGCGCGAGTGGGGCAGGAACACAGCCTGGCGATGCGATCGCGCGTGTCCCCGAGGCCTTCGAAGACCCCGCCACCAACTGGCGCCGGGATCGAGCTCGGTCGTTCCTCAGCAGGTTGCCGGCGGTCGGTCCGACGCCCCTGGGCGGTCTGCTACCGGAGGGAGTGTCCCCGTCGCAGCCTCATCCAGCTGACGACGGCGAGGGCCGCGCTCACGACGGCCAGGGTGACCCACACCCAACCCAGGACCGTGTCGCCGCGGCGGAGGTGGACCACCGCCACGCCTGCGCTCAGCAGCACAAAGAGCAGGGAGAAGACGAGACGGGTGCGCCACCGCCGAGACGCCTCGTCCCTCTCCATCCCCCTGACGGTATCGGCGACCACCGGTCCCGGCGTGGACGGCGTCCGGCGCCGGCGTGGCCATCCGCAACGGCGCGCCCGCCCTGGAGCGGACGGCATCCGGGCGCCGATGAGTCCCGCGGCCGGCGGGGGTCTGCCTGACATGGACCTCGAGCCCGTCCGCGCCGTGCTCCAGCGCCAGGTCGACAGCGGCCGGCTGCCCGGCTTCGTCGCCGCGGTGCGCCACCGCGGCGAGACGGAGGTGCTCACCGGTGGGACGACCGAGGTCGGCGGGACGGCGCCGATGCGGGAGGACACCCTGTTCCGGTTGGCCTCGGTGACCAAGCCCTTCGCCGGGGCCCTGACCCTCGCCCTGGTCAAGGACGGCGTCCTCGGCCTCGACGACCCGGTGGGGCGCTGGCTGCCGGAGCTCGCCTCGCCGCGGGTGCTGCGCGACCGCTCCGGGCCCCTGTCGGACACCGTGCCCGCCGAGCGGCCGATCACCGTGCGGCACCTGCTCACCAACACCCCCGGGTTCGGCGGCCTCTGGGACGGCAGCCCGCTGAACCGCGCCATCGAGGAGCGGCAGATCGGGCCCGGGCCCTGGTCGCCGCCCGTGGCGCCGGACGAGTACCTGCGCCGGCTCGCCGAGCTGCCCCTGGCCGCCCAGCCCGGCGAGGTCTGGCTCTACCACCTCGCCAGCGACGTGCTCGGCGTCCTGCTGTCCCGGGCGACCGGGCGTCCGGTGGCCGACCTGCTCGCGGAGCGGGTCACCGGGCCCCTCGGCCTGACCGACACCGCCTTCTGGACGCCGGACCCCGACCGGCTGGCCACCTGCTACCTGCCCACTGACGGCGGCCTCGAGGTGCTCGACGCGCCCGGCGGGTTCGGCCGGCCACCGGCGTTCGAGGGCCTGGCCGCCGGCCTGGTGTCGACGGCGCCGGAGGTCCTGGCCTTCCACGCCGCGCTGGCCGACGGCGGCGCCCCGGTGCTGCCCGCCGCTGCGGTCGCCGCGATGACCGCCGACGCGCTGAGCGAGCCGCAGCGGGCGGCGGCCGCGGACTCCCTCGGCCCCGGCATCTCCTGGGGGCTGCAGGTCGGGGTCTGCGTCGAGGCGGTCCGCCCCTGGCAGACGCCCGGGCGGTGGGGGTGGGACGGCGGCACGGGGACCAGCGCCTGGGTCGACCCGGCGCGGGACCTGGTCGGGGTCCTGCTCACCCAGCGCCTCTACGGCGGCCCCGACGACGAGCCCGTCGAGTTCTGGCAGACCCTCTCCTCCTGCGTCTGACTCAGCTCGCCGGCCGGGTTCTGACCAGGTTCATCGCCACCATGCTCAGCGCGACCACGCCGTCCTGGTTGGCCAGCTCGATCCGCGTGCGCACCAGGCCCCGGTCGGGCTTGGACCGCGACAGCCGGGCCTCCTCGACGGTGACGCGGAGGGTCAGCTCGTCGCCGGGGCGCACCGGCGCGATCCAGCGCAGCTCGTCGACGCCGGGGGAGCCGAGGCTGGAGACGGGGGAGAGGTACTCGTCGGCGAACAGCCGCATCATCAGGGCGCAGGTGTGCCAGCCGCTGGCGATCAGCCCGCCGAACGGGCCGGCCGCGGCGGCAGCCGCGTCGACGTGGAACGGCTGCGGGTCGAAGCGCCGGCCGAAGTCGACGACGTCGGCCTCCTCCACCCGCAGCGGGCCGAACTCCGCGCTCGTCCCGGGCACGTAGTCCTCGAACCAGCGCTCGTCGGTCCGGTGTGGGCTGCTCACCGGCCCGAACGTAGTGCCCGGTGGCCGCCGTCACAGGTTGCTAGCGTGACCGGCGTGCAGCCCCCCACCGGCCCCCTCGCCGGCATCCGCGTCGTCGAGCTGGCCGGGCTGGGGCCCGCGCCCTTCGCCTGCATGCTGCTGGCCGAGCTCGGTGCCGACGTCGTGCGGGTGGACCGGCCCGGTGGCGGCACGCAGCTGGTGTCCCCGGCCAAGGAGGCGCTGCACCGCAGCCGCCCGTCGATCGCCGTCGACCTGAAGAGCCCGGCCGGCCGCGACGTCGTCCTCCGGCTCGTCGAGTCCGCCGACGTGCTGGTCGAGGGGCTGCGGCCCGGCGTCACCGAGCGGCTCGGCGTCGGCCCCGACGACTGCGCCGCGCGCAACCCGCGGCTGGTCTACGCGCGGATGACCGGCTGGGGCCAGGACGGGCCGCTGGCCGCCCGCGCCGGCCACGACATCAACTACCTCGGCCTCACCGGCGCCCTGCACGCCATCGGGCCGGCGGACAAGCCGGTCCCGCCGCTCAACATCGGCGCGGACTTCGGCGGCGGCGCGATGTTCCTGGTCGTCGGCGTCCTCGCCGCGCTGCTGGAGCGCGGGACCAGCGGGCGGGGGCAGGTCGTCGACGCCGCGATGGTGGACGGCGCCAGCGCGCTGGTGACGATGGTCTACGGGATGCTCGGCGCCGGCCTGTGGCAGGACCGGCGCGCGGTCAACCTGCTCGACGGCGGGGCGCCGTTCTACGACACCTACGCCTGCGCCGACGGCCGGCACGTGGCGGTCGGCGCGATCGAGCCGCAGTTCTACGCCCAGTTCCTGCACGGCCTCGGCTTCGACGGCGACCTGCCCGGCGGCCAGTACGACGTCGACCGGTGGCCCGAGCAGCGGGAGCGGATCGCCGAGGTCTTCGCCACCCGGACGCGCGACGAGTGGACGGCGGTCTTCGAGGGCACCGACGCCTGCGTCACCCCGGTCCTCGGGCTCACCGAGGCCCCGGCGCACCCGCACCTGGCCGCCCGCGGCACCTTCACCGACCGCGACGGCTCTCCGCAGCCGGCCCCGGCTCCGCGCTTCTCCCGGACGCCGGGCGCGGTCCGCGGGGCCCCCCGGGCACCGGGGCAGGACACCCGGACGGCGCTGGCGGCGTGGGGCTTCCCCGCGGACGAGGTCGACCGGCTGCTGGGGTCCGGCGCGGTCGTGCAGGCGGACTGACCGAGGACCGGGACTGACCGAGAACCCCGAGCACGAGGAGCCCCCGGTGACGGACGAGGTACTGGTCGAGCGGCGCGACGCCGTGCAGGTGATCACCATCAACCGGCCGGAGGCGCGCAACGCGCTGACCCGGGCCGTCGCGGAGGCGGTGGCCGCAGCCGTCGACGAGCTCGACGCGTCCGACGAGCTGCGGGTCGGCGTGCTCACCGGCGCCGGGGGCACCTTCTCGGCCGGCATGGACCTCAAGGCGTTCCTGCGCGGGGAGACCCCGGCGATCGAGGGCCGCGGGCTGTGCGGCATCACCCGGACCCCGCCGCGCAAGCCGCTGATCGGCGCGGTCGAGGGCTGGGCGCTGGCCGGGGGCTTCGAGCTGCTGCTCGCCTGCGACCTCGTGGTCGCCGCCGAGACCGCGCGCTTCGGCGTCCCGGAGGTGAAGCGCTCGCTCGTGGCCGCCGGGGGCGCCGCGCTGCAGCTGCCGAAGCGGCTGCCGCTGCCCCTGGCGCTGGAGATGCTCCTGACCGGCGACCCGATCGACGCGTCCCGCGCCGCCGCCGTCGGCCTGGTCAACCGGCTGGCCCCGGAGGGCGGCGCGCTCGACGGGGCGCTCGCGCTGGCCGCGACCATCGCGGCGAACGGGCCCCTCGCGGTGGCCGCGACCAAGCAGATCGCCCGGGGCACCGCCGACTGGACCTCGGAGGAGGGCTGGGCGCGGCAGGACGAGCTGGTCGCGCCGGTGTTCACCAGCGAGGACGCCCGGGAGGGCTCGGCCGCCTTCGCGGAGAAGCGCCCGCCGGTCTGGCGGGGGCGCTGAGCGGGTGGTCCTCCGCCTGCCGGGAGCCCGCTCGGAGGACCCGGGCGCGCGGTGGTAGACCGGTCCGGAGCAGTTCCGCGTCCGGAGGTCCGGCGCGCCGGACGAGGGGGACCATGAGCGCGGAGACCACCCCGGACGCCGGGACCGTCCCCGGGCCGGCGGCGGCCCCGGCACCGCTCGGCGCGCTGGGCATCCTGCGCATCGGCGGCTTCCTGGTGCTCTACCTCAACGCCGCGGCGGTGTTCATCGGCGTCATGGCCCAGGCCATCGCCCGCAGCTGGCTGGCGTTCCAGCTCACCGGCTCCAACGCCGCTCTCGGCGGGGTGCTGCTCTCCTTCGGCGTCGCGCTGCTCGTCGCAACGCCGTGGGGCGGGGTGGCCGCCGACCGGCTGCCCAAGCGCCTGGTGCTGCAGGCCTCGGTGCTGCTCCTGGCCACCTCCAGCGCCTGGATCGGCCTGGCCGTCGTCTTCGACGTCATCGCCTACTGGATGCTGCTCGGCGCCGGCGTGCTCCAGGCCGTCGGGTTCGCGCTGTTCAACCCGGCCCGGATGGCGTTCCTGGCCGAGCTGGTGCCGCGCGGCTCGCTCCCGCAGGCGGTCTCGCTGCTGCTGGTCAACACCGAGGTCAGCCGGGTGGTCGGCCCGGCGCTGGCCGGTGTGGTGATCGGCGCGGTGACGTGGGGGACCGCGGCGATCTTCCTGGCCAGCGCGGTCCTCGCCACGATCGGCGTGCTGCTCACCGCGGCGCTGCCGCCGGGCCGCCGTCGCGGGGAGGCGCCGGACCGCTCACCGCTCGGGGAGCTGGCCGACGGGGTGCGCTACGTCCGCCGGCACCCGGAGCTGTCCGCGCTGACCTGGTGCGGCATCGGCGTGACGATGTGCGGGATGCCCTACCTCGCCTTCATGCCGACCATCGCCAGCGACCTGTTCGGGCTGGGCTCGGTCGGCTACGGCGTCCTGTCGGCGACGTCGGCCGTCGGCGGGGTCAGCGCCGGGCTGCTGCTGGGCCGCCGCTCCTCGCGGACGGGGGAGACGCGGGTGTTCGCGCTGTCGGGAGCCCTGTTCGGCCTGGCGATCTGCGGGCTGGCGGTGGCGCCCAGCGCCTGGGTCGCCGTCGTGGTCCTGCTCCTGCTGGGCGGGGCGATGCTGGCCTTCCAGACGACCAACCAGTCCCAGCTGCTGAGCCTCTCGGACATGGAGTACCACGGGCGGGTGCAGGGGCTGATCATGCTCAGCTTCGGCGCCTTCGGCATCGCCGCCCTGCCCCTCGGGCTGCTCGCCGACCTCGTCGGCCTGCGCGTCACGCTGGCCGCGATGGGCGGCGGCGTGCTGCTGTTCGTGCTGCTGTTCGCACTGGTCAGCCGCAGGCGGGTGGCCGCGGCCACCCGCCTGCGCGACCTGGGCTGAGGCCGGCTCAGCTGCGCCAGTCGACCCCGGGGATCGTCGCGCTCCAGGACTCCACGATCCGGCCGCCCTCCACCCGGTGCACCACCAGCCAGGTGACCACCGACGTCTCCCCGGTGTCGAGGTTGACCCCGGTCGTCGTGGCGCGGGTCCACACCCGGTCGTCGGCGGCCACCTGGTCGTCGATCGTGGTCGCCGCGTCGTGCAGCAGCTGCCAGGAGGCGCTGACCTCGCGCGAGAAGTCGGCGCGGCTCAGCGACCGCGTGCCGGCGGAGGAGTGCCGGACGTAGGGCTCGGCGATCAGCTCCTCGATCACGCCGAGGTCTCGCCGGTTCCACAGCCCGTCCCAGTACCGCCGCACGATCGCCGTCGCCGCCTGCGCGTCCACGAGGAGGTCCTTCAGTCCACGACCACCCGGCCGGGCGGGAGCAGGGGCTCGCGCCGGAGCTCGGTGCGGGCCACCGAGCGCAGGTGCACCTCGTCGGGACCGTCGAACAGCCGCATCGCGCGGTGCCAGGCGTACATGGCCGCCAGCGGCGTCACGTCGGTCATCCCCGCGCCGCCGTGCACCTGGATCGCCCGGTCGATGACCCGGGTGGCCGCCCGCGGGACGGCGACCTTGGCCATGGCCACCAGGTCCTTGGCGGCCTTGTTGCCCTCGGTGTCGATCACCTGGCAGGCGCGGTGGCACAGCAGCCGGGCCTGCTCGATCTCCAGCCGCGACTCGGCGACCTGCTGCTGGACGACGCCCTGGTCGGCCAGCGGCCCTCCGAAGGCGACCCGCTGCTGGGCCCGCTGCACCAGCAGCGCCAGGGCGCGCTCGGCCGCGCCGAGGGCCCGCATGCAGTGGTGGATCCGGCCCGGCCCCAGGCGCGCCTGGGCCGCGGCGAACCCGCCGCCCTCCTCGCCGACGACGTTGGACGCCGGCACGCGCACGTCCTCGAAGCGGACCTGGGCGTGCCCGTGCTGGTCGTGGTGCCCCATCACCGGGTAGTCGCGGACGACGGTGACGCCGGGGGTGTCCCGGGGCACGATGACCATCGTCTGCTGCCGGTGCGTCGGCGCCGACGGGTCGGTCTTGCCCATGAGGATGAACAGTGCGCACCGCGGGTCCATCGCGCCGCTGGTCCACCACTTGCGGCCGTTGATGACGTACTCGTCACCGTCGCGCTCGACGCGGGTGCCGATGTTGGTGGCGTCGCTGCTGGCGACGTCGGGCTCGGTCATGGCGAACGCCGAGCGGATCTCCCCGTTCAGCAGCGGCTCGAGCCACTCCTTCTTCTGCTGCTCGGTGCCCAGCAGGTGCAGCAGCTCCATGTTGCCGGTGTCGGGGGCGGCCGAGTTGATCGCCTCGGGCGCGAGGTCCAGGCTCCAGCCCGAGAGCTCCGCGATCGGCGCGTACTCGAGCTGGGTGAGCCCGGACTCCGCGGGCAGGAACAGGTTCCACAGGCCGCGCTCGCGGGCCTTGCGCTTGAGCTCCTCGACCACCGGCGGCACCTCGTGGCCGTCGGGCCCGGCCGCGCGGCGGTGCGCCTGGTACTCGGCCTCGGCGGGCAGCACCTCCTCCCGCATGAAGGCGAGCATGAGGTCGTACAGCTCCCGGGCGCGGGCCGAGGGGGCGGCCAGTTCGTTCGCGGTCATCAGGACCTCCAGTCGGGCCGTGCGGACGCTCCGCCTGCGACCGTAGGGACTCCCCGGCCCGCCCGCGCGGGGGCCCCGCGTCAGCCCCGCGGATCCGCGGCGGCGGCGGCCTCGACGGCCCGCTCGGTGACGCCCAGGCCGGCGAGCAGCCCGGCGCCGCCCTCCGCCTCGAGCAGCGCCAGCAGCAGGTGCTCGGTGTCGACCGCGTCGTCGTCGCGGCGCGAGGCGATCGCGAAGGTGAGCTCCAGAGCCTGCCGGGCCGCGGCGTCGAAGGGGACGAAGTCGGGCACGTCGGCGGCCGGCGGGGGGAACGCGCCGGCCGCGGCGGCCCGCACGGCCTCCGTCGTGCGGCCCTCGGCGAGCAGCGCCCGGGCGGCGACGCCGTCGGGGTCGGCGAGCAGTCCCAGGACCAGGTGGGCGGTGCCGATCTCCGGGCTGCCGGCCGCCCGGGCCTCGTTCTGGGCCGCCACCACCGCGCCGCGGGCCCGGTCGGTGAACCGGCCGAAGCCCTCGTCGGGGTCCAGCGCCGACGAGCGGCCGGGCTCCCGGCCGACGAACCTCTTCTGGGCCGCCTGCCGGGTCACCCCCATGCTCCGCCCGATGTCGGACCACGAGGCGCCCGACCGGCGGGCCTGGTCCACGAAGTGGCCGATCAGGGAGTCGGCGACCTCGCCGATGTGGTCGGCCAGGACCACCGCGCTGGTGAGCTGCCGGAGGACGTCGTCGTCGGCGCGCTGGATGGCCGCGATGAGGTCGTCGAGACGGACGGTGGACCGCAGCTGGACGGGAGGCGTCATGCGTCAACCGTAGGTTGACGCATGACGGGGTGTCAACGCAGGGTTGACGCTCAGGCGGTCGCCTCCGCCGCCCGGGCCACGTCGATGTGCGGGCGGGACTGCCACAGCGCCCACTCGGCGCTCACGTCGCCCGCGGTGCGCAGCAGCCGGGGCAGGTGTGCGGAGAGGAGGTGCTCCGTGGGGGTCTCCGCGGCGTGCACGGTGACGTTCATGGCCGCCCGGACCGCGCCGGACCCGTCGCGCACGGGGACGGCGACCGACCGGATGCCGGGGGCGAGCTCCTCGTCAGCCAGCGCCCAGCCGCGTGCCCGCACCTCGGTGAGCTCCGCGCGCAGCCGGTCGTCGTCCCGGTCGAGAGGGGGCGGCAGGCCCGAGCGGCTCGGCTGGGCCAGCGCGGCGTCGAGCTCGGCGGGGGAGAGGGCCGCGAGCAGCACCTTGCCCTGGGAGGTCTGCCGGGCCGGGAAGCGGGTGCCGATCTCGACCCGGAGGGTGATCAGCTTGGGCACCGACACCCGGGCGACGTAGACGACGTCGGACCCGTCGAGCTGGGTCATCGACGAGGACTCCCCGGTGCTGGCGACCAGACGCGCCAGGTGCGGGCGGGCGATGTCCCACAGCCCGAGTGCGCCGACGTAGGCCATGCCCAGGGTGAGCACGCGCGGCGTCAGCGAGAACGCGTTGCCGGTCGAGCGGACGAAGCCGAGCTCCTCGAGGGTGAGCAGCAGTCGCCGCGCGGTGGGCCGGGCCAGGCCCGCCGCGGTCGCCACCTCGGAGAGGGTCATGCTGGGGTGGTCCGCGTCGAAGCAGGCCAGCACGTCGAGCCCCCGGGCCAGGGCCTCGACGAAGTCCGGCCCGGTACCTCGCCCCGCCATGCGGCGTCCTCCTGTCGTCCTGTGAGCCGGCGCGTCGTCCGGCCGGTGTGCGGCCGGGGAGGCCCGGGTGACCGGACCTCCCCCGTGGCCCCTGCCGGGTCCCGCCGCGAGCGTGCGGGGACAGGGGCCTCCCTCAGCGGCCGAGGACCCGGTCCTCGGACCCCGACCGCTTCGACTCGTCCTTGAAGTCGGTGTACTGGTACGGGTTCTCGAGGATCTCCTGCTCGGCGGCGGGCTTGTCCGGGAACATGCCCGCGTTCCACGCCTCCTCGCCGAGCTCGGCGCGCAGGTGGTCGACGGTCGCCTCGACCTCGCGCCGGACCGCCGCCAGGTCCACGCCGACCAGCTCGTGGGCGTGCTTCACGACCCGGCCGTCGACGATGACCGTGTGCACGTCCGCCCGCTGGGCCTGGAAGGCGACGTGGCCGAGCGGGTTGAGCAGCGGGAAGGACACCGGCGACCGGTCGTTCTTGATCAGCACGACGTCGGCCTTCTTGCCCGCCTCGAGGCTGCCGAGGTCGGCGTCCCGGCCGATGGTGTGCGCGCCGCCGCGGGTGGTCCACTCGACCACCTGCTGGGCCCGCAGCCGCAGGTGGGTGATGGTCTCGCCCTTGAGGTGGGCGTCCATGTGCTCGGCCATGCGGTCGGCGTTGAGCGTGGCCCGCATGGCGGAGAACATGTCGCCGCTCCACCAGACGCTGGTGTCCATCGAGAGCGACACCGGGATGCCGTACTGCATCACCTGGGCCGTGGGGGCGTGGCCCTGCCCGGCGCTGCACTCGGACTCGGTGGCGACCGAGATGGAGCCCCCGGTCGCGGCGATCCGCTGGTAGCTGTCGGCGGTGAGGGTGGCCGCGTGCACGTAGGTCGTCTCGGGCGTCATGAACCCGTGCTCGTGCATCTGCTGGATGCCGGTGTCGTTGGTGGCGGCCCAGACGCCGGCGTGGGTGGTGACCGGGATGCCCATGTCGCGGGCGGCCTCGAAGGCGGCCTTCTCGGGGAACGCCGGGTCGCCGGTGACGTCGAAGGCGATCTGCACGCCCATCATGTCGTCGCCCGCGTCGCGCAGCCGCTCCAGGAACGACCGGACGGCGGGGTCGGTGGTCCACTCCCACGGGCCCTGCTGGATGTTGCCGTAGGCCAGCACGAACCGGCCGGGGACCGAGCGCAGCGCCTCCAGCGCGGCCTCGGCGTGCTCCACCGACTGCAGGCCGTGGGACCAGTCGACGGTCGTGGTGACGCCGGCGTCGAGGGACTCGATGGCGGCCAGCCGGTTGCCGGCGGCGATGTCCTCGGGCCGGAACTTCCTGCCGTGCTCGAGGTAGTACCAGACGAAGTACTGGGTGAGCGTCCAGTCGGCGCCGTACCCGCGCATGGCGGTCTGCCACATGTGCCGGTGGGTGTCGATCATGCCGGGCATGACGATGCCGCCGCTGGCGTCGACCACCTGGGCACCCTCGGGGGCCTCCAGGCCCGGGCCCACCGCGGCGAGGCGGTCGTCGACGACGAGGACGTCGGCGTCGGGGAGCACCGTGCAGGCGTCGTCCATCGTGAGCACCGTGCCGCCGCGCAGGAGCAGGGGCCGGCCGGGCTGGGGGGCGGCCCCGTCGTCGGAACTGGTCATGCGTCTCCTCCTCGAGACTGGCGACCGTCAGCGGACCTGCGTCCGTATACCGGTCAGTACAGCGGACCTGGCCACCTTGGTCGGGGTGTGACGAGACTGTCAAGACGCGCTGGCGCGCAACGCGCGCTCGGCGCGGAAGGAGTGCGTCTTGACACCCGTGGGTAACGCCCCAAGACTTCCCGGCACGGACAACGGACCATCGTCCGTATGCCGGTCGACCAGTGATGAGAGGTGCACTGACGAATGACCGCACAGCGACCCGTCCCGGGCGCGACACCGGGACGGGGACCCCTCGCGGGTCTGCTGGTCGCCGACTTCTCCCGCGTCCTCGCCGGGCCGTACGCGACCATGCTGCTCGCCGACCTGGGCGCCGAGGTCGTCAAGGTCGAGAGCCCCGCCGGTGACGACACCCGCAGCTGGGCCCCGCCGGTCCGCGACGGCGTCTCGACCTACTACCTCGGCGTCAACCGCAACAAGCGGTCCATCGCACTGGACCTCAAGGACCCCGACGACGCGGCCGCGGCCCGGGAGCTGGCCCGCCGCGCGGACGTCCTCGTCGAGAACTTCAAGCCCGGCGGCCTGGCCCGCTTCGGCCTGGACTACGAGACCGTCGCCGAGGACAACCCCGGGGTCGTCTACGCCTCGATCAGCGGTTTCGGCAGCGGCCCGGAGGGCCGGAAGCTGCCCGGCTACGACCTCATCGTGCAGGCCATCTCCGGCCTGATGAGCCTCACCGGCGACCCGGACGGCGAGCCCTACCGCGCCGGGATCTCCGTCTTCGACGTGATGGCCGGGCTGCACGCGACGATCGGCGTGCTCAGTGCGCTCAACGCCCGGCACGAGAGCGGCCGGGGTCAGCACGTCGAGGTCAACCTGATGTCCTCGGCGCTGTCCGGGCTGGTCAACCACTCCAGCGCCTACGTCGCCGGCGGCGTCGTCCCGTTCCGGATGGGCAACAGCCACCCCAGCCTGTTCCCGTACGAGCCGCTGCCCTGCGCCGACGGCGACCTGATCATCACCGCCGGCAACAGCGGGCAGTTCCGCAAGCTGGTCGAGGTCCTGGGCGTGCCCGAGCTCGCCGACGACCCGCGGTTCCTGCGCAACGAGGACCGCACCGCCAACCGCGACCAGTTGCGGCCGCTGCTGGTGGAGCGGCTGCGCACCCGCAGCAAGCACGAGTGGTTCCGCGACATCATCGCCGCCGGCGTGCCGTGCGGGCCGATCAACACCGTCGACCAGGGCGTCGCCTTCGCCGAGGAGGTGGGCCTGGACCCCGTGGTCACCGTGGGGGAGGGGGACGCCGCGGTGCCGTCGGTGCGCAACCCGATCAGGTTCTCTTCCACCCCGGCCGACTACCGCTTGCCCCCACCCCGGCTCGACGAGCACGGTGCGGAGATCCGCGAGTGGCTGGCCGCGCCGGCCGCCCGCACCGCCGACGGGGAGGAGGGGCAGGCGTGAGCGACGACGGCCGTCCCGTCTACCCGACGGCGCTGGGCGCCTCCAGCCTGGAGAGCATCACCCTGCTGGGGTCGGACCTGGCCCGCGACGTGATGGGCCAGGTCGGCTTCGGCGAGCTGGCCTTCTGGCTGGCCACCCAGCGCCGCCCGTCGACGGGGGAGACCCGCGTCTTCGAGGCGGTCCTGGCGGCGCTGGCCGACCACGGCTTCACCCCGACGGCGATCGTCACCCGGCTGACCTACCTGTCCGCGCCGGACTCGGTGCAGGGCGCGCTGGCCGCGGGCCTGCTCGGCGGCGGCTCCCGGTTCCTCGGCGTGACCGAGGACTGCGGCCGCTTCCTGCACGACGTCCTCACCTCGGTGGAGGGCGAGCTGCCCACCGACGACGCCGGCTGGGACGCCCTGGCGCTGGAGACGGTCACCGCCCAGCGCGCGGCCCGGCGCTTCGTCCCGGGGCTGGGCCACCACGTGCACAAGAACGGCGATCCGCGGACCCCGCGGCTGTTCGCGATCGCCGAGGAGGAGGGCCTCTACGGCCCGCACCTGTCCCTGTTCGCCGCGATCGGGCGGGTGCACCCGCAGGTCCTCGGCCGGCAGCTGCCGCTCAACGGCGCCGGCGTGTGCGGGGCCGCGCTGGCCGACCTCGGGCTGCCCCTGGAGCTGCTGCGCGGGTTCGCGTTGCTGGCCCGCACCGCGGGGCTGATCGGCCAGCTGGCCGAGGAGCTGCGGCACCCGGTGGGCAACGAGGTCTTCCTGTCGGTGGACCTCAACAACCGGTCCGTCGCCCCCGACCCCTACGTCCCGGACCCTCTGCCGGGCACCCACTCGGACACCGACACCAACGGAGGTCGTCGTGGCTGAAGTAGCCGCGGTCATCGCATCCACGCACCACCCGTTCTTCTACCGCGCCAAGACCTCGACCGGCGCCGACCGGCCGCCGTTCGCGGACCAGTGGGTCGCCAAGCAGGCGGCCTTCGCCGAGACGCTCAACCGGGCCGAGCCCGACGTCCTGGTGATGGTGGGCAGCGACCACTTCCACCAGCTGTGGCTGGACAACATGCCGCAGTTCCTCGTCGGCAAGGCGCCCTGGTTCGACGCCAACTGGTACAACGAGGAGCGCGAGTTCGGCCTGCCCCGGCTGAAGCTGCGCGGCGAGGAGGACCTCGCGGCGCACATCCTGCGCGACGGGCTCGACCGCGACTTCGACCTGGCGTTCAGCAACGAGCTGCGGATCGACCACAGCATCACGTGCCCGATCATCGCGCTGCGCCCGGAGGCCGATCTGCCGATCGTGCCGATCTACACCAACATCTTCGCGCCGCCGCTGCCGCAGCCCAGGCGGTTCGTGCAGCTGGGCCGGGCGATCCGCGAGATGGTGGAGTCCTGGGAGAGCGACAAGCGGGTCGCGATCATCGGCACCGGCCACCTGTCCCTGGAGCTCGGCGGCCCGCGCCAGTTCGGCGAGCACGGCCCCGACCCCGAGTTCGACCGCAAGGCCATCGAGTGGATCGCCAGCGGCGACATCGAGGGCTGCCTGGCCGAGGTGACCCTGGAGAGCCTGCACCACCCGGGGAACGCCACCCACGGGTTCATGGACTTCATGCTGATGATGGGCGTCGCCGGCGAGGGGCAGAAGGCCGCGCACGTGGACAGCCTCGACCTGTTCCACACGATGGAGGCCTACTTCACCTGGTACCCCAACGGGACGCCGGCCTGAGCCCGCGGACGACCGGAACGGAGATCCCCGCATGAGCAAGTACCTGCTCGACAAGTTCCTCTACACCGTCGACCGCGACCCCGAGCTGGTCGAGCGCTACCGGGAGGACCCGGCCGGCACGGTCGAGTGGTGGGAGGCCGAGATGGCCAACAAGCTGCTCAACTGCATCGACGCGGAGAAGTCCACCTGGCTGGCGTTCACCGAGGAGGAGCGGACGGCGCTGCGCGAGCACGACCACGTGACGCTCTTCCAGATGGGCGCCCACCCGTTCCTCACCCTCACGCTGTTCATCGCGATGTTCGAGCGCGACCACGGCCCGCTGGAGTACCAGAAGGCCTACGGCAAGGCGATGGAGCACATCTCGATGCCCTACCCGGACATCGCCACCTGAGCACAGGACCCCTGCACCCTGCAGGGGGCCGACCCGCCCCCGTCCCGGTCCCCGGGGCGGGGGCGGTCCCGCCTGTCGAGGAGGGAGTCCCATGCGCGCCGCCGTCCTGCACACCCCCGGTGCGCCGCCGACGTTCGGTGCGCACCCCGACCCGCAGGCGGGGGAGGGCCGCACGCTGGTCCGGGTGACCGCGGCGCCGGTGGTCCCGCTCGACCAGCTGTGCGCCTCGGGCACCTCCTACTTCGGCACGCCGGTGACGCCCTACGTCCCCGGCGTGCAGGGCGTGGGGGAGGTGGTCGAGTCCGGGACGCACGCGCCCGGGACCCGGGTGTGGTTCGCGACGTCGGCCGGCATGGCGCCCGGCGACGGCAGCCTGGCCGAGCGGTGCGCGGTGCCCGACGCCGACGTCGTCCCCGTGACCGCGGCGGTGCCCGACGCCCTCGTGGCCGCCCTCGGGCTGTCCGCGGTCGCCGCGTGGATGGCGCTGACCTGGCGCGGACGCGTGCAGCCGGGCGAGCGGGTCCTGGTGCTGGGCGCCGGCGGCGCGGTCGGCCAGGTGGCCGTCGGAGCGGCGCGGCTGCTCGGCGCGGGCCGGGTGGTCGGCGTCTGCCGGTCGGCCGAGGCCGAGCAGCGCGCGCGGCGGGCCGGCGCCGACGCGGTGGTCCGGCTGTCGGGCGACGTGGACGCGCTGACCGCGCGGCTGGCGCAGGCCTGCGGCGGGGACGTCGACGTCGTCGTCGACCCGGTCTTCGGCGCCGCGGCGACGGCGGCCTCGCGGGTGCTGGCGCCGTTCGGGCGGCTGGTCAACCTCGGCGGGGCCTCCGGTGACAGCGCCGCCTTCGCCTCCTCGGTGCTGCGCAGCCGCAGCGCCGAGGTGCTGGGCTACACCAACAACGCGCTCACGGGGCAGCAACGGGCGCAGGCGCTGACCGCCGTCCTCGGTCACGCCGAGCGCGGCGCCCTCGGCCTCGACCACGTCGTCCTCCCGCTCGAGGAGGTCGAACGTGGCTGGGCGCTGACCGCCGAGGGGGCCGGGCGCCGGGTCGTGCTCGTCCCGGAGGCCCCCGCCGGCTGAGGCCGCACCGACGCCGCGGGACGACGGCACCCGCGCCGTCCGCCCGGCGGATGTGTCCCTTGACACGTGCCTCCGGCGCCGGGCATGGTCGGATTGTCCGCGACGCGGACAGTTGTCCACTCCCGCTCACCCGGGGTTCCGCGCCTGGGAAGGACCTCCCGCCTCATGACCACGACCGCGCCGACCGCCGCACCCACGTACGACGGGGACATCTACACCGACGAGGCGCTGCTCGAGCCGTACGAGGACTACCGCGCCCTGCGCGAGCTGGGCCCGGCGGTCTGGCTGTCGCAGCACGGCGCCTACGCCGTCGCCCGGTACGACGAGGCGCGCGCGGTGCTGATGGACTCCGACACCTTCCGCTCGGCCAACGGCATCGCGCTCAACGAGCCGGCCAACCAGGCGATCCTCGGCTGCACGCTGGCCAGCGACGGTGACCTGCACGCCCACCTGCGCCAGGTGGTGGCCAACCGGCTCACCCCGCGCGCGCTGCGGCCGATGAAGGACGTCGTCTCGGACAAGGCCGAGGAGCTCGTCGCCGGACTGGTCGAGAAGGGCTCCTTCGACGCGGTCGCCGACCTGGCGCGGGCGCTGCCGCTGTCGATCGTGCCGGACTTCATCGGCTGGCCCCAGGAGGGCCGCGAGCACCTGCTGGGCTGGGCCGGCGCCAACTTCGACTCGTTCGGGCCGCTCAACGACCGGGCCCAGCGCGCGCTGCCCCAGTGCGGCGAGATGGCCGCGTTCGGCGCCGAGATCGTCCGCACCCGCAACGTCTCGCCGGGCAGCCTCGGGGCCGGCGTCCTGGAGTCGGTGGACAAGGGCGAGATCTCCACCGAGCAGGCGATGATGCTCATGCTCGACTACCTCGCCCCGTCGCTGGACACGACCATCAGCGCCGTCGGCAGCGCCATCTGGCTGTTCGCGCAGAACCCCGGTCAGTGGGACCTCGTGCGCGAGGACCCCAAGCTCATCCCGAACGCGGTCAACGAGGTGGTCCGCATCGAGTCGCCGATCCGCGCCTTCGGCCGGATCACCAGCCGGGACACCCGGATCGGCGACGTCGACGTCCCCGAGGGCTCCCGCGTCCTGGTCATCTACGCCTCGGCCAACCGCGACGAGCGCAAGTTCGACCGGCCGGACGAGTTCGACGTCACCCGCGCCAACGCCGTCCACCAGCTCGGGTTCGGCATGGGCGAGCACGGCTGCGCCGGTGCGGGCCTGGCCCGGATGGAGACCGAGTCGCTGCTGCGGGCACTGGCCCCGCGCGTCGCCCGCTTCCACCTGCAGGGCACCGAGCGCGCGCTGAACAACCTCATCCGCGCCTTCGGGCGGGTCGACGTCACCGTCGACCGCACCTGAGCGACTCCCGGTGCCCCCGGGACCCAGCGCGGGTCCCGGGGGCACCGGGGTCAGCGGGCTGCCCGCAGCTCCTCGCCGATCCGCCGGCCCACGGTCTCCAGCAGGGCGGCGGCGTCGGTCATGCAGCGCGCCGGGTCCGGCTCGAGGTCGGTGAGCGCGTGGACGGCGGCCAGGCCGGCCGCGCGCGCCTCCTCGGGGGTGATGAGACTGCGCCCGGCCACCGCCACCACCGGCGTCCCGGCCGCGCGGGCGAGCGCGGCCAGCCCGATCGGTCCCTTGCCGCGCAGGCTCTGCGCGTCCAGCGACCCCTCGCCGACGACCACCAGAGCGGCGCCGTGGACGACGTCGGCGAACCCGGTCAGCTCCAGTAGCAGCCCGACGCCGGGGGTCAGCCGTGCCCCGAGCACGCTCGACAGCCCGAACGCGATGCCGCCGGCCGCACCCGCGCCGGGGTCGTCCCGCCGGTCGGCGCCGGTGGCCGCGGCGACGACGTCGGCCCAGCGGCCCAGGGCGGCGTCCAGCCTGGCCACCGCCGCGGGTGTCGCGCCCTTCTGGGGGCCGTAGACCGCGGCGGCGCCCGAGGGGCCGGTGAGCGGGTTGTCCACGTCGCAGGCGACGACGAGCTCCGCGCCGGCCAGCCGCGGGTCCAGGCCGGCGAGGTCCAGCCGCGCCGCCTGCGCCAGGCCGGCGCCCCCGGGCGGGACGTCGTCCCCCTCGGCGGTGAGCACCCGCGCCCCGAGGCCGGCCAGGGCGCCCGCGCCGCCGTCGGTGGTGGCGCTGCCCCCGACGCCGAGGACGACCCGCCGCGCGCCGGCGTCGAGCGCGTCGGCGACCAGCCGGCCGACGCCGAGGGTCGAGGCGGACACCGCCGTCTCCTCCGTCGGGCCGCCCGGCAGCAGCGCCAGGCCGGCGGCGGCGGACATCTCGAGCACGGCGGTGTCCCCGCGCAGCGCGTACCGGGCGGTCACCGGGTCGCCGAGCGGCCCGGGGACGACGCAGGTGCGGGCGGAGAAGCCGGCGGAGAGGACCATCTCCACGGTGCCCTCCCCGCCGTCGGCGATCGGCTGCTCGACGACCTCCGCGTCCGGCAGGGTCGCGCGCAGCCCCCGGGTGAGTGCCGCGGCGACCTCGGGGGCGGTCAGCGAGCCCTTGAACTTGTCCGGCGCCAGCACGATCCGGGCCACGCGGGTCACCCGGCGAGGTAGGGGATCGTCTGCGGCCCCTCGGGGAGGTAGCAGACCCGGGCGCGGGGGCCGTGCCGCTCCACGGCCTCGGTGACCGCCGCGGACAGGTCGTCCACCGGTACCAGGTGGGCGGCTCGCACCTCCTCCGGCGGGAGGCCCGAGCAGAACAGCTGCACCTCCGCCCTGGCGAGGATCCGGGCCAGCACCTGCACCTGCCACTGGTCGGGCACGCTGAACCCCGGGGAGCCGATCAGCTCCAGCAGGCCGGCCGGGTCCGGGGCCGACCCCAGGACCTCGGCGAAGGAGCCGTGGGCGGGCAGCCCGTCGGCGCACTCGGCCGCGACCACGACCGTCCCGCCGGGGCGGACCACCCGCTCGGCGGCGGCCATGCCCTTCACCGCCTGGTAGAGGTTCTGGTCGAGCGGGAAGCCGGAGTTGGTCGTCACGACGACGTCCATCGGCTCGGGCACCGCGCGCATCGCGGCGGCGCGGGCCAGCTCGCAGGCGCGGGCGTGCATCGTGGTCAGCTCGCCGCAGACCACGTGGGTGATCCGCTTCGCGCGGTCGAGCAGCACGTCCAGGGCCAGGTCCGGCGGCGCGGCGGCCGCGCAGGCCCGGATGTCACGGTGCACCGGGTTGTCCTCGACCACGCCCCAGGTCGCCAGCGGGCTGCCGATCCGGGCGGCGTCGTGCAGCACCATCACCGTGTCCAGCCCGGCCAGGCCCGGCGCGACCATCTTGGGGCCACCGCTGAAGCCCGCGAAGAAGTGCGGCTCGACGAAGCCGGTGGTGATCCGCAGGTCGGCCTCGAGCCACCGCGAGTTCAGCCAGAGCGGCACGCCGTCCCCGACCGTGCCGACGAAGGTGAGGGAGGCCCGGTCCCGCGCGTCGTGGTTGACGACCTCGCAGCGGGCGACGACCTCCTCGCCCAGCATCTCCCGGAGCTCCTCGGGGGTGTTGCCGCGGTGGGTCCCGGTGGCGACGAGGACGGTGACCTCGCAGCCGCGGGCCGCCCCGTCGATCTCCTCCAGCAGGGCGCGCAGCACGGGCTCGCGCGGCTGGGCACGGGTGCCGTCGCAGACCGACACCGCGATGGACATCCCGTCGCGGACCAGGGCGGCCAGCGGGGGAGCGCCGAGGGGAGCGCGCAGCGCGGCCCGCAGCGCCCCGGCGGGGTCGGTCAACGCGGGGTCGTCGTGGGGCGTGACGACCAGGGCGCCGGGCGCGAGGGGGACCTCGACCGTGCCGCGGCCGTAGGCCAGGGACACCGTGTCGGCCGGGGAGGTCAGGGTCATCGAGAGGCCGTCCGTCCAGGAGTCCGTATGCCGACGGCGGGCCGAGCCGCGGCCGCCGGGAGGAGTGTCACGGCCCCAGTCTGCCCGCCCGGTCCCGCCTTCCACCCGGAGGATGTGTCCCTTGACACAGGCCGAGGTTCCGGCAAACACTTGTCCACGGATGGTTGTCCGGCAGACGGACAGATGTACGTCGCGCCGAGCGGGGCGCCACCTGACGCGCCGCTCCCTCTCGACCCGCCCGAGCCCGACTCGGCAGAACAGGAGCCACCATGACGACGACCGCATCCGACACGGCGACCGGCCGCTCCGCCGGCCGGTCGCCCGCCGACCTCGTGGCGGCGGCGCGCGCGATGCAGTCGCTGGTCCGGGAGAACGCCCCCGCCAACGAGGCCGCGGGCAAGCTCGTCGACGCCGTCGACGACGCGCTGCACGAGGCAGGCCTCTACGGGATGTGGACCCCGCGCGAGCTCGGGGGCGCCGAGTGCGACCCGATCTCCTCCCTGGAGATCGTCCAGGCACTGGCCTCGGCCGACCCCTCCACCGCGTGGGTGCAGATGGCCGCCTCCCTGGCCATCGGCACGGGTGGCGCCTACCTCTCCGAGGAGGCCGTCAAGGAGATGTTCTCCGGTGAGCGTCTCCCCGTCGTGGCCGGTCAGGGCACCCGTCCCGGGAAAGCCGTGACCGACGGCGACGGCTTCCGGCTCTCCGGTGACTGGAGCTTCGCCTCCGGCATCAAGCACTCCCAGTGGATCCACACGCTGGGCATCATCGAGGAGACCGGCCAGCCGCGGATCTTCGTCCTGCCCGTCGAGAAGGCCGAGCTGATCGAGACCTGGGACGTCATGGGTCTCAAGGCGACCGGCAGCATCGACTACAAGATCCGCGACGTGTTCGTGCCGGAGACCTTCACCCACCTCGGCCCGGTCGAGACGCCGGAGCGCGGTGGCTGGATCTTCAAGCTCGGCATCATGCACTTCGCGCTCATCGGGCACTCCGGTTGGGCGCTGGGCCTCGCGCGGCGCATGCTCGACGACCTCGCCGACTCGGTGCGCGCCAAGGCCGGTCGCGCCGGGTCGATGGCCGAGAACCCCCGCTTCCACGCGATCTACGGCGAGCTCGAGGCCAAGTACCACGCCGCCCGGGCCTTCGTGTACGAGGTGTGGCGGGACGCCACCGAGACCCTGGAGAACGGCGGCGAGCTCGACGTCGACCAGCGCACCAAGCTGCGGCTGGCGCTGTACAACGCCACGTGGACGGCCGAGGCCATCAGCGTCGAGGTCTACAAGGCCGCCGGCACCGCCGCCCTGCGCACCGGGCCGATGCAGCAGTACTTCCGCGACATGCACGCCGGCACCCAGCACGTCACGTCCGCGCCGCACGTCCTCGAGGGCTGCGGGAAGTACCTGGCCGGCCTGGCGCCGGACCACACCTGGCTGTACATGAACCTCGTGCCCCAGGGCTGAACCACACCGGCGACGGCCGGACCGGGAGGCACCCTCCCGGTCCGGCCGTCGTCGTCCGGGGCGGGGACGCGACGAGCGCGGGGCGCGGCCAGGGCCGGGACGCGACGAGGGCGGGGCGGGAGACGATCCCGCCCCGCCCTCGTGTGTGCGGAGGTCAGCCGACGCCGGCCGCCGACCTCACCGGCCGGCGGCGTCCGAGCCCAGGAGGAAGCCGAGGACCTCCTCGGCGACCTCGTCCGGCCGCTCGTGGTGCAGGCCGTGCCGGGTGCGCGGCAGGTCGCGGAGCACCGCGCCGGGGATCGCCTTGGCGTAGGCCTCGCTGTGCTCCCGCGGGATGATCACGTCGATCTCCGCGGCGATGACCAGCGTGGGGCAGGTGATGCGCGGCAGCCGGGCGGGCAGCTCCGGGTCGTGCAGGTACGGGTCGCGGGCGAACCGGGCGAAGGCGGCCATGTCCTTCTCCGTCTGCGCGATCTGCTCCGGGGTCGGCGGCGCGGAGAGGGCCGCCTCGACCATCGCGTCGTCGTAGAACAGCGCGCGCACCAGGTCCGGCGGGGCCATGGAGAACAGGTCGGCCGGAGGCGCCTCCGGCACCTCCAGGCCGGCCGGCGCCATCAGCACCAGGTGCTCGACCCGGTCGGGGATGGTGCTCACCAGCTCGGCTGCCGTCCAGCCGCCGAACGACGCGCCGACGACGTCGAGCCGGTCGATGCCGAGCTCGTCGAGCAGGCGGATGTAGTGCTGCACGAGGTCGGCCATGGTGGCGACCTCGGGGAGCTCGTCGCTGCGGCCGAAGCCGGGGTGGTCGGGGGCGATCAGGTCGACCGACTGCGCCATCCGCTCGTGGAACGGCTCCCAGTTGCCCGCACCACCCGCGGCGTGCAGGAACAGGACCGGGCGCCCCGACCCCTGGCGGAAGAGGCTGATCTCCCCCGAGCCCATCGGCAGCCTGGTCGGGGTCGGTCCAGCACCCGGAACGCTCACGCTCAACTCCTCCTCGAGAACCGCAACGGACAGTCGTCCGCCTCGCCCGCGACCGTGACGCATGACACGTCCGGCTGTCAACGGGCACTCCACGCAGCGGAGGACCGATCTGCCCGTGCCACCGGCCACGCAGGCCTCGTCGAGCGACTGCGGACAGGTGTACGGCCTGCGGTTGACACGGCGTGTGGCCGCTGTCACCCTTCCGGGGACCACGACGCCCGGCCCGGCCGCGGCCGCTCGGCGCTCCGTGGACCGCGGGCCGGCCCGGCCGGGACGACCGAGCACGGATCCGGCGTGGACCTCGCCCGCACCGCCTTCCGGTGGGCGTCGCTGGACGGGGACGGCTGCGAGCCGGCCGGTCCCGCCGCGGCCCCGCCGACGACGACACCCGGAGGTCCTCCTGATGACCCAGCCCGCCGAGCCCGCCGCCGCGCACGTGGAGACGATCACCCCGCCGGCCGAGCCGCCCGTCGACCCGGAGCTGCAGGCGCGCTTCCGCGAGGTGATGGCCGGGGTCCCCACCCCGGTCTCGGTGATCACCAGCACGACCGGCGGGCTGCCGCACGGCACGACCGTGAGCGCGTTCGCCTCCCTGTCGATGGACCCGCCGATGGTCCTGGTCTCCCTCGACCGCGGCTCGGACCTGCTGGCCGTCGTCCGGGAGTCCGGGCGCTTCGGGGTCAACGTGCTCGGCGCGCACCAGTCGCACCTCGCGCTGGCGTTCGCCAAGAAGGGCGGCACCGGCAAGTTCTCCGGCGTCCGGTGGGAGATCGACTCCGACCTGCCCCGGCTGCCCGGCGCGCCCGGGTGGTTGGCGTGCGAGGTGGCCACCCTGGTGGACGGCGGCGACCACGTCGTCGCGCTGGGCACCGTGGTGGCGGCGGAGACGACCGAGGGCCGGCCGCTGACCTACCACGGCCGGGTCTTCGGGACCCACGCCGCGCTCGAGACCGACTGAGCGGCGCGCGCCGGGTGCCCCGCCCGCGCTCAGGCGGTCGCCGGACCCTCCTGTGCCCGGGCGACCTCGACGTGCGGCCGGGACTGCCACAGCGCCCACTCGGCGCTGACCTCACCGGCCGTGCGGAGCAGCAGGGGCAGGTGCTCCTGCACCAGGCGCTCGGTGGAGGTCTCGGCGGCGTGCACGGTGACGTTCATGGCCGCGCGGACCGCGCCGGTGCGGTCCCGGACCGGGACGGCCACCGAGCGGATGCCGGGGGCCAGCTCCTCGTCGGCGAGCGCCCAGCCGCGGGCACGGACCCGCACCAGCTCGTCGCGGAGCTGCTCCGGGGAGGGGTCGGGGGCCGGCGGGAGCCCGGCGCGGCTGGGCTCGGCGAGCACGGCGTCGAGCTCGTCGGGGGCGAGTGCGGCGAGCAGCACCTTGCCCTGCGAGGTGCGGACGGCGGGGAAGCGGGTGCCGATCTCGACCCGCAGGGTGATGATCCTCGGCACCGACACCCGGGCGACGTAGACGATGTCGGAGCCGTCGAGCTGGGCCATGGACGACGACTCGCCCGTCCTCGCGACCAGCGCCTCGAGGTGCGGCCGCGCGATGTCCCAGAGTCCCAGCGAGCTGACGTAGGCCATGCCGAGGCTGAGCACGCGCGGAGTGAGCTGGAAGGCGCCGCCGGAGGTGCGGACGAAGCCCATCTCCTCGAGGGTCAGCAGCAGCCGGCGCGCGGTGGGACGGGCCAGCCCGGTCGCGGTGGCGACCTCGGTCAGCGTCATCGTCGGGCGGTCCGCGCTGAACGCGGCGATGACGTCGAGACCCCGTGCGAGGGCCTCCACGAAGTCCGGCCCGGTACCCCGTCCGGCCATCGGCTCCCCCTCCGCGTCGACGCAGGACGGGCCGACGATATCGACGGGAGCGGGAACGCGTGCCCGTCCGCGCCGTTCCGCCGGCCGGGGCCACCCCGACGGGGGAGGTGCGCGCCCGGTTCAGGCCGGCGTGACGCACCGCCGGCGGGCGACGCGCGGTCCCTCGGCCGCGACCGGGTGCCGGAGGTCGTCGGCAGCCACCAGGTGCGCCAGGCCGGTGAGGTCGAGGAGGTGGGTCAGGAAGGGGGAGGAGCCCTCCACCCGGACCGTGCGACCGCGGCCGTACGCCAGGACGGCGGCCCGGGCCAGCGCCCGCACGCCGGCCACGTCGCAGAAGGAGATCCCGGCTGTGTCGACGCGCCACACCGGGTGCGGCGTCAGGCCGAGCGCCGCGAGGGCGTCGAGCAGGTGGTGCGCGCAGGTGCGGTCGAGGTCGCCCTCGAGGTGCACGCGCCCGGCGCGCAGGTCCACCGAGACCAGCAGGGAGCGTGGGAAGCCGTCGAACCGGGTGTGCGGCTGCATGCGCGAGACATCCCCCTGGCGAGGGCGCCGGGCGGCGGGAGCTCCGGACGCCGCGGCACCTCGCTGTGTGCGCGGTCCGGCCGGAGCTTCGACCGAAACCGGACGGTACCAGAAGTGGGGACGACGCGCCCGAGCGCCGCGGAGCGCGGTCCTGTCTCCCGGTGGTGGGGCCACTACCGTTGCGGGGATGACGCCGCGGACTGCGGACGGCTGGTCGGCGGTACGACGGGATGGTGGCCAGGTGGCGGCGACACGGCGTGACCTCGTGGTGATCGGGGCCTCCGCGGGTGGGGTGGAGGCGCTGCGCGAACTGCTGGCCGGCCTCCCCGCCGGCCTGCCCGCCGCCGTGCTGGTGGTCCTGCACATGCCCGCGAGCGCCCGCAGCGCCCTGCCCGAGGTCCTCGACCGCGTGGCCACGCTGCCGGTGCGCGCGGCCCGCCAGGACGCTCCCCTCGAGCACGGGACGGTCACCGTCTGCGTGCCCGACCACCACCTGATGGTGGTCGGCGACCGGGTCGCGCTGACCCGGGGCCCGCGCGAGAACGGGCACCGCCCGGCGGTGGACGTCCTGTTCCGCTCGACGGCCCGGGCCGCCGGCCCGCGCGTGGTCGGGGTGGTGCTCTCCGGCGCCCTCGACGACGGGACGGCGGGCATGGTGTCCATCCGGGCGCGCGGCGGCGTGGGCGTGGTGCAGCACCCCGCCGACGCGATGTACGCCAGCATGCCCCAGCACGCGCTGGAGGTCGCCGGTGCCGAGTACGCGGTGCCGGTCGCGGAGATGGGCGCGCTGCTCGGCCGGCTGGTGACCGAGGAGGTGGAGGTGGACGACGTGCAGCCACCGACCGAGCTCATGGAGACGGAGACCGCGATGGCCGAACTCGACGGCGACGCCTTCGAGGACGTGGACCGACCCGGCGTCCCCTCCGGCTTCGGCTGCCCGAGCTGCCACGGGGCGCTCTTCACGATCACCGAGGGCGTCATGGAGCGCTACCGCTGCCGGGTGGGCCACGCCTGGTCGCCCGAGGCGCTGGCCGAGGAACAGACACAGGCCCTGGAGAGCGCCCTGTGGATGGCGCTGCGCGGCCTGGAGGAGCGGGCCGCGCTCAGCCTGCACATGGGCCGGCGCGCCGAGGAGCGCGGCCACCGCCACAGCGCACTGCGCTTCCGGCAACGGCACGACGAGGCGCAGGACGCCGCCGCGCTGCTGCGGCGGTTGCTGCACCGGGGTGAGCTGAGCACCTCCGCACTGCCCGACGAGATCAGCGAGGCCTGACCTCATGGACGCACGGACCGGTGGGCGGCACCCGGCGGAGGACGCCGACGGCGCCGCCCCGGGGCAACCGGCCGGCCCCTCCGGCGACGGCGTGCCCGGCGACGGCGTGCTGGAGGACGGGCTGCTGAACGACGACGCGCTGGCCGACGACGCGCTGGAGGAGTCGCCCGGTGAGGCGGCCGCGGGATCCGATCCGGACTTCGAGGCGCTCCTGGTCCACCTGCGCGAGCGCCGGGGCTTCGACTTCACCGGCTACAAGCGCCCGAGCCTGGTCCGGCGGGTCCGGCGGCGCATGGCCGAGGTCGGCGTCGACTCCTTCGCCGAGTACCAGGACCACCTCGAGGTCCACCCGGACGAGTTCACGCCGCTGTTCAACACCATCCTGATCAACGTCACGAGCTTCTTCCGCGACCGGGCGGCCTGGGACCACCTCCGGGACGACCTGCTGCCCGGGCTGCTGGCCGCGTGCGGGCCGAGGATCCGGGTGTGGAGCGCCGGCTGCGCCTCGGGGCAGGAGGCCTACAGCCTGGCGATCCTGCTCGCCGACGCGCTGGGGGTCGAGCGGTTCCGCGAGCGGGTGAAGATCTACGCCACCGACGTCGACGAGGACGCGCTCGCCGCCGCCCGCCAGGCCCTGTTCACCGAACGGGAGATGGCCGGCCTCACCCCGGCCCAGGTCCGGGGGTACTTCACGGTCGAGGGCAGCCGGTACGCCTTCCGCAAGGACCTGCGGCGCTCGGTGATCTTCGGCCGCAACGACCTGGTGCAGGACGCGCCGATCTCGCACATCGACCTGCTGCTGTGCCGGAACACCCTGATGTACTTCACCGCCGAGACACAGGGGCGGATCCTGGGCCGGCTGCACTACGCGCTCAACCCCACCGGCCTGCTGTTCCTCGGCAAGGCCGAGATGCTCCTCTCCCACAACCAGCTGTTCAGCCCGGTCGACCTCACCCGCCGGTTCTTCCGCAAGCGCGACGGGGGCCCGGGGCCGGAACGCCGTCCCCAGGTCCCGACCGTCCGGACGGTCCCCGACCCCGCCGGGGAGGACCTGTCACGGCTCCGGCGGGAGGCGATGCTCTCCGGGCCGGCTGCCCAGCTGGCCATCGACGCCGAGGGCCGGCTGGCCATGGTCAACCGGCAGGCGGAGCGGGTGTTCGGCATCGACCAGCGCGACGTCGGCCGGCCCTTCCAGGACCTGGAGATCTCCTACCGGCCGGTGGAGCTGCGCTCCTCGATCGCGGAGGCGGTGCAGCAGCGCCGTCCGCTGTGGGTCCGCGGGGTGGAGCGGCGGCGGCCGGGGCAGGAGCCGGTGCTCTTCGACGTCCAGATCGTCCCCATCCTCCGCGAGGACGGCGGGCTGCTGGGGACGACGGTCGTCTTCGAGGACGTCACCCGCTACCGGCGGCTGCAGCGGGAGCTGGAGTTCGCCAACCGGCAGCTGGAGACCGCCTACGAGGAGCTGCAGTCGGCCAACGAGGAGCTGGAGACCACCAACGAGGAGCTCCAGTCGACGGTCGAGGAGCTGGAGACCACCAACGAGGAGCTCCAGTCGACCAACGAGGAACTGGAGACGATGAACGAGGAGCTCCAGTCGATGAACGACGAGCTCCACTCCACCAACGAGGAGCTGCGGGCCAGCACCGACGAGGTGGGAGCGGTCAACCGGTTCATGAACGGCGTGCTGAGCAGCTTCCGCGCGGGGGTGGCCGTGGTGGACACCGACCTGCGCGTGCTGGTGTGGAACGCCGCCGCCGAGGACCTCTGGGGTCTCCGCGAGGACGAGGTGCGGGGCCGGTACCTGCTCAACCTGGACTCGGGCCTGCCCATGGCGCCGCTGCACCCGTTGCTCCGCCGGCAGGTGTCCGACCAGGCGGACGGGCAGGACGCGGTGGAGGTCGACACGGTGGAGGTCGACGGGGTGAACCGGCGCGGCCGGCCGGTGCGGGTCCGGGTCACCGTCACCCCGTTCAGCGAGACGCCGGGGGAGCGCCGCGGCGCCGTGGTCCTCATGGACCCGATCGCCTGATCGACGCCCTCAGCGCTCGAGGGCCGCGATCACCTCACCGGCGTGGCCCTCGACGACCAGGTGGGCGAGGTCGCGCAGCTTGACGTTGAGCCGGTTGCTCAGGGTCACCAGGCGGGCGAAGGCGTCGTCGGCGTCCACCCCGAAGCGGGCCATGAGGACCCCCTTGGCCTGGTCGATGACCGCCCGCGAGGTCAGCGCCTTCTCCAGGTTGGCGGCGAGGTCCCGCAGCGCCTCCCGCTCGGCGACGCTCTGCAGGACGCCGCCGACGGCCGCGGCCACGAGCTCGGCGATCCGGCAGCTGTCGGGGCCGAAGGCGCCGGCGGCGGACGAGTACACGTTGACCACACCCACCGGCTGCTCGCCCTCCCGGAGGGGGAGGGCCACGACGCTGCGGACGTCGCCCGGCGCCAGGCGGGCCAGGGTGGGCCACCGCTCGTCGGTGGTGACGTCGGGGCACAACACCACCGTGCCGGTGAGGTGGGCATCCCAGCACGGGCCCTCCGCGGCCTGCATCTGCAGGCCGTCGAAGGCCTGCGCGGTCGCCGAGTCGCTGCTCAGCTGCTGCGGGTCCAGCGGCGACCCCACCGTGATGCTCACCGAGTCCGCGGCCGGGACGGCGCTGCGCACGAGGACGGCCATGCGGCCGAGGAGGCGTTGCCGGTCGTCGTCGCCGATCGACAGGGTGGACAGCTCGGAGAGCGCGGCCGCCAGCCCGAGGGACTCCGTGGCGGTGAGCTCCGGCGTGGAGCCGCCGGCGCGGGACCCGGCCGCGGGGTCCTGCACGGGGACGAGCACCCACTGCAGCCGGGTCTGCGCGGTCTGGCCGGCCGCGGTGTCGGTGAAGCCGAAGAGGTCGGCCGGGGTGTGGGAGTCCCGGCGGCCGCGGACCCGGACCCGCAGGCGCTGCTCGGTCGCCGTCCCGGTCGACAGGGCGCGCACCGCGGACCGGAAGGCGGTGCTGTCAGCGGGGTCGAGGTAGAGGCTCAGCGGCTTGCCGCGCAGCCGCTGCGGCGGCACCTGCACGTGGGCAGCCAGCGCCGAGTTGACGTCGACCAGCGCGCCGGCACCGTCGGTGGTGCACAGCGCGACGGGGACCAGGCCGGAGAGCTGGCTGCGCCAGCGGCGCTCGGACTCGTAGCGGGTCAGCAGGTGCTCGATCTGCTCCTGCTGCGCACGCAGCTCCTCCTCGGCCACCCGCAGCTCCTCGTGCGCCACCTGTACGTCGGCCAGCGTGCTCAGGGCCTCGTCGGCGTGCAGCGCATCCGTGCGGCGCGACCCGTCGTCGGTGGTGCGGCTCACGGGAGCTCCTCGGGTCGGGGGGACTCACTGCCCCCGGTCGGGCGGGGGCGTGCGGGAGCCGACCGGCGGGTGGGTGCCGTGCTCGGCGGCGCTGGCGTGGTCCTCCGCCGCCTGCCGCCGGTGCTCGGCCGCGCGGCGGCGGTGTTCCTCGGGGTCCCCCGTGCCCCGCGCCGCGGCCTCCTCGTGCGCCTCGGCGGCCGCCTCGTGGCTCAGTGCTGCTCGCTCGTGGCCGGAGGCGGCGCGGCGCAGGGCCCGCTCGGCGTGCTCGGCGGCCTCCTCGGCCCGCTCCCTCGCGAACCGGACGTCGTCGTCGGAGGACGGGCGCGCGGGGTCCATGCGGGCCAGCCGTTCGCCCAGCTCCCGGGCGCGACGTGCCGCCTCCTTCGCCCGGATGGCCGCGCGACGCCCGGGGTCGTCGACGTCCATGACCCCATCCTCCACCCGGCCAGGGCGTGTCGCCCAGACACCGGCGCGCGGCTACGTCTCCGGTGCCCGCTGCAGTCGGGGCAGGACCCGCGCGGTGAACAGGTCGACCACCTCCTGCCGCGCGGCGCCCTCGCCGACGGGTGAGAAGACCAGCGTCCCGGCCCCGGCGTCGGCGTACTCGCGGGCCCGGGTCGCGACCCGGTCGGGGTCGCCGTGCAGCAGGTAGCGGTCGGCCAGCGGGGAGAAGTCCTGCTGGTAGACCGCGCTCACGGTGTCGACCACCTGCTGCCGGGACCGGGCCGGGTCCTCGCCGACGCCGCCCCAGCAGAACACCGCGCCACGCACCGCGGCCGGGTCCCGGCCCGCGGCCTCCGCCGCCTCCCGCACCTCCGCGAGGCTGCGAGCGAGCTGCTCCGGCGTGTACATGTACGGCATCCACACGTCCCCGAACCGGCCGGCCCGGCGGATGGCCGCCGGCCGCCGTCCGCCCAGCCAGACCGGCGGCCCGCCGGGCTGCACCGGCCCGGGGTCGAGGGCGAGGCCGGGCACGCGGGTGAACCGTCCGGTGAAGTCGACCGGGCCGCCGGCCCACAGCGCCCGGAGCAGCTCCAGTGCCTCGTCGGCCCGCGCCCCCCGCTGCGCCACGTCGGTGCCGGCGGCCTCGAACTCCGGCGGGTGCTCACCGCCCACGCCCACGCCGAGGTCGAAGCGGCCGCCGCTGACCCGGTCGAGGGTGGTGGCCAGCTTCGCCGCCAGCGCCGCGGGGTAGAGGGGCAGCACGGTGAGCGAGCTGAGCAGCCGGATGCGGCTGGTCGCGCCGGCCGCCGCGGCGAGCACGACGAAGCCGTTGGCCACCGGGCCGTGGAAGAACAGGTGCTCACCGGTGGCCACGCCGTCGTAGCCGGCGTCCTCGGCGGCCCGGGCCTCGGCGGCGACGGCGGTCTGGTCGCCGCCGAGGGTGAGGACGACCCGCACGCTCAGGCCTGCCCCACGCTGCTGACGTCGTCCGACCGCGCCGCGCCACTGAGCCGGTCGAGAGCCAGCTCGCGGACCCGGAAGCGCTGCAGCTTGCCCGTCGCGGTGGTCGGCAGCTCGGGGAACACCAGCACGTGCCGCGGTCGCTTGAAGGCGGCCAGCCCCTCGCGGCAGAAGGCGACCAGGTCCTCGGCGGTGGTGGCCGCGCCCGGCAGGAGGACGACGCAGGCGACCGGCTTGTCCAGGCCGTCGGCGTCCGGGATCGACACCACCACGGCCTGGTGGACGTCGGGGTGCTGGCGCAGCCGCTCCTCGACCTCGGTGGGGGAGACCCAGATCCCGCCGGCCTTGATGATGTCGTCGGTGCGGCCGAGCGAGGAGTAGTAGCCGTCGGCGCTGCGCACGTAGGTGTCCCCGGTACGGACCCACGGCCCCTGGAAGACCCGCCGGGTGACCTCGGTGCGCTGCCAGTAGCCGGTGGCCGCCGAGCTGCCCCGGACGTAGAGGTGGCCGGGGGTGCCGTCGGCGACCGGGACGCCGTCGTCGTCGACGATCCTCGCCTCGTACCCGGCGACGATCTCGCCGGTGGTCCCGGCCCGGGTCCGCCCCGGGCGGCCGCTGATGAAGATGTGCAGCATCTCCGTGGACCCGATGCCGTCGAGCATCTCGACGCCGAACGCGCCGGTGAACCGCTCGAACAGCGCGGCGGGGAACGCCTCGCCGGCGGAGACGCAGGCCCGGACCCCGGCGAACGCGTCCGGGGGCAGGCCGGCGGCCATCAGTGCGGCGTAGTAGGTCGGCCCGCCGAAGAACAGGGTCGGCCGGTGCTCCTGCAGGACCCGCAGCGTGCTCGCCGGGTTGGGCCGCGCGCGGTCCAGGACGGTGCTCGCCCCGACCGAGAACGGGAAGGTCAGGCTGTTGCCCAGGCCGTAGGCGAAGAAGAACTTGGCCACCGAGAAGGTCACGTCGTCCGGGCCGATGGCCAGCACGTCGCGGGCGTAGGTCTCGGCGGTGTCCCGCAGCGAGCCGTGCCGGTGCATCGCCCCCTTGGGCATGCCGGTGGTGCCCGAGGTGTAGAGCCAGAAGGCGGGCGAGTCGGCCACCGTGGGATAGGGCTCGGCGGCCTGCTCGAGCGCTCCTGTCCCGGCGGCGAGGAACTCCGCCCAGCTGCGCACGCGGGCGCCGGTGACCTCGGGGAGTGGCTCACCGGTCAGGACGACGACGTCGGCGAGGTCGCGCAGGCCGCCGACCGCGGGGGCGAGGCCGGCGAACTCCGAGCTGAGCGCGACCAGCCGGGCGCGGCTGTCGCGGGCGAGGACGGCGATGTCCTTGGCGGTGAGCATCGTGCTGACCGGCACCGGGACGGCGCCCACCTTGAGCCCGGCCAGGAAGGCCGTGACCAGCTCCGGGCTGTCGCCCATGCACAGCAGCAGGCGCTCCTCGGGGCGGACGCCGGAGGCGAGCAGCGCCGCGGCGAACGCGGTGACCGCCTCGTCGAGCTCGCCGTAGCTCACGGTGCGGACGCTGCCGTCGAGGTCGATCGCGGTGATGGCCCGCCGGTGCGGGGTGGCCCGCGCGTGCCGGGTGACCAGCCACTCGGCGGCGTTGAACGGCTCCGGTCCGGGCGGGACGACACCCGGCAGGGCAGCGGTGTCGAGGACGGCCACGGCGGCTCCTCTCTGCTCGTCCCCCGCGGCGATCATGAAGTCGGGGGAGCGACGCACCGGCTCCACCCGGCGCGTCGCTCCCCGCTCTTCATGATCGCGGGGGGAAGGGGGGCAAGGGGCGCGGGTCGGTCAGAACCGCACGTAGTCGTACTCGACCGGCAGCTGGTTGATGCCGACCGAGGGCGGGGAGATCCAGCCGGCGAACTCGCCCGGCTCGTGGTGGGCGACCATCAGCTCGGCCACCCGCGCCCGGTCCTCCGCCGTCGGCAGCCACTCGTCGGCCCGCGCGGTCCAGGTCGCCTCGTCGACGATCTCGCCGGACGGGGTCACGAAGTGCCCGGCGAACGCGCCGACCTTGCGGGAGAACCCCTGGTGCGGCAGGTAGAGCGTGGGCTCCAGGCCCGCCTTCTCCAGCTCGCCGTTCCAGCGCTTGACCCCCGCCCGGCAGTCGTCGGCGTACTCGTTGCGCAGGTCGAGGTTGAGGGCGGTGAGCATCGGGACGGTCCGCGTCGTCATGACGCCGTCCTCGATGACCGGGACGTCCATGGTGAGGTCGGTGAGGACGTGGTCGTCCTTGCGACGGCTCTCCATCCACCGGCCCTTGAGCCCGGCGGTGAAGTAGGACGCCGCGTTGGAGGAGACCTCCGAGCCGAACAGGTCCAGCGACAGCGAGTAGTGCTGGTTGAGGTACTTCTGGATCACCGACAGCGGGATGCCGCCGTGCTCCCAGACGTCGTCGGTGCCGTGCTCCTTCATCAGCTCGGCGGTCCGCTGCACGGTGCGCTGCACGCCGGTCGTCCCGACGAACATGTGGTGCGCCTCCTCCTTGAGCATGAAGGTGCAGGTGCGCGCCAGCGGGTCGAAGCCGCTCTCCTTGAGCGTGCCGAGCTGGTACTTCCCGTCCCGGTCGGTGAAGTACGTGAACATGAAGAACGACAGCCAGTCGGTGGTCTCTTCGTTGAAGGTGCTGAGGATCCGCGGCGAGTCGTAGTCCCCGGAGTTCCGCTCGAGCAGCTGCTCGGCCTCCTCGCGGCCGTCGCGGCCGAAGTAGGCGTGCAGCAGGTAGACCATCGCCCAGAGGTGACGGCCCTCCTCGACGTTGACCTGGAAGAGGTTGCGCATGTCGTACAGGGACGGCGCGGTCATGCCGAGGTGGCGCTGCTGCTCGACCGAGGCCGGCTCGGTGTCGCCCTGGATGACGATCAGCCGGCGCAGGTCCGCGCGGTACTCACCCGGCACCTCCTGCCAGGCCGGCTCGCCCTTGTGCCGGCCGAACCCGATGGTCCGGTCGGGGTCGCGCTCGGCGAGGAAGATGCCCCAGCGGTACTGCTCCATCGGCACCCGGTCGAAGTGCGCCCAGCCGTCGCGGCCGACGGCGATCGCCGTGCGCAGGTAGACGTCATGGGTGGGGATCGACGGGCCGAGGGTCTTCCACCAGTCGAGGAACTTCGGCTGCCAGCCCTCCAGTGCCCGCTGCAGCTTGCGGTTGCCGGCCAGGTCCACGTTGTTGGGGATGCGTTCGCTGTAGTCGATGGTCGACAGCGGCCCGGTGGGGGTGGGGGCGTCGCCGGTGACGGTGCCGGTCGACGGCGTCGATTCGGTGGCGGTCATCGTGCTCAGACCCGCTTCCTGTCGTAGTCGGCCCGCTGGCCGGTGCCGTAGCGGCGCAGGGCGCCCTCGGGGCCAGCGGCGTTGGGCCGCTGGAAGATCCAGTTCTGCCAGGCGGTGAGCCGGCCGAAGACCTTCGTCTCGGGGGTCTCCCGGCCGGCGAAGCGGAGGTTGGCCTCCATGCCGGTGAGCGCGTCGGGGGAGAAGCTCGCCCGCTCCTCGACGGCCAGCCGGATCTCGTCGTCCCAGTCGATGTCGTCGGGCGTGCTGGTGACCAGGCCGAGCGCTCCGGCGTCGGCGGCGAGCAGGTCCCGGCCGACGGCGGCCTCCGCGGCGGCGAGCTCGTCGGCGCTGCCGAGGAAGCGGACCTGCAGGCGGGTGAGCCCGTTGCCCATCGGCAGCAGCCCGGTGTTGAACGCGTCCAGCCGGATCGCGGCGGGCGGCGCCGGGTCGTCGTCGTCCTCGAACCGCCCCTCGAGCATGTACTGCCGGTCGGCCGCGAGGGCGATCTCGGCGAGGGCGCCGGCGAAGCAGGACCCCGGTTCGACCAACGCGAACAGGCTGCGCGAGGTGGTGTCGAGCCGCTTGAGCGTGCGCCGGTAGAAGGCGATGGTCTCGGTGACCAGCCAGTGGTCGCGGGAGGCCAGCAGGAACTGGTCGTGGGCGGCCGCCGTGGCGAAGTCGCCCTCGGTGCGCAGCAGCCAGGTGCCGATCGCCAGCTCGTTGGTGCGCAGCCGCAGCACCGCGTCGTCGAGCTCGCGGGTGGTGGCCAGCAGCCAGGCGGCGTCGCCCTGCTCCTGCAGCTCCGCGACGCTGCCCGGGACGGCGTCCGGCCCGAGCACCGTGATCGCGGCCGTGCCGGCGTCCCGGTCGAGGACCACCCGCACGTGCTCGTAGCGGGTGGTGTCCCCGTCGACCTCGCGGCGCAGCGGCGTCAGCGCGACACCGGCCGCGCCGGCGCCGGGCCGGGACGAGCCGGCGGCCAGCTCGGCCGCGCGGCGGGCCACCTCGCCGGGGAAGTCCCGCGCCTTGGCGACGGCGTCGACCAGCCGCCAGGTGACCGCGCGCTCGCCGCGGACGCCCTCGGCCGTGGTGGCGAAGACGTCGGCGAGGTCGCGGCGGACGCCGCGCTTGTCGACCACGCGGGTGAGCCCGCCGGTGCCGGGGAGGACGCCCAGCAGCGGCACCTCGGGCAGCGACACCGCCGAGGAGTTGTCGTCGACGAGCAGGATCTGGTCGCAGGCGAGCGCGAGCTCGTAGCCGCCGCCGGCCGCGCTGCCGTTGACCGCAGCGAGGAAGGGCAGGCCGGAGGAGGCCGACGCGTCCTCGATGCCGTTGCGGGTCTCGTTGGTGAACTTGCAGAAGTTCACCTTCCAGCTGTGCGGGGAGGCGGCGAGCATCTTGATGTTGGCCCCGGCGCAGAACATCCGCTCCTTGCCGCTGGTGACCACGACCGCGCGGACCTCGGGGTGCTCGAAGCGGATCCGCTGCACCGCGTCGTGCAGTTCGATGTCGACGCCGAGGTCGTAGCTGTTCATCTTCAGCTCATAGCCCGGGACGATCCCGCCGTCCTCGGCGACGTCGAGGGTCAGCGTGGCGATCTCGCCGTCGACCGACAGCGTCCAGTGCCGGTACCGCTCGGGTGAGGTGTCGAAGGAGACCTCGGTCGGGGCGGCGGGGTCGGGACCCCCGTCGGCGCCGGCGGCCGGGCGTTCGTCGAGGGTCGTCACGCGTCCTCCAGGGGTCGACCGGGCGGCCGGAGTGGCGGGCGTCACACATCCTGACGTGCTACACGACCGGGCACAAGAGGCGTCGTGCGTGTAGATCCGGGCGTCGTCCGGTGCCACGATGGGCGCGTGGAGGTCGCCGAGGGGCCGGTCGTCACCCGGCGCCAGGAGCTGGGTGCCGCCAGCGCCCGCAGCCTGCTGCTCACCGTGCTGGGCGAGTTCGTGCTGCCCCGCGCGACGCCGGTCTGGACGGCGACGCTGATCGACCTCCTCGCCGAGCTCGACGTCGCCGAGAAGGCGGCCCGCCAGGCCATCATGCGCACCGCCGACAGCGGCTGGATCGAGGCCGGCCGGGTCGGCCGGGAGACGCGCTGGAGCCTCACCGACGCCGGGACCCGGCTGCTGCGGGAGGGCACCGAGCGGATCTACGGGTTCGCCGCCGACGGGCGGCCGTGGGACGGCCGGTGGCTGCTGGTGAGCGCCGCCGTCCCGGAGAACAACCGGCCGCTGCGCCAGCGGCTGCGCACCCGGCTGGGCTGGGCGGGGCTGGGCGTGGTGAACGCCACCACCTGGGTGACCCCGTGGACCGACCGCGAGGGCGAGGTGCGCGGCGTCCTCGAGGAGCTGGACCTGCTCTCCGGCAGCTGGTCGTTCGTGGCCACCGCCGGGCAGGTGGGCGACGAGCGCGCGCTGGCCCGCACCGCCTGGGACCTCGACGCCATCGAGCGCCGCTACGAGGACTTCCTCGAGCTGGTGGGCCGCCGGCGTCCGCGGACCGGCCGGCAGGCCCTGGTCGCGCAGGTCCGGCTGGTCCAGGAGTGGCGGCGCTTCCCGCTGCTGGACCCCGGCCTGCCGCGGGAGCTGCTGCCGCCGCGGTGGAGCGGCAACCGGGCGGCAGAGGTCTTCCGCGAGCGGCACGCAGCCTGGGCGCCGCGGGCGCAGGCGGCCTGGCGCGAGCTGGCGGGGCAGGATCGCTGACGTGCTCGACGGTCACGTCCTGGTGGACGCCCACGTCCACGTGCCCCACCTGGCCACGCTGGCCCCGGCGTGGCTGGACTGGGCCCGGCAGTTCGGCCGGCCCGGCCTGCTGGAGGAGGTCTGGCGCGCCGACGGCAGCCCCGACCCCGCGGCCCTGGACCGGCTCTTCGCCGAGGAGGGGGTCGACGTCGCGCTGCTGTTCTGCGAGTACAGCCCCAAGGCGACCGGCTACCAGCTCTTCGACGACCTGCTGCCACTGGTCGAGCAGGACCCGCGGCGGTTCCGGCCGGTGGCCAACGTCAACCCGCACCTGCACTTCCCGATCGCCCGGGAGCTCACCCGCCAGCTCGACCTCGGCGCGGCCGCGCTGAAGATCCACCCCGTGCACGGCGGCTTCCGTGCTGACGACGCGGCGATGTACCCGGCCTACGCCGTCCTGGTGGAGCGCGGCGTCCCGCTGGTCGTGCACTGCGGCACCAGCAGCTTCCCGGGGTCGACCAACGCCTACGCCGACCCGCAGCTGCTCGACGCCGTCCTGCGCGACTTCCCCGACCTGCAGGTGGTGCTGGCCCACGGCGGCCGCGGCTGGTGGTACGACGCCGCCGCCTTCCTGGCGGTCTCCCGGCCCAACGTCTGGATCGAGCTGTCCGGGCTGCCACCGAAGCGGCTGCCGGAGTACTACGCCCGGTTCGACCTCGCCCGGCTGGCGCGGAAGTGGATCTACGGCACCGACTGGCCCGGCGTCCCCGGGCAGGCGGCCAACGCCCGCGCCGTCGCCTCGCTGGGCCTGCCCGAGGACGTCGTCCCGCTGGTCCTCGGGCAGAACGCGCTGCGGGTCTACGCCGGGCTCCGGGCCCCCTGACCGGACCCCGGGTCGTCCGCCCGTCGGGCATCGGTCAGGATGGAGCGGATGTACCGGGGGAGAGGAGTGGTCGGCCGTGGGCAAGCACCGGGCACCTGACGCGGACCCCACCGACTTCGACGCGGCGACCAGCGCGCTCGTCGACGTCACCGGCGACTACGAGGTCGACGCCGCGCACACGCGCATCGGCATCCGTGCCCGGCACGCCATGGTGACGACGGTGCGCGGGTCGTTCGGCGAGTTCTCCGGCCGGGCGCACCTGGACGCGGCGAACCCGCCGGCGAGCTGGGTGACGCTGCGCATCAAGACGGCGACCGTCGACACCGGGCAGCCCGACCGGGACGCGCACCTGCGCTCGGCGGACTTCCTCGACGTCGAGACCTATCCGGAGATCGTCTTCACCTCCACCGACGTCGAGCAGATCGAGGACGACGTCTACACGGTCACCGGCGACCTCACCATCCGCGACGTCACCCACCCGGTCTCGGTCGACTTCACCCTGACCGGTTCGGCCAAGGACCCCTTCGGCAACACCCGCGTGGGCTTCGAGGGCGCCCTGGCCATCAAGCGCAGCGACTGGGGCCTGACCTGGAACACCCCGCTGGACACCGGTGGCGTGCTGGTCAGCGACCGCATCCAGATCGAGTTCGACGTCTCCGCCGTCCGCACCGCCTGACGGGAGCCGCGGGAACGGGCCGGCCGCCGCTGTAGATCGGTCTCACGGGGGCGGAGGGGCGGCACCACGGGCCCGGTCGGGGTCCGCTCTCGCCGCTCGGTCGCGGCTGTCCTGCTCCCGGTCGGCGCGGGCTGCCTCCCGGTCCTGTCCCGCCGCGACCCGGTCCCGCTCCGCGGCCAGCCGATCGGCCGCGTCGGCCGCTCGGTCGGCCGCGGCCCGCGCCCGGTCGTCCTCGGCCCATGCCCGGTAGCTCGCCTGGACCTCGCGGTCGATGGCCCGCTGCTCGCCCGTCTCGAGCGGCCCCCCGCCGGCCGCCGCGGCCGCCCGGTCCGCCCACCGCGCCTGTTCGGCCGCGCGCTCGTCGGCGGCGTCCTCCCGGCGGCTCGCGGCCAGGGCGCGCGCCGCGGCCTGCTGGTCCCGTTCGGCGGCCACCTCGTCGCGGTGCTGGGCAGCCTGCTCGCGGCGGCGGGCCGCCTCGTCCCGCCGGCGGGCGGCCTGCTCGGTGCGCCGGGCCGCATCCTCCCGCGCCCGGTCGGCGGCGATCCGCCAGTGCTCGCCGCTCGCCACGTCCGGAACTCCGGGCGCGGGGTCTCCCGGCCAGCGATCGGCCCGCAGCCGCTCGTGCTCGACGGCCCGCAGCGCCGCCGCGGCCTCGCTCAACAGCAGCCGCGCATCGTCCAGGCGACCCTCGCGCAGGGCCCGTTCGGCCAGGGTGAGGTGCGTGGCGGCGACGCCGCTCTCGGTGACGGCCAGCGCCTCGGCGCCTCGGCTCAGCCGCTCCTGGAGCCGCCGGACGTCCTGCCGGAGGCGCTCGGCGGCCTGCTCGGCGGAACCGCGCTCGCGCCCCGGGCGTGCCCGCTCGCCCGGCTCGCGCCGCTGGGCGGCCCGCTCGTCGGACCCCTCCATGCGCCGAGCGTTCCCCTGACCGAGACCACGGACAAGAGCCGGTGGCCCTGAGCGACCGACCGGGTGCGATCCCTCAGCGGGCAGCCCGCAACGCGGCGTCCAGCGTGCCCATGAGCTGCGCGAGGCGGTTCCCAGCGGCTCGCGCCGGGGGGTACCGGCGCAGGACGTCGACCAGGACCGGAGTGGCGCGTTGCCACGCCTGCTCGATCAGCGCGTCCCCGACCGCGGGATCGTCCCCGGCGGTCACCTCGGCGACCCGCGCGGCACTCGCGGCAGCACGCAGGATGTGGCCGACCTGCCCCGCCTGCGCGATCGGGTGGAGGTACGCGGCAGAGGCGGCGTCCCCAGCGGAGCGCGCGGCCAGTCGCGCGACCTCGGTCCTCGCCTCCCTCGCCGCGCGGTGGGCGTCCACCGCGGCGACCCGTTGGAGCCTGGTCCTCCGGGCGCCGTGGACGAACGCCCAGGCGGCGTCGACGGCGGCGCGCGGGCGGCCGTCGCCCGGGACGGCGTCCTCGAACACGGGGAGGAGACCCTCTGCGCTCTCCGCCACGAACCGTGCGACGACCCGCAGCTCGTCCATGGTCAGCTCGAAGTCCCCGACGACCGTCGTCACGGACCCGATCCTCCCCGCACCGCGGTCCGCCGCCACGCCACGCCGGGCGCCGCGGCCCGGTGTCACGCGGCGCGCGCCCTCAGCGGGGCGGCATCATCGAGCCCTCGGTCAGGAAGCGGGTGTGCCAGCTCAGCGCCTCGTCGAGCAGGTGGGGGGTGTGCCGCCCGGGGGCGCCGTGCAGCGCCCGCTGGACGTAGTCCCGCAGCAGCGGCCGGTAGTCCGGGTGCGCGCACTTCTCGATGACCAGCTCCGCCCGCCGCCGCGGCGCCAGGCCGCGCAGGTCGGCCAGGCCCTGCTCGGTGACGATCACGTGCACGTCGTGCTCGGTGTGGTCGACGTGGCTGACCATCGGCACGATCGCCGAGATGGCCCCGCCCTTGGCCGTCGAGGGGGTCATGAAGAAGGAGATGTAGGCGTTGCGGGCGAAGTCGCCCGAACCCCCGATGCCGTTCTGGATGCGGCTGCCCATCACGTGCGTGGAGTTGACGTTGCCGTAGATGTCGGCCTCGATCAGCCCGTTCATCGCCAGGACGCCGAGCCGCCGGACGATCTCGGGGTGGTTGCTGATCTCCTGCGGCCGCAGCACGATCCGCTCGCGGAGGCGCTGCGCCTCGGCGTCGAACCGGGCCGCCCCCTCCGGGCTCAGCGAGAACGCCGTGGCCGAGGCCGACACCATGCGGCCGGAGCACAGCAGGTCGAGCATGCCGTCCTGGATGACCTCGGTGTAGGCGGTCAGCCCCTCGAACGACGAGCTCCCCAGCTCGGCCATGACGGCGTTGGCAACGTTGCCGACGCCCGACTGCAGCGGCAGCAGCTCGCGCGGGACCCGGCCGCGGGCCACCTCGTGCTCGAGGAACTCGACGATGTGCCCGGCGATGGCCCGCGAGGCGGCGTCGGCCGGCGTGAAGGGGGTGTTGCGGTCGGGGGCGTCGGTCTCGACGACCGCGACCACCTTCTCCTCGGGGCAGCGCAGGTACGGCACGCCGATCCGGTCGTCGGGGCGCAGCAGCTGGATCGGCCGGCGGGCCGGGGGGAGCGCGGTGCCGTAGTAGACGTCGTGCATCCCCTCGAGCGCGGGGCTCTGCCGGGAGTTGACCTCGAGGACCACGCGCTCGGCCCGGTCCAGCCAGGTCTTGTTGTTCCCGACCGACGAGGAGGGCACCAGGTGGCCGTCGGGCGTGATGCCGCTGACCTCGACGACGGCGACGTCGAGCGGGCCGAGGAACCCCTCCCACGCCATCTGCGCGACGTGCGACAGGTGCACGTCGATGTACTCCATGAGCCCGGCGTTGATCTTCTCCCGGCTGACCGGGTCGGACTGGTAGGGCAGCCGCAGCTCGATGCCGTCCGCGGCGGCCAGCGCGCCGTCGAGCTCGGGGGCGGTGGAGGCGCCGGTCCACACGTTCACCCGGAAGGGCCGGCCGGTCTCGTGCGCCGTGGAGATCTCCCGGGCCAGGGCCTGCGGCACGGCCTTCGGGTAGCCGGCGCCGGTGAAGCCGCTCATGCCGACGGTGTCCCCGTGCCGGATGTGCTCGGCGGCGGCCTCCGCCGAGACGACCTTGCGGGCCAGGCCCGCGTGCCGGATGCGGCCCGACTGCGCCATGGTCCGAGGCTACGCGGACCGGGCCGGCGGCCAGACGGCGAGCAGCGTGCGGACGGCGCTCACCAGCGCCAGGGGCTGGTCGAGCATCGGGTGGTGCCCGGCCTGCGGCAGCTCGACGACCGGCAGGGGACCGGGCGCGAGCGCGACCATCTCGGCGGCCATCTCCCGGGTGACCAGGCCCTTCTCGCACCGGAACAGCGCGGCCGGCGCCGCCAGCCGGGGGAGCAGCTGCCGTACCAGGGGGCGGTTGCCGAAGAAGCCCGGGTCGAACTTCCACGTCCACCCGCCCTCGACCGGCCGCAGCGAGCCCCGCGCCACGTGCGCGCGGACGCAGGGGAGGCAGTCGTCCTGCGGGGGGAGGGTCCGGAAGCGGGCGAGCGCGGCCTCGAGGTCGGGGTGCACCCGGTGCGCCCGCGGCTGCTCGCGCAGGTCCTGCTCCTCGGGCGGCTGCCGGTCCAGCGGGGAGTCGATGACCGCGACGCCGGCGACGGCGTCCCCGTGCTCGACGCCGACGGTCAGCGCCACCCAGCCGCCCATGCTGTGGCCCAGCACGACCGGGCGGTGCAGGCCCTCGGCGGACGCGACCGCGAGCACCTCCCGCGCCCACCGCGCCGTGCCGTACCCCGCCCGGCGGTCGCTGTCCCCGTGACCGCTCAGGTCGGGGGCGACCACCCGGTGGGTGGGCAGCAGCGGCGCCACGTGGTCCCACCACCCGGAGTGCGCCGCCCCGCCGTGGACCAGCACCAGCCCCGGTCGCCCGGGGGCGCCCCAGGCGCGGTAGTGCACCCGCGCGCCGTCGACCTCGACGTCCCGGTGCTCGGGGAGCGCGGCGACGGCGGAGGTGAACCACCCCGGCGCCGCCTCGGCGGCGTCGGGGACGACGGTCTGGGACACGGGCACTCCTCGCTGGGGGTCAACGGCCGGGGGAGCCCGGGACCGCACCGGCACGTCCGTCACCCCGGCCGGCCCGGCCCGGCAGCACCCAGGTCAGCACCGCGGTCAGCAGGCAGACGCCGCAGGCGACCAGCCCGATGACCGTGTAGCCGCCGGCGGCGGGGAGGGTCTGTCCCGCCGGGGTGGCCGCGTTCAGGATCGCGGCGGAGAGCGCGCTGCCGACGCAGAACCCGGCGTAGCGCAGCACCTGGTTCAGCGCCATGGCGCTGCCGGTCTCCGACGGCGGCACGGCGGCGACGACCAGGCCCGGGGCGGCGGCGAACGCACCGCTCACGCCCAGCCCGGCGACCCCCATCACCACGAACAGCTCCCACAGGGACCCGCGCAGCAGCCCGAACCCGAGGCTCGCCGCGCCCAGGACGAGGGCGCACAGCGGCAGGACCGCCCGCACCCCGGCCCGGTCGGCGAGCCGCCGGGACAGCGGCCCGGCTCCCATCCCAGCCAGGGAGAACGGCAGCAGGACCAGGCCGGCCACGAGGACCGACGCGCCGAACCCGTAGCCGGTGCCCACCGGGGCCTGGGCGAGCAGCGTCACCGAGCTGAGCACCAGGTAGTTCGCCGTCCCCATGAGGAACATCGCGGCGTGCCCGGTGGCGGGCAGCCGCCCGCGGGCCAGCCGGAGGTCGATCAGCGGGGCCCGCACGCGCAGCGCCACGGCGACCCACGCCGCCATCGCCAGCAGCGACCCGCCGGCCACCGCGAGCAGCCGGGGCGAGGACCAGCCCCACGTCTCGCCCTCGCTCAGCGCCAGGACCGCCCCGCCCAGGCCCGCGCACAGCAGCAGGGCGCCGGGGACGTCGAAGCGCCGAGCCGGCGTCGGCGACGGCGGCGGCAGCACGAGGGCCGCCGCGACGAGGGCGAACGCGCAGATGCCGGTGGCCGCCCAGAAGGACGCCCGCACCCCGCCCAGCTCGGCCACCAGCCCGGCCAGCGGGTAGCCCAGCCCCACCCCCGAGACGACGGTGATGGAGAGGGCGCCGATGGTCTTCCGGGAGCGGTCCCCGGGCAGCGCGTCGCGGGCGGTGGCGATGAGCAGCGGCATGAGCCCGAGGCCGAAGCCCTGCAGCACCCGCCCGGCCAGCAGCCAGCCGATGGACAGCGGCAGCGCGGTCAGCACACCGCCGGCCACGACCAGACCCAGCGCGGCCAGGACGACCGTCCGCCGGTGCGGGCCGTCGGCGAGCCGCCCGGTGACCGGCGTGGCCACGGCCCCGACGAGCAGGGGCAGGGTGACCACCCACTGCGCGACGTGCAGCGGCACGTCGTACAGCGCCGCGACGGCCGGGACCAGCGGGACGCCGACGCTGCTGGTGGCCGCCACGACGGTGGCCAGCAGCACCAGGACGGGCACGAGTACCCGCGGCGAGCGCTGCGCCGCCCGCCGCCCCGCGGTCCGGCCGCCGACAGCGGTCGAGGACCCGACCACGCCGGTGGTCGGGTCCTCGACGGCGTCGACGCGGTCCCCGGTCAGGCGGCGACCTTCCCGGTCACCCCGTGCGGGTCGATGACGTACTTGCGGGCGGCGCCCTGGTCGAACTCGGCGTAGCCGCGCGGGGCGTCGTCCAGGCCGATGACGGTCGCGTTGACCGCCTTCGCGATCTGCACCCGGTCGTGGAGGATCGCCATCATCAGCTGCCGGTTGTAGCGCATCACCGGGCACTGGCCGGTGGTGAACGACAGCGACTTGGCCCACCCGGTGCCCAGCGACAGGGACAGCGCGCCGACCTTGGCCGCCTCGTCGATGCCGCCGGGGTCGCCGGTCACGTACAGGCCGGGGATGCCGATCGCGCCGCCGGCGGCCGTGAGCTCCATGAGCGAGTTGAGCACCGTCGCCGGCGCCTCCTGCGCGCTCGCGCCGTGGCCGCGCGCCTCGAAGCCGACCGCGTCCACACCGGCGTCGACCTCGGGGACCCCGAGGATCTGCTCGACCTGGTCCTTCGGGTCGCCCTTCGAGACGTCGACGGTCTCGCAGCCGAACGAGCGGGCCTGGGCCAGCCGCTCCTCGTTGAGGTCCCCGACGATGACCACGGCGGCGCCGAGGAGCTGCGCGGAGACCGCTGCGGCCAGGCCCACCGGGCCGGCGCCGGCGACGTAGACCGTCGAGCCGGTGGTGACGCCGGCGGTGTAGGCGCCGTGGTAGCCGGTCGGGAAGATGTCCGACAGCATCGTCAGGTCGAGGATCTTCTCCATCGCCTGGTCGCGGTCGGGGAAGACCAGCAGGTTCCAGTCGGCGTAGGGGACCATCACGTACTCGGCCTGGCCGCCCTGCCAGCCGCCCATGTCGACGTAGCCGTAGGCCGAGCCGGGACGGTCGGGGTTGACGTTCAGGCAGATGCCGGTCTTGCCCTCCTTGCAGTTGCGGCAGCGCCCGCAGGAGATGTTGAACGGCACCGAGCAGACGTCGCCGACCTCGACGAACTCCACGCCGGGGCCGGTCTCGACGACCTCGCCGAGGATCTCGTGGCCGAGCACCAGTCCGTGCGGCGCGGTGGTGCGGCCGCGGACCATGTGCTGGTCGCTGCCGCAGATGTTGGTCGTCAGCACCTTGAGGATCGCGCCGTGCGGCACCTGCCGCCCGACGTTGTCCGGGTGGACGCCGGGGCCGTCCTTGAGCACGAGCTCGGGGTAGTCCAGGTCGAGCACCTCGACCTTCCCCGGGCCCTGGTAGGTCACGCCGCGGTTGTTCGCCATGGGTCCTCCTCCTCGTCGTCGAGTGGACGCCGGCACACTGCGCCGGCTGCCGGCGGGTCGGTCGACTCCCGGGGTCACGCTAGGCCAGGTGGTCCCCGGTCGCCCCGTGCACCTGACGGGACCTCCCCACGTCCGCCCGGAGGGCGCGGGTGCGACATCCGTCGCGGCCCACGGCGTGCTCCAGGAGGACGCCGTCCCGCCGCAGGGCGTCGAGGTGCCGATCGCCGCGGAGGCGAGCACGCTGGGCGCAGCTGCCGTCGGGGAGGGCCGGACCGGGGCCCTCCCCGACGGGGTGCACGGCGTCGGCGCTGGTGAGGTGCGCGACCGGGACGGATGACGTAGCTGCCGTCGCCGCGGGAACCCGGGGCAAGCGGGTCGAGGGGCTCACGACTTCCGGGTCACGACCGGTTTCCATCGTCAGGACGGTGTAACCGGCATCACCACCGGTGCGCCACCCTGCACAGCGGCGTCCAGAGGAGAACCCACCCCGTGGCAACCCCCACCACCCCCGCGCCTGCCAAGGCGGGGCCGTCGAAGAAGGGCATCTTCGCCGCCAGCTTCGTCGGCACGTCGATCGAGTGGTACGACTACTACATCTTCGGCACCGCCGCCGCGCTGGTGTTCGGGACGGCCTTCTTCCCCGACTTCTCGCCGGTCGCCGGCACCCTCGCCGCGTTCGCCACCTTCGCCGTCGGCTTCATCGCCCGGCCGCTCGGCGCCGCGGTCATCGGCCACTTCGGTGACCGGATCGGCCGCAAGTCGATGCTGGTCCTCACCCTGCTGCTCACCGGTGGGTCCACGTTCCTCATCGGCGTGCTGCCCACGTACGCCGCCATCGGCGTGGGGGCGCCGCTGCTGCTGGTCACCCTGCGGCTCATCCAGGGCTTCGGCGTCGGCGGCGAGTGGGGCGGCGCGGTGCTCATCGCGACCGAGCACGCCAGCCCGCGGCGGCGGGCGGTCTACGGCAGCTTCGCGCAGTTCGGCGTCCCCGTCGGCGTCCTGACCTCCAACCTGGCCTTCCTCGCCGTCTCCGGGATGGACAACGACGCCTTCCTGTCGTGGGGCTGGCGGATCCCGTTCCTGGTCAGCATCGTGCTGGTCGTCGTCGGGTTCCTCGTGCGCAGCAAGCTGCAGGACGCGCCGGAGTTCCAGCAGGTCAAGGAGCGCAAGGAGGTCAGCAAGGTCCCGGTGGCCGAGCTGCTCCGCCGCCAGCCGCGCACCCTCATCCTGGGCAGCCTCGCCTCGATCGCCCCGCCGGCCGTCGGCTACACGGTGATCGTCTACATGCTCACCTACGGGACGACGGTCGTCGGCTTCGACCGCACCACGCTGCTGTGGCTGATCCTCGCCTCGACGCTGGTCTGGATCGGCACGATCGTCGTGGCCGCCGTGCTCTCCGACCGGTTCGGCTCCAAGCCGGTCTTCGCCCTCGGCGCGCTCACCGCGGTCATCTGGCCGCTGCCGATGTTCGCGCTGGTCAACACCGGCAGCGCCGCCGCGGCGCTGCTCGCCTTCGTCGTCGCGGCGATCGTGCAGGGGATCATGGCCGGCGCCCAGGGTGGGCTGTTCACCGAGATCTTCGAGGTGAAGACCCGCTACAGCGGCATCTCGATCGCCTACCAGCTCGGCGGCATGATCGGCGGCGCCATCACGCCGATCGCGGCCACCGCCCTCTACGGGGCCTACGACTCCTCCACGCCGATCGCGCTCTACGTGGCGGCGCTGTCGCTGGTCAGCCTGCTGGCGGTGCTCGGCATCCGGGCGGTGCCGAAGACCGCGCAGGCCGACGCCGACCGGCTGGGGACGGCCGCGGCCACCTCCGCCTGAGCGCGGGCCCTCGGCGAGATCTGCACAGTGGCGGCCATGAGGGGCCCGATGTGCGCCGCTGTGCAGATCTCGCGGGTGCTCCGGGAGGGGGGGATCGGCACTCAGGCCACGCCCCGGCCGGGGGTAGCGTGCTGACCGCGATCGACCCGGCGAGGGCCGGTGAGCGACGGGCGGGACGGGACGAGGGTGGGCAGCGAGGTGGATGCCGCAGCCGGTGCCGTGTGGCCTCCCGGCATCGGCGAGGACCCGGTGCTGTGCGCCCTGGTCGGCGTCTCCGCCGACGGCCTGGCCCTGGTGGACGACGCCGGGCGGCTGCTCGGCCTCAACGCCGCGGCCGCCGCGGTCCTCGGCTCGCCGGCCCCGGCGCTGGTCGACGCGACCGTCCCCTTCGACCCGCGGGCCGGGGACCCGGACGCGGCGGACCTGCGGCGGACCGCCTGGACGGCGCCGGGCGGCAGCCGCCGCGAGCTCGAGTACCGGGTGCTGCCGGTGGGCTCCGGTCGCTGGGCGGTCTGGTTCAGCGACGTCACCGACAGCGTGCGCCAGCAGGAGCGGCTGACCGCGATCACCCGGGCGGCGTCCAGCGTGGCCGACGCCTACTCCCTGCGCGCCACCCTCGACGCGGTGGCCCGGGAGATCGCCATGACCGCGACCATCGCCGCCGTCCAGATCATCGCCCTCGACGACCCGCAGGACGAGTTGCGGCTGCTGGGCATGGCCGGCTTCGGGGACGCCGAGGACTTCCCCGGCAAGCTGGCCGCGTGCCGCGCGCTGGGCGCGCGCGTGCTGTTCATGGAGGCGTTGCAGCGCCGGGAGCCGGTCGTCAGCCTGCACCGCAAGCCGGTCATCATGGCCGACCCGACGTGGGCGCCGCTGCACGAGATCATGGACCGCCCCGACTGGGACAGCTTCGTCTCGATGCCGATGGTCGTGCGCGGCCGCGCGCTCGGGATCATCAACGCGTACTACGAGCCGGGGGAGGACCCCGGGCCGAGCTCGCTGGCCTTCCTCGAGGCGATGGCCGACTCCGCCGCGGTGGCCATCGACACCGCCTCCCTCCTGGCGCAGACCCGGTCGCGGGCGCAGTCCGACGAGCGCCGCCGGCTGGCGCGGGACCTGCACGACTCCGTCGTCCAGCAGGTGTTCTCCATGCGGATGCAGGCCGAGGCGCTGCGCACCCACCTCGACCAGGCCGACGCCGACCCCGCCACCGTGCGCAGTGGAGCCGAGGAGCTCGCGGCGCTCTCCGCCAGCGCGCTGGCCGACCTGCGCGGCCTGGTCTTCGAGCTGCGGCCGCTGGACCTCGCGGAGAACGGCCTGGTCGAGGCCGTCCGCGCGCACGCGGCCGGCGTGGAGGCGCGCACCCGGCTGCTCGTCGACGTCGACGCGCCGGATGACCTCGACCTGGACGTCGACGTGGAGGTGCAGGAGGACCTCTACCGGATCGTCCAGGAGGCGCTGCACAACGTCGTCAAGCACGCGCGTGCCACCGAGGCCGGGGTGCGCATCCGGCGGCCGGCCACCGGCGGCGGGCTGGTCGTCGAGGTGACCGACGACGGGTGCGGCGCGCTGCCCGACTCCGGGCCGGGGGAGCCGGCGCCGGGAGCGGGCGGCCCGCGCGGCAGCCTGGGGTTGGTGTCGATGCGCGAGCGTGCCGAGCGCTGGGGCGGGCGGCTGGTCGCCGGGCCGCGCCCGTCCGGTGGCTGGCGCGTGGAGGTGACGCTGCCCGCGCCGGGCGGCGAGGGGAGGGCCCGATGAGCACCGGACCGACCGACACCGGGCCGGCGACCGGGGCGATCGGCGTCCTGCTGGTCGACGACCACGCGATCGTCCGCCGGGGCGTGCAGGCCTACCTGGCCGGCGTCCCGGGCCTGGAGGTTCTCGGCGAGGCCGGCGACGGCCAGCAGGCGGTCGAGCTGCTGCACCAGTGGCAGACCACCGGGCGGCCGATGCCCGACGTCGTCCTGATGGACCTGCAGATGCCGCGCATGGACGGCGTCGAGGCGACCGCCGCGATCGTCCGGGCGCACCCGGAGGTGCGGGTCGTCGTCCTCACCAGCTTCGGCGAGGTCGAGCGGGTGCACGCGGCCCTGGCCGCGGGCGCCGCCGGCTACGTGCTCAAGGACGCCGACCCCGCCGAGGTGGCCACCGCGATCACCGCCGCCGCGGCCGGGGAGGTCCACCTGGACTCCGCCGTGGCCCGGCAGCTGGCCCGCCGGATGGCCGCGCCGCAGACCGGGCTCACCTCCCTCACGGTCCGCGAGCGGGAGATCCTGGCCCTGGTCGCGCAGGGCCACTCCAACCGCGAGATCGCCGACCGGCTGGTCATCAGCGAGCGCACCGCCCGCACGCACGTCAGCAACGTGCTGAGCAAGCTGCAGCTGTCCAGCCGCACGCAGGCGGCGCTGCTGGCCATCCGCGAGGGGCTCATCCCGCCGCCCGCCTGAGCCCGCGGTCGCGGCGGACCGGGCCGGGACCAGGACGGATGACGTAGGCCGGGTGCGCCGCCGCGGCCGTCGCGGAGCCGACACCGCGCCGATCCGCGCAGGTCACGCGCCCCCTACCGTGGACGTGAGCGCGGTCACCCGGCCGCGCCCCGCAGTCCGCCCGCAGGAGGCCCCGCCCGTGACGTCCGCCGACGAGCGCGCGGCCGACGCCGTGGAAATGGTCGGCGTGTCGCGCTGCCGAGGACCCCGCCCGGTCCCCGACCCCTGACGAGGACGCCTCCCGCCCCGGCCGGCCAGGCCCGACCCCCCACCCCACCGAGGAGCTCCCATGGCAGCCAACCCCATCGTCATGAACGGCTGGTACATCGGCGCCTGGTCCGACGAGGTCGGCCGGACGCTGGTGCAGCGCTGGATCTGCGGCCGGCCGGTGTGCTTCTACCGGCTGTCGGACGGCAGCGCCAACGCGATCGAGGACCGCTGCCCGCACCGCCGGTACCCCCTGTCGCTGGGCCGGCTCGACGGCGACGTCATCACCTGCAACTACCACGGTTACAAGATCGACGGCTCGGGCGCCTGCGTCGGTGTGGCCGAGCAGCCCGACATGCCCAAGGGCGCCACCGTGCACCGCTTCCCGGTCGTCGAGCGCTACGGCATCGTCTGGATCTGGCCCGGCGACCCGGAGCAGGCCGACCCCGACGGCATCCCGGACGTCTCCTGGCTCACCGACGAGAGCTGGACCCACGTGCACGGCATGATGGGTCTCAAGGCCCGCCAGGTGCTCCTGGTGGAGAACCTGCTGGACCTGACCCACGAGACGTTCCTGCACCCGACGTCCATCGGCAACGCCGCGGTCGCCGCCACCCCGATCGACGTGATCGGCGAGGGCAACCGGGTGTCCTTCGTCCGGCACATGATCGACATCGAGGCCCCGCCCTTCTACAAGTCCTCGATGGGCGTCACCACGAACATCGACCGCTGGCAGGACGGCGACTTCTACGCGCCGGGCATCTTCATCCTCAACATCCGGATCGCCCCGACCGGCACCGAGGAGCCCGAGGGCTTCCACATGAAGGTCATCTACGGGATGACCCCGGCGACCGAGACCACGACGCACGACTTCTTCGCCCTGGGCCGGGACTACGAGATCGACGACCAGGAGCTGTCGGACTTCCAGCTCAAGCAGCAGCTGTCGGTCATGAAGGAGGACGTCGACGCCCTGGAGATCCAGGAGCTCATGGTCGCCACCGACCCGGGGATGATCGAGTCCTCGATCCGCTCCGACGTCGCCGGCATCCGCGGCCGCCGCCTGCTGGACAAGATGGCCAAGGCCGAGGCCGCCGCGCGCGGCGAGGCCCCCGCCCGCCCGGCGCGCCCCGTCCGCCCGGCCGCCGCCGCGCCCCAGCCGGCCGCCGCGCAGCCGGCCGGCCAGGCCTGAGAGGGTCGCGGACATGACGACCTTCGTCCTCGTCCACGGGGCCTGGCACGGCGGCTGGTGCTGGGACCGCGTGGCCCCGCTGCTGCGCGGCGCCGGCCACGAGGTGCACGCCCCCACGCTCACCGGGCTGTCCGAGCGCGCCCACCTGCTGTCCCCCCTGGTGGGCCTGGACACCCACGTGGAGGACGTCGTCCGGCTGATCGACACCTTCGCCCTGCGCGACGTCGTCCTCGTGGGGCACAGCTACGCCGGGCAGATCGTGACCGCGGTCGCCGACCGCCGGCCCGACGCCATCGCCCGGCGGGTGTACCTCGACGCCTTCGTCGGCTCCGACGGCGAGGCGGCCCGCGACCTGCTGCCCGAGCAGGTGGAGCACCACTGGGCGGAGTCGGCGGCCGAGCAGGGCTTCGGCTGGCTCGTGCCGGTGCGCAAGCTCTCGGTCCTCGGCGTCACCGAGTCCGCCGACGTCGACTGGCTGACCCCGAAGCTGACCCCGCACCCGTGGAAGACCTACCTGGACCGGCTCGACCTCACCGGTGCGGTCGACGCGGTGCCGGCCGCCTTCGTCGAGTGCGTGACCTGGATGCGGGTGTTCCGCTCCCAGGCCGACCGGGCCCGCGAGCGCGGCTGGCCGGTGCACGAGCTCGACACCGGCCACGAGGCGATGGTCACCGCCCCCAAGGCGCTGGCCGACGTCCTGCTCGAGCTCGCCCGCTGACCCCGACCCGACAGGAGAGCACCGTGGAGTTCCTCGTCCGCGCCGAGAACCTGCTGCCCCCGGAGACCCCGGCCGAGCGGCGGGACGAGCTGCGCTCCGGCGAGCGGGCCCGCGCCATGGAGCTGCGGGAGGCGGGCATCCTCAAGCGGCTGTGGCGGGTGCCCGGGCGCAACGCCTGGATCGGCCTGTTCGAGGCGACCGACCCCGGGGCGCTGCACGACGCACTGGTGTCCCTGCCCATGTCGCCGTGGCTCGACGTGCACGTCGAGGCGCTGGCCCAACACCCGCAGGAACGGTCATGACCACCTCCACCGGCCAGCAGCTGCGCATCACGTTCCGCCAGTACGACGGTGAGATGCTCGGGACGTGCTGGTGCGGCCGCACCCGGCAGAGCGCCCACCCGCGCCAGCTGTGGGAGTGGCTGGACGACCACGAGCACCTCACCGGCGAGGAACAGAAGGGCACCGATGAGCACTGACACCCCGGCCGGCAGGTTCGACCTGCCGGGGACGCCGGTCTTCGACGGGCAGACCAGCCGGCGCGGCTTCCGCATGAACAAGCTGTTCATGAGCCTGCGCTCGGGGGAGGCGCGGGAGCGGTTCCTGGCCGACGAGGCGGCCTACTGCGACGAGTTCAAGCTGACCCCGGAGCAGAAGCAGGCGGTGCTCGACCGGGACTGGCAGGCGATGATCGACCTGGGCGGCAGCATCTTCTACGTCTACAAGCTGGCGATGATGGACGGCCGGTCGATGCAGTACCTCGGTGGGGTCTTCAGCGGCATGACCGAGGAGGAGTTCGTGGCGGCGATGCGAGCAGGAGGACGGCGGGATGGCTGAGGTGATCTGGGGCCTGGCGACGTCGCACGTCCCCTCGATCGGGGCGGCGATGGACCGGGGCAAGACCGAGGACCCCGCCTGGAAGGGGCTCTTCGACGGGTACGCCCCGGCCCGGGCGTGGCTGGCCGAGCACCGGCCGGACGTCGCGATCGTCGTCTACAACGACCACGCCAACGGCATCGACCTCGACATCATCCCGACGTTCGGGATCGGCACCGCCGAGCAGTACTCGGTCGCCGACGAGGGGTTCGGCAAGCGCCCGGTGCCCGACGTCGTCGGCGACCCGGAGCTGTCGCTGCACCTGCTGGAGAGCCTGGTCGACGACGGCTTCGACCTCACCGTCTTCCAGGAGCTCGACGTCGACCACGGGTTCACCGTGCCGCTGTCGGTCTGGACGCCGGACCCGGGTGACGCCTGGCCCTGCCCGGTGATCCCGCTGCTGGTCAACGTCATCCAGTACCCGCAGCCCACGGCCGCGCGCTGCTACGCCCTCGGGCAGGCGCTGGGCCGGGCCATCCGCAGCTACCCCAAGGACCTCAAGGTGGCGATCCTCGGCACCGGCGGGATGTCCCACCAGCTGGCCGGGGCGCGGGCGGGCTACATCAACCCCGAGTTCGACCACATGTTCCTCGAGGCCATCGAGAAGGACCCGGAGAAGCTGACGACGCTCTCCCGCGAGGACTACATCCGCGAGGCCGGCTCCGAGGGCATCGAGATGATCATGTGGCTGATCATGCGCGGGGCGATGAACGAGCAGGTGACGAAGGTGCACTCGCACTACTTCGTGCCGGCGTCCAACACCGCCGCGGCGATCGCGCTGTTCGACAACCGGGTGCCCCAGCCGGCCTGACGAAGGACCCCGTCCCCCTCACGCCTCGCAGGCTCGGCGCGAGCCTCTGGACGGGGCCGTGCGACCGACGGGCCGGGCCGCCCCTCCGTCAGGGCGGTCCGGCCCGTCGGCGTCTCAGCGGCCGGTCACCAGTCGACGCCGGCCCGCTCGGTGCCGGTGCGGACCAGGCCGCCGCGGTCGGCCCGGTAGGTGTTCATGACGGTCAGCCGCGGGCTGTACACGTGCACGCTCACCGCCGGCTCCGGCGCGGGGTTGGTGACCCGGTGCACGTGGTGCGGCCCGAACGGTCGGACCCGGCCGGCGGCGAGCTGCCGCGCCTCCGGCAGCGCCCCGACCTCCTCCGACAGCGTGCCGCGGACGACCGCGAAGGCCCCGGCGGAGCCGCCGTGGTCGTGCAGGTCGGTGCCCTGGCCGGGCAGCCAGGACAGCAGCCACACCTGCGCGGCGGCGAGGTCGGCGTGCAGCGCCGGGTCCAGGACGTCGGCGGCGAGGCCGGGGTCGAGCAGGTGCGTCCAGCGGTGCTCGGCGCGGAACTCCACCAGCGGGGACCACCGGTGCTCGACGGCGGCGAGCGCGGCGGCCAGCGCGGCCGCGCCGGTGCGGCGGGCGGTCGGGTCGGTGGGCAGGACAGGGGACAGCAGGGAACGGGTCACGACGGGTCCTCCGAGGTCTGAGGGGTGGGCGCGGTCGTCAGCGACGGCGACATCGCGCGCTGGCCACCCGCAGCAGGTCCACGGCGGCGCGTCGGGTGAGGTCGGACCGGGGAACCGCCACGTCAGGCCCGCCGCGCACCGCGTGCGGCGTCCACCTGCGGCCGCGCGGCCACCAGCCAGGCCTCCAGCGGTGCCGGGTCGTCCCAGCTCCTGTCGAGCAGGTACAGCCCCCGGGTGGGCGCGGTGGCGCCCAGCTCGACCAGCACGGGCTTGAGCAGGAGCTCCGGCGCCAGTGCGTGCGCCGGCCCGCCGCCGAGCATGAGCGGCACCGCCACGACCCCGGCGAGGTCGCCGGTGCCGATCTGGTCGAGGAAGAGCTTGAGCAGTCCGGTGTAGGTGGCCTTGTAGGTGGGGCTGGCGACGACGGCGACCTCGGCCGCCCGTACCGCGGCGACAGCCTCCTCGACAGCGGGGTCGCCCCAGCCGAGCAGCCCGGCACCGAGCTCGACGACGTCGATGACCCGGTCGGCCGGGGCGCCGGTCAGCCGCTCGGCGACCAGCTCGGCCGCGGCGCGGGTGCGCGAGTGCGGCTTGGGGTTGCCCACGACGGCGACGGTGCTCACGCGACCACCGTCGCAGGGGCGGCCGCGGCACGCTCGGCGTCGCGCTTGGCGACCTCCTCGCGCACGATCGGCAGCACGTGGCGGCCGACGTCGATGGCGTCGCCGAGCAGGTCGTAGCCGCGCATCGAGATGATGTCGACCCCGAGGTCGACGTAGTCCAGGAGCGCCCGGGCCACCGTCTCCGGGGTGCCCACCAGCGCGTTGGAGTTGCCCGCGCCCCCGGTGGCCTTCGCGGTCGGCGTCCACAGCGCCCGGTCGAACCGCTCGCCGCGCCCGGCGATCTCCAGCAGTCGCTGGGAGCCGGCGTTCTCCGGGCCGGTGAGCGGGTGGCGCCGCGACAGCGGCTGGAGGCCGCCGCCGGTGCGGGCGGTGATCCGGTCGACGGTGCGGTACGCCTTCTCCCAGGCCAGCTCCTCCGTGGGGGCGATGATCGGGCGGAAGGCGACCTGGATGCGCGGCATCGCGGTCCGGCCCGCGGCGCGGGCGGCGGCGTGCACCCGCTCGATCTGCGCCGCGGTGTCGGCCAGCGGCTCACCCCACAGGGCGAAGACGTCGGCCTCGGCCCCGCCGGCGGCGTAGGCGGCCTCCGACGAGCCGCCGAAGGAGACGTCGGGGCGGGGCTGCTGCACCGGGAAAACGTCGCTCACGAAGTCGGCGAACCGGTAGTGCTCGCCGTCCCAGTCGAACGGCTCGCCCGAGGTCCAGGCCTTCTTGACGATCCGGATGTACTCGCGGGTGCGGCCGTAGCGCTGGTCCTCGGTGAGGTGGTCGCCCTCGCGCTGCTGCTCGCGGTCGGTCCCCCCGGTGATGAAGTGCACCGTCAGCCGGCCGTCGCCGATCTGGTCGAGGGTGGCGAAGGTCTTCGCGGCGAAGGTCGGGTGGCTGACGTTGGGCCGGTGGGCCAGCAGCACCTGCAGCCGCTCGGTGTGGGAGAGCAGGTACGCGGCGGCGGCGGCCGGCTCGGGGGAGCCGGAGCCGTACGCGAACAGCACGCGGTCCCACCCCCAGTCCTCGTGCGCGCGGCCGAGTCGCAGCGTGAACTGCTTGTCGAAGCTCGGCCCGGAGCGCGGGGTGGTCTCGGATCCGTCGTTGGTGGCTGCGATGCCCAGGAACTCGATCGGCACGGGTGGTCCTCGGAGGGATGAGCGGCCGCGCGGGACGGCGGCCGGAGGGGGTGGACGGGGGCGCCGTCAGCGACAGCGGGCCGACCAGACGCGGCCCAGGTCCACGTGCACCCGACGGACCAGCCGCGGCGTGGCGGCGGTGAGGACGGGGAGGACGGGCACGGACATATCTCTACCATCCCGATCGGGTTTGACGGGAACAGGGGGTCGTGTCAGGCTCCTCGGCAGGTCATGAGCGCCAGCGACAAGCCCCGGCTCGCTGGCCGGCAACCCTTCCTCCGCGATGGGGTGCCCCGGGTGACGACCAGGCGGGTGCCGACCGGTCCCCGCAAGCGCGGACCCGCCGACCGGGTCCCCGAACCGAGGAGGCCCGCGTGACCGGCGCTGTCCTGTCCCGCCCCGCCGTCGTCCCCGCCGCGCCGGAGGGCCCGCTGCTGCCGGTGGTCGGCGCGGGCACCGCGGTGCCGCTCGTGCCGTCGGGGTGGGTCCGCTACGCCGACCTCGACACCGCGGCCAGCACGCCGGCGCTGACCGCGGTGGCCGGCCGGGTCGCCGAGGCGCTCCCCCTGTACGCGAGCGTGCACCGGGGCGCCGGGTACCTGTCGCAGGTCTCGACGGCGCTCTACGAGTCCGCGCGCGACACCGTCGCCGCGTTCGTCGGCGCCCGCCCCGACGACGTCTGCGTGCTGACGCGGAACACCACCGACTCGCTCAACCTGCTCGCCGGGTGCGTGCCACCGGGGGAGCGGGTGCTCGTCCTCGACTGCGAGCACCACGCCGACCTGCTGCCGTGGCAGCGCCGCGCGGCCACGACCGTCCTGCCGATCCGGGAGACGGTGACCGCCACCCTGCGGGCCCTGGCGGCCGAGCTCGCCGCCTCCCGGTACGCCCTGGTCGCGGTCACGGGCGCCTCCAACGTGACCGGGGAGGCGCTGCCGCTGGCCGACGTCGTCGCGCTGGCGCACGCCGCCGGCGCGCGGGTGGCCGTCGACGGCGCCCAGCTGGTGCCGCACCGCGGGTTCTCCCTCGCGGCCACCGGCGCGGACTACGTGGCGTTCTCGGGGCACAAGCTCTACGCGCCCTACGGCACCGGGGCCCTGGTCGGCCGCCGCGACTGGCTCGACGCCGCGCCGGCCCACCTGGCCGGCGGTGGGGCGGTGCAGGCGGTGACCGTGGCCGAGACCACCTGGGCCCCGGCGCCGCACCGGCACGAGGGCGGCTCGCCGAACGTGCTCGGCGCGGTGGCGCTGGCGGCCGCCTGCGACACGCTCGCCGCGCTGCCGGAGGGGGCCCTCGAGGCGCACGAGCGGGCCCTGCGCGCGCGGCTGGAGGCCGGCCTGGACGCGCTGCCCGGCGTGCGACGGCTGCGGATCTGGCCCGACTCGACCACGCCCACCGGCGTCGTGGGCTTCACCGTCGAGGGCGCCGACCCGGGGCTGGTGGCCGCCGTCCTGTCGGCCGAGCACGGCGTGGGCCTGCGGGACGGCCGGTTCTGCGCCCACCCGCTGCTCGACCGGCTCGGGATCCCCGAGGGGGCGCTGCGGGCCAGCGTCGGCGTGGCCACCACGGCGGCCGACGTCGACCGGCTGCTCGACGGCCTGGTCGCGTTCCTGGGCGAGGGCCCGGGCACCGCCTACGTCGTCCGCGAGGGCCGCTGGCAGCCGGCCGACGACCCGCGGCCGCCGGCCGGTCTGGCGGGCGCGGACCCCCGGGCGGTCGCGCGCGGGGCCGCCTGCGGCCCGGCGGGGCGCTGAGCGTGTCAGCCCGGCAGCAGCACCGTGCGCAGCTCGTGCGCGCCGTCGGCCCGCGTCGCCTCGTAGAACCAGCGGACGCCGCCGCCGGGGACCGCGACCGCGTCGGCGTAGCGCAGGCCGCCGGGCGGGTGCGGACTCTGCAGCAAGGGACCGTCCGGGACGGCGGTGAACCGGCCGTCCCCGTCACCGATCGCGAGGCCGGTGCGCTCCTCCCAGTTCTCCTCCGCCGTGGCCCGGCCGTCGTAGAGCGCCCAGGTCCCGGCGCCGTCGAGGAGGACCGCGGCGAACCGCACGCCGCGGGCGTCCCAGCTGCCGGGCGTGCCGGCCAGGGCGGTCCCCCGCCAGGTCCACGCGACGCCGTCGTCGCTGGTCGCGTGCTCGGTGGTCATCCGGTCGGTGGCATCGGGGTCGTCGAGCGGGTGCACGCTGGCCCACAGGTGCCACTGCCGCCCGTCGTGCCGGATCACCGGGTCCTTGACCGCCTCGGTGTCGCTGCCGGGCAGCACCGTGCGCGGGGTCGCCGTCCCCAGGCCCTCCACGGTGTCGGCCTCCAGCAGGTCGACCCGCCAGTGCTTGGTCCCCGGCGTCGCGCAGCTGACGTAGAGCCGCCAGCGCCCGTCGGGTGTGTGGACCAGCGCCGGGCGCTCCAGCGACTCGGCGCCGAAGGCGTCCTTGCCGATCCCCACCACCGGGGTGAAGACCACGCCGTCGTCGGAGCGGGCCACGGCGTTGGCGAAGCCACGGCCCTCGCCGACCGGCCGCCGCAGCCGGTAGGCCAGCCACCACGTCCCGTCGACCAGCTGGGCCGACGGCCCACCGGCCCACGAACCCGGGCGCGGGTCCTCGGGGGCCAGGACCACCTGCGCATCGGCCCAGAACCGGTGCGGGTCCGGGAGGCGGGGCAGGGTCGGGACGGGGCTGGACGGCACGCGGCGGCTCCGGTCTCGGGCGAGGGGGACGGCGCCCAGTGTGCACACCGATCGAGGAGGGGGTCCGCATGAGCGGTCGACTGCCGCAGTTCGTCATCGCCGGCGCGCCGAAGGCCGGGACGACGGCCCTGCACGCCGCGCTGGCCACGCACCCGGGGCTGTACCTCTCCCCGGTCAAGGAGCCGAAGTACTACCTGACCGACGGCCGGCCCCCACCGCGCAGCGGCCAGCGCGGCCCCGGCGACGCCCACAGCGCGCAGGAGTGGATCTGGCGGCGGGACCGGTACCTCGCGCTGTTCGCCGCCGCCCCCGAGGACGCCGTCCGCGGCGAGAGCACGCCGTTCTACCTGTACGACCGGGCCGCGCAGGCCCGGCTGGCCGCCGACGTACCCGACGTCAAGGTCGTGGTCGTGGTCCGCGACCCGGTGGACCGCGCCTGGTCCAACTGGGTGCACCTGCGCGCCGACGGGCTGGAGCCGGTGGCCGACTTCCTCACCGCCGTCCGGCTGGAGGAGCAGCGGATCGCCGAGGGCTGGGCGCCGTTCTGGCACTACCGGGGCCTGGGCCGCTACGGCGAGCAGCTGCGCGACCTGTACCGGCACGTGCCCCGCGAGCGGGTGTTCCTGCTGCGCTACCGGCAGCTGGTCGACACCCCGCGGGAGACGCTGGACCGGGTCAGCGCCTTCCTCGGCGTCGAGCCCGGTATCGCCCACACGGTGGCACCGGAGAACGTCAAGCCCCACGTCGCCGACACCCCGCGGTACCGGGCGCTCGCCCGGGTCGTGCGGGCCGGGGCGGCGCTCGGCGCCTACGCGCCGCCGCAGGTGTGGCGCCAGGTCAGCCGCCCGCTGGTCGCGGCGCTGCACGCGGGCCGGGCTCCGCGGCCGGCGATGCCGGTCGAGGTCCGCCGCGAGGTGCTCGCCCCGTTGCTCGACGACATCGCGCTGCTCGAGGAGCTCACCGGTGAGTCCTTCGCCGACTGGAAGGGCGACACCGGCCGCGGCGACTTCCGGTCCCGCTCGACCGGCTCGGTCTCGTCCTGACCCCCTGAGAGGAGCACCCCCATGACCGTCATCGACGAACTGCTCGCCGCCGACGCCCCGCTCGACGTCCACCGGGCGCCGGGCCCGTCCGAGGGCGAGGCGCACGTCGTCCGCAACGCCGGCGGCGTGGTCACCGACGACGAGATCCGATCGCTGGCGACGAGCCGGCGGCTGCTGGGCACCCGCGAGGTCGTGCTGGCCCACCACACCGACTGCGGGATGCTGACGTTCCGCGACGAGGACTCCCGCGCGTCGATCGAGCAGGAGGTGGGCACCCGGCCGCACTGGCACTCCGAGGCGTTCCCCGAGCTGGAGGAGGACGTGCAGGTGCAGCGGCAGCGGATCCTCGACAGCCCGTTCGTCCCCGTGGAGGACAGCGTCCGCGGGTTCGTCTCCGACGTCGCCACCGGCGAGCTCTCCGAGGTGCACTGACCATGACCGCCGTCTCCGCCCCGTCCACCCCCGACACCGACGACTTCGCCCGGGACTGGGCCGACTGGCACCGCCGGCACGAGGCCGACCGCGCCGATCCGCACGGGTTCCTCGCCGTCACCGGACTGCACTGGCTCACCGGGGCGCCGCAGCGGTTCCCCGGCGTCCCCGGTGCCTGGTCGACCGGCCCGCGCGGCGTCGTGGTGACCCTCGACGAGGGCGAGCAGCTCTCCGTCGACGGCACCCCGGTCTCCGGCGAGCACGTCGTCGGCCGCATCCCGGAGCGCGGCGGCGTGCTGGCCTCCTCCGGCGACCTGGTCGTGGAGGTCGCCCGCCGCGGCGGGCACGACGTCGTCCGGCCGCGGCACCCCGACTCCCCCCTGCGGGTCCGGTACGCCGGGACGCCGACGTTCCCGCCGGACCGCCGGTGGGTCGCTCCCGGCCGGTTCCTGCCCTTCCCCGAGCCCCGCCCCACGACCGTGGGTGCGGCGGTGGCCGGCCTCGAGCACGTCTACGACGCCCCCGGGGTGGTCGAGTTCGAGCTGGCCGGGCGGGCCCTGTCGCTCACCGCGTTCCCCGGCAAGGACCCCGGCAGCCTGCTGGTCCTGTTCACCGACGCGACCTCCGGCGTCACCACGTACGCCGCCAACCGGTCGCTGGCGCTGAGCGCGCCGGACGCCGACGGGCGGGTCGTCCTGGACTTCAACCGCGCGGTCAACCTGCCCTGCGCCTACACCGACTTCGCCACCTGCCCGCTGCCACCGGCCGAGAACCGGCTGCCCGTGGCGATCGAGGCCGGCGAGCAGATCCCGCTGGAGCGCCGCGCATGAGCCCCCTGCACCCTGCCCACGTCCACCTCGCCGTCGCCCTGGACGGCGCCGGCTGGCACCCGGCCGCCTGGCGCGAGCCGGACGCGCGGCCGGCCGAGCTGTTGACCGCCGGCTACTGGGTGGACCTCGTGCGGGAGGCCCAGCGCGGGCTGCTGGACCTGGTGACCTTCGAGGACGCCCTCTCGCTGCAGTCGACCGACCGGCACGGCCCCGACGACCGCACCGACCAGGTCCGCGGCCGGCTCGACGCCGTCCAGGTCGCCGCGCGGGTCGCCCCCGTGACCGAGGGGATCGGGCTGGTGCCCACCGCCGTGGTCACGCACACCGAGCCCTTCCACCTGTCCAAGGCGATCGCCACCCTCGACTACGTGAGCAACGGCCGGGCCGGGGTCCGGGTGCGCGTGTCCTCGAGCCGGGCCGAGGCCGCGCACTTCGGCCGCCGCACCGTGCCGGAGCTGGGCAGCCTCGACCGGAACGACCCGGCCGTCCAGGCGGCGCTGCGGGACCTGTTCGACGAGGCCGTCGACTGGGTCGAGGTGGTCCGCCGGCTGTGGGACAGCTGGGAGGACGACGCGGAGATCCGCGACGTCGCCACGGGCCGCTTCATCGACCGGGAGAAGCTGCACTACATCGACTTCACCGGCCGCTGGTTCTCGGTGAAGGGGCCCTCGATCACGCCGCGGCCGCCGCAGGGGCAGCCGGTCGTCTCCGCCCTGGCCCACCAGACGATCCCGTACGAGCTCGTGGCCCGCAGCGCCGACGTCGGGTACGTGACCCCGGGGGACGCCGTGGACGCCACGGCGATCGTCGGCGAGATCCGCGCCGCGCAGGCCCTGGCCGGGCGGGCCGGGGAGACCGTGCACGTCTTCGGGGACCTCGTGGTCTTCCTCGACGCGACGCCGGAGGCGGCCGCCGCGCGCCGGCGGCGGCTGGACGACGCCGCGGGGAGCGAGTACGTCAGCGACGCGCGGGTGTTCGCCGGGACGCCGGCCCAGCTGGCCGACCTGCTCACCGAGTGGCACCAGGCCGGCCTGACCGGTTTCCGGCTCCGCCCGGCCGCCCTCCCGCACGACCTGGTCCAGGTCACCGAGGGGCTGGTGCCGGAACTGCAGCGCCGCGGGCTGTTCCGGACCGCGTACGAGGCCACCACGCTGCGCGGCCTGCTCGGTCTGCCCCGCCCCGCCAACCGTTACGCCCCGGCCTGAGGAGACGAGGGATGACCAAGCAGATCCACCTCGCGGCGCACTTCCCGGGGGTCAACAACACGACCGTCTGGAGCGACCCCGCGGCCGGCAGCCACATCGAGTTCTCGTCGTTCGTGCGGTTCGCGCAGGCCGCCGAGCGGGGGAGGTTCGACTTCCTGTTCCTCGCCGAGGGGCTGCGGCTGCGCGAGCAGAACGGCCTCGTGTACGACCTCGACGTCGTGGGCCGGCCGGACACCTTCACCGTGCTGGCCGCCCTGGCCGCCGTCACCGACCGGCTCGGGCTCACCGGGACGATCAACTCGACGTTCAACGAGCCCTACGAGGTCGCCCGCCAGTTCGCCACCCTCGACCACCTCTCCGGCGGCCGGGCCGCCTGGAACGTGGTCACCTCCTGGGACGCCTTCACCGGCGAGAACTTCCGGCGCGGCGGGTTCCTGCCGCAGGACCAGCGCTACGAGCGCGCCCGCACGTTCCTGCAGACGGTGCTGGAGCTGGTCGACACCTGGCGAGGGGACGAGATCGTCGCCGACAAGGAGCGCGGGGTCTTCCTCGGCGACCCGCGGGCCGGCCGGTTCGCCCACCGCGACGCGCACTTCGACATCGCCGGGCGCTTCGACGTGCCGCGCAGTCCGCAGGGGCGGCCGGTGGTGTTCCAGGCGGGGGACTCCGAGGAGGGCCGGGAGTTCGCTGCGTCGTCGGCCGACGCGATCTTCAGCCGGCACAGCACCCGGGAGGCCGGGCAGGCGTTCTACGCCGACGTGAAGGGGCGGCTGGCGCGCTACGGCCGGTCCCGCGACTCGCTGCTCATCCTGCCGGCGGCCACCTTCGTCATCGGGGACACCGACGCCGAGGCCGCCGAGCTGGCGCACGAGGTCCGCCGGCAGCAGGTGTCCGGGCAGACGGCGATCCGGTTCCTCGAGCAGGTGTGGAACCGGGACCTGTCCGCCTACGACCCCGACGGGCCGTTGCCGGAGGTCGACCCCGTGGTGGGGGAGGGCCACGTGGCCCAGGGCCGCGCGCAGGTGCGCATGTACCGCGACCCGCTGGCCACCGCGCGGCAGTGGCGGGAGCTCGCCGCGGAGAAGGGCTACTCCATCCGGGAGCTGATGATCGAGGTGCAGAGCCGCCAGTCGTTCATCGGCAGCCCGTCGACGGTCGCCGCCACCATCGACGACCTCGTGCAGTCCGACGCCGCGGACGGCTACATCCTCGTCCCGCACATCACCCCGGGCGGGCTGGACCCGTTCGTCGACCGGGTCGTCCCGCTGCTGCAGGAGCGCGGCGTCTTCCGCGCCGACTACGAGGGGGTCACCCTGCGCGACCACCTCGGCCTGGCACCGGTGTCCCCGCGGGCCCACTGAGCTGCCGACGCTCCCCGGCTGACGGGCGTTGCCGGTCGTGGGGGGGGGGGGGGGGGGGGGGGGGGGGGGGGGGGGGGGGGGGGGGGGGGCGGGGGGGGGGGGGGGGGGGGGGGGGGGGGG